>VBBY01000154.1 GCA_005881595.1 Betaproteobacteria bacterium | reverse complement strand
AAAGGCAAAGGCATCAAGGGCGTGCGCAGCCACCTGCCGGGCGACCTGTTCTGCCACGTGGTGGTGGAAACGCCGGTCAGCCTCACCGAGCGCCAGCGCCAGCTGCTGCGCGAGTTCGAGTCGATCAGCCAGCAGGACAGCGCGCGCCACAACCCGCGCGCCAAGTCCTGGCTCGACAAGGTGAAAGAGTTCTTCGAAGGCTGAGAATTCGGGGACGGAGCCCTAACTCCGAAAGCTGCGCGTCGCTGGAGTTAGGGCTCCGTCCCCGAATTTCTCACCCCGAACAATAAGAATACCAAGCAAATGAGCTGTCTCATGTCTGCCTCATTTTCCGCGCCGCGAGCTTCACGGCCTCGATGATCTGCGGGTAGGCCGCGCAGCGGCACAGGTTGCCGGAAAGATAGTGCCGGATGGTGTCGTCGTCGGGCTCGGGGTGCTCCTCGAGCAGCTGGCGGGTCATCAGGATAAAGCCGGGCGTGCAGAAGCCGCACTGCAGGCTGCCGCATTCGATGAACGCTTCCTGCACCGCGTCGAGCCGGCTGCCGGCCTCGATGGTCGATACTTCGCCACCCTCGGCGAACGACGCGAGATACAGGCAGCCGGACACGGCGCGCCCGTTAACCACTACCGTGCAGCAGCCGCACAAGCCCTGCCCGCAGCTCTCGCGCGCGCCGAAAAGGCCGAATGCGTCCTGCAGGACCTCGACCAGCGTCTCGTGCGGCGCCACCTGCGCCGACACCGCCTCGCCGTTCAGGCGGAATTGAATGCTGCGCCTCATTTCGCTTTTTGCAGTTCCATGAAAATGGATTCCGGATTGAGCGGGAGCACAGTGAGTCTCACCCCAACCGCGTCGTGGATCGCGTTGGCGATGGCCGGGGACACGCCGAAGGTCCCGGTCTCGCCGACGCCCTTGGCGCCGAAAGGCCCGGAGCGCTGCTCGGCGCTCACCGCTTCATTGATGATCTCTTCGGGCATGTCCAGGAAGCCTGGAATCTTGTACTCCGCGAGCGACGCATTGCGCAGCTGGCCGTGCTCGTCGAACAGCATTTTCTCGAACAGCGTGAAGCCGAGCTGCATGATCGCCGCGCCGGAGAGCTGTGTCTCGACGATCTTCGGGTTGATCGGCGTGCCGACGTCGGCGACGTTGACCAGCCGCGCCACCCGCACCCGGCCCGTCTCGGTGTCCACCTCGATCTCCACGCCGCTGCCGCCGACCATCCAGAACGGCGTCGCGTCGCTCGTCAGGCCGGTGGCGTAGTCGGGCGGCGCGTAGCTCGGGATGAAGCTCCCCGTGCCGACAACGTTCCCTGCCTGCATCCCGTATTTCTTCTTGAAGATTTCAGGGATCGCGGCATCGGGCGGCATTTGTAATTCGCTTTTCAACTGATTTAGTTTCTTCAAAGCGTCCTCCGCCGCCAGCTTGACCGCGTTGCCCATGTGAAACAGCGAGCGCGAGCCGAGCGTCGCCATGTCGTAAGGCGTAACGTCGGTGTCGGAATGCACTACCCGCACCGTTTCGGCGGGCAGGTGGAGCACTTCGCCGGCAATCTGCGCCATCGCGGTGTCCGAGCCCTGCCCCATGTCGACGGTGCTGCAATAGACGATGCAGCTGCCGTCGCCATTGACGTTCACTGCGGCAAGCGAGGTGGTCGGCGACACGCAGGCCTTGAAGCCGATGGCAATGCCGCGGCCGCGCCGCACCACCCCCGTGCCTCGATCAAAAGGACGATTCCATTCCAGCAGAACGGCAAGGCGGTCGAGGACCTTCTCGATCGCCGCGTCGCGCATCAGCGTGCCGGTCGCCTGCGGCCGCCCGTCGCGCAGCAGGTTCCTGCGGCGAAACTCGATCGGGTCGATTCCCAGCTCGCGCGCCATCATGTCGGTGTGGCACTCGTAGGCCCACACCAGCTGCGGGATGCCGAAGCCGCGCAGCGCGCCGGCAGGCGGCAGATTCGTGTACAGCGCGTACGAATCGATCGCGACGTGCTCGATGTCGTAGGGGCCCGCAGCGGTGAAGCCGGACTTCTGCGTCACGCGCGGCCCGATGTCGGCGTAGGCGCCGCCGTTCCACCAGACCTCGCACTCGCGCGCGCAGATGCGGCCGTCGCGCGTAACGCCGCTCTTGATACGGAAGCTGCTCGCGTGCTTGGTGATGGTGAAGAACTGCTCTTCCATGGTGAGCGAGATCTTTACCGCCCGTCGTGTGAGCAGCGAGAGCACCGCCACCAGCGCCTCCAGCTTGATGTAGAGCTTGGCGCCGAAGCCGCCGCCGAGAAACGGCACGCGCACGCGGATCCTGTTCTCAGGCCAGCCCAGCAGCCGCGCGACCTCGATGCGCACGAACGAAGGGCTCTGGGAGGCGGTATGGATGGTGAGCGAGCTGTCGGTCGACTCGGCGACCGAGACGAGCGGCTCGAGCGGCGTGTGCATCACCTGCTGGGTGCGGAAGCGGTGCTCGAACACGCGATCCGCCGCGGCGAGCGCCTGCGCGGCGTCGCCGCGCCGAAGGTGGAAATCGAGCGCTACATTCGTGCCGGTCCTTCCTTTCAGGTGCTTCAGGTCCGGGAACGTCCCTGCCGGCTTGAGCGCGTCGTGGACGATGGCTTTCGAGGTCATCGCCTCGAGCTCGTCGTAGACGGCGGGCAGCTCCTCGTATTCTGCGACGATCAGGTGCGCCGCTTCCTCCGCCACGTGCGGGTCGGCGGCGAGCACCACCGCGACCGGCTCGCCGACGTAGCGGACCTTGTCCACCGCGAGCACCGGCTGGTCGTGGAACGCCGGGCCGTAATACGGGTCGGGCACGATTCCCTTCAGATCGGCGGCGCTCACCACGCGATGCACGCCGCCCACGGCCTGGGCAGCGCTCACGTCGAGGCGCCTGATCCTGCCGTGCGCGACGCTGCTGCGGAAAATCCTGCCGTACAGCATGCCGGGCAGGCGCAGGTTGTGGACGTACTCGGCCCGCCCGGTGACCTTCAGCCAGGACTCCAGGCGCGGCAGCGAGCGCCCGACCTGCGGCGTTTCAGCGGGACTGAGCGCGCGCTTCATGAATGGCGCGTCTGAGATAGACGCGAATCAGCTGTTTCTTATACGCCGCCGAGCCGTGCAGATCGCCCTCAACGCTCAGCTCCTGCGTCGCCGCCTCGTCCAGCAGGTTTTCATCGAGCTTCCTGCCCACAAGAATTCTTTCCACCGCGGCGAGCCTGGTCGGCTTGTCGGTCGCGGCGCCGATCACCACGCTCGCCTCGCGAATCGAATCTCCCTGGAAATCCAGAGAAACCGCTACTCCCACCGCGGGCCAGTCGTCAGCCGAGCGCGTGGTGCATTTGAGATAGGCTGCGCTCCTGCCGCCGAGCGGCGGCACTTCGAGCAGCGTGATCAGCTCGTCGAGGCGGATCGAGGTTTCCAAGTATCCGGTGCCGAGTTCCTCGACCGGAATGCTGCGCTCGCCCGCAGCCCCGGCAATCGTGACGCGGGCGCCGAGCGCGCTCAGCACCGGCGGCAGGTCCATGTGGGGATCGGCGTGCGCAAGATGGCCGCCCACGGTCGCCACGTTGCGGACCCGGACGTTGGCCAGCGTGCGCAGCGTGCGCGCGATCACCGGCCAGCCCTTTCGCACGATTTCGGATTTCTCAATCGTGCGGAGAGAAGTCATCGCGCCAACGCGCAGCTCGCCTCCCGGCCCGGTCCGGATGCCCGCGAGGCCGAGCTTGCCCAGGCTAACCAGACGCGACGGGCGCAGCACGCCGGCCTTCATCATCAGCATCAGGGCGGTGCCGCCCGAGATCGGCCGCACCGAAGGGTCCTTCGCATCGAGCGACGCGATCGCCTCGCGCAGCGATCGCGGCTCGGCCAGCTCGAATGGCATCACGTTGGTGACATTTTAAGCATGCTAATCTTGCGGCAGCCACAGGAGGAGATCATGTTTCGAAGCCTGCTGTTCTGTCTGGCTGCGTGTCTGCCGTTGTTCGCTCATGGGCAAACCGACCCGATCCGCATCGGCTTCCTCACTGTGCGCTCGGGCGCGCTGGCCGCCGGCGGCAAGCAGATGGAAGAAGGCATCCAGCTGTTCCTGAAGGAGCGCAATTACACGCTCGCCGGCCGCAAGGTCGAGCTGATCATCGCCGACACCGGCGGCAACCCGGCGGGCGCCAAGACCAAGGCGCAGGACCTGGTCGAGCGCAGCAGGGTCCATGTCGTGATCGGGCCGCTCGCGGCATTCGAGGCCATCGCCATCGACGACTACCTGCGCCAGACCCGCACGCCGACGGTGTCCTGCTCGGCCGCGGCCGAGGACCTGACGCAGCGCAAGCTCAATCCCTGGTTCGTGCGCACGGTCGGCACCTCGGCGCAATCGAACCATGCGCTCGGCGAATACGCGGCGCAGACGCTCGGCTACAAGCGCGTCGCGATCATCGCCGACGACTTTGCCTACGGCCACGAGACCGCGGCCGGCTTCCAGCGCGTCTTCGAGGACCACGGCGGAAGAGTGGTGCAAAAGCTCTGGCCGCCGCTCAACGTGCCGGATTACGGCTCCTATATCGCGCAGATCAAGCCGAACGTCGACGCCGTCTACGCCGGGTTTGCCGGCGCCAACGGCCTGCGTTTCCTCAAGCAGTACAAGGAATACGGCATGCAGCAGCCGGTACTGGGCAGCATGACCACCGCCGACGAGGGGATCCTGCGCCAGATGGGCGACGAGGCGCTCGGCGTGGTGACGGGCGGCTGGTACGCCGCGGGAATCGACTCGGCGGAGAACAAGCGCTTCGTCGCCGCGGTGAACAAGGAGTATGGCGTCGACCCCGGCTATTACACGCTCGGCGCCTACTCGGCGGCGGCGCTGGTCGAAGCTGCGGCGCAGGCGGTGAAAGGCCGCGTCGAGGACAAGGAAGCGTTCATGCAGGCGTTGCGCAGTCCCGGCAATGTGCGCGATCCGCGCGGCGATTGGCGGCTCGACGAGTACGGCAACCCGGTGATGCCGGTCTACATCCGCAAGGTCGAGCGGCGCGGCGGCAAGCTGGTGAACGCGGTGATCCGGACCTACCCCGGCGTGACGCAGTTCTGGACCTACGAGCCGAAGCAGTTCCTGGCGAGCCCGGTGTATTCGCGCGAATTCCCGCCGTCGAAGAATCTCGAGCCGTAATGGCGCTGCTCGAGCTCGAGCAGGCGCGGGTCGAGTACGACCAGCATGGCAAGGGCGCCCCGCAGCTGCTCCTTCTGCACTCGCTGCTCACCGAGCTCAGCGTGTTCGACGGGGTGCTGTCCAAGCTCGCCAAGAGCCGCCGCGTAACGCGCATCAACCTGCCCGGGTTTGGCCGCTCGAGTCCAGTCCAGCTCGATTCAGTAGGCGCGCATGCCGATCATGTCGCCCGCGTGATGGGCGCACTCGAGCTGCCGCGCGACACCGATGTCTTTGGCAATGGGTTCGGCGCCTTCGTGGCGCTCGAGCTGGCGATCAGGCACGGCGCGCGGTTTCGCCGCCTGGTGGTGGCCGATACGCTGGCCGTGTTCCCCGAGGCGGCGCGCATGCCGTTCAGCGCCATGGCGCAACGCGTCTCGGAGGCGGGCATGCAGGCGGTCCTCGATACTGCGATTGGGCGCTTGTTTCCGCCCGAGTTCGCCCGAAAACATCCGAAGATCATCGCCGCCCGCAAGGCAGCGCTCGCGGCCGTCGACCCGCAATGCTTTGCGCGCGCCTGCCTCGCGCTTGCGGCTCTGGACCTCAGCTCGAGCGCCGAAAAAATCCAGAACCCGACCCTGGTGCTGTGCGGCGCGCTGGATCAGACCACGCCGCCGACGCTGGCGCGCGACCTGGCAGGGCGCATTCCTGGTGCGTACTACGAAGAAATTCCGGGCTCGGGCCACTGCCCGATGCTCGAGCAACCCGATGCGCTGCTAGAGAAAATGGGCGAGTTCCTGGGCGGCCGGGGGCATTGAGCCGGCCCGCGGCTCAGGAGCCGCTGAACCAGTTGTAGCCCTTGTCCTCCCAGTAGCCGCCCGGGTTCTCGTTGGTGACGAAGATCGCGGCGATGTGCTTGGGGTTCTTGAAGCCCAGCTTGGTGGGCATGCGCAGCTTCATGGGGAAGCCGTACTTCGGCGGCAGGATCTCGTCGGCGTAGCGCAGGGCGAGAAGCGTCTGCGGGTGCAGGGCGGTCGCCATGTCGATGCTGGTCGAATAATCGTCGGCGCACTGGAAGCCGACGTACTTCGCCGTGGTATCGGCGCCCACGCGCTGCAGAAAATCTGAAAAGCGTACCCCGCTCCACTTGCCGATCGCGCTCCACCCCTCGACACAGATGTGCCGCGTGACCTGCGAGACCTGCGGCAGCGCGTAGAGCTCGGGCAGCCTCCAGGGCTTTGCGTCGCGGATCATGCCGCCGAGCTCGAGCCTGTAGTCGGTGCCGTCGATGACCGGTACTTCGCTCTCGCTGTAGTAGCCGTTGAACGGGAACGGCCTGGTGATCCTGCTCTCTGGAAATTCGGGGGCCAGGCGACTCGGGTCGAAGAGCCAGTCCTGCACGCGGTCGTTCCAGCCCGACATCGCCCAGAGAACCTTCTGCACGCTCTCGGCGTCGGTCAGCTCGCAGCCGGCCAGCAGCGCCAGCGCGCCGACCGACAGCCCGCGCTTCAGGAACAGCCGCCGCTCGAGATTCGCCACCTGCGGCGTGCGATGCGCGAGAAAACTTCCGCCCATCTTGTTGCTCATGACGCCCTCCGGATGCGGCCCGTGAACATGGTGGGAAAGGTGCGCGGCACTAGGATCACCATGACCACATGCACGACCACGATCAGCACCACCGCTGCCATGGCGAAGAAGTGCAGCAGGCGAGCGCCTTCGTAGTCGCCCATCAGGCTTGCCAGCCAGTAGAGCTGAACCGGCTTCCAGATCGCCAGGCCGGAAAGAACCATGACGATGAGCGCGATGATCAGCGCGAGATACGCCGCGCGCTGCGCGGCGTTGTAGACCGACAGATCGTCATGCGCGAGCCGCCCGCGCAGCGCATCGCGCACGTCGCGCAGCACCGCAACGGGCGAGATCGGCAGCAATTTCCTCCTGAAGTGCCCCGAGATGATGCCGTAGCAGACGTACACCAGGCCGTTCAGCACCAGCAGCCACATGGCCGCGAAGTGCCACTGCAGCGCACCGGCCAGCCAGCCGCCGAGCGTCAGCTCGTCGGGAAAGGAGAAGTCGAAGATCGGATCGGCGTTGTAGATGCGCCAGCCGCTGGCGACCATCAGCAGCAAGGCGACGACGTTGATCCAGTGCGTGACGCGCACTACCAGGGGATGCACGAGTTCCTTTATGTCCGCCGCCATGTCGTTCCCCCTGGACTATCCTCCAGGACGATGCCTTTTTCCAGCAGTTCGCGCCGTATGTCGTCCGCGGCCCGGAAATCCTTACGCTTCCTCGCCGCCTCGCGCGCGGCGATGCGCGCGGCGATCCAGTCGCCGGCCTCTCCGCCGCGCAGGAATGCATCGGCGTCGCGCTGCAGCAGTCCCAGGACGCCGCCCAGCGCCCTCAGCTGCGGCGCCAGCTCCCTGCGGCCGCGACCGATCTCGTGCGCGAGCTCGAAGAGCACCGCCACCGCCTCGGGAGTGCCAATGTCATCGTCCATCGCCTCCCTGAATCGGCGAGCGTGCGGTGCGTTCCAGTCGACTGCAGAACTGCCGGAACCTTTCAATGCGGTGTAGAGGCGGGTCAGCGCCTGCTTGGCATCTTCGAGATGCAGGTCCGAATAGTTGAGCGGGCTGCGGTAATGCGCGCGCAGGATGAAGAAGCGCACCACCTCGGGATCGAAGCGCTGCAGCACCTCGCGCACGGTGAAGAAGTTGCCGAGCGACTTCGACATCTTCTCCTCGTCGACGCGCAGGAAACCGTTGTGCATCCAGTAATTGACGAACTTGACGCCATTCGCGCCCTCGGACTGCGCGATCTCGTTCTCGTGGTGCGGGAACTGCAGGTCCTCGCCGCCGCCGTGGATGTCGAAATGCTCGCCGAGCAGCGCGCAGCCCATGGCGGAGCATTCGATGTGCCAGCCCGGCCGCCCTTCGCCGTAGCGCGAAGGCCACTTCGGCTCGTCGGGCTTGGAGCGCTTCCAGAGCACGAAGTCGAGAGGGTCTTGCTTGGAGGCGTCGACCTCGACGCGCTCGCCGGCGCGCAGCTCGTCGAGCGATTTCCCCGAGAGCATGCCGTACCCGGGAAAGCGGCGCACGGCGAAGTTGACGTCGCCCGAGGCCGAGCGGTAAGCGAGCTTTTTCTCCTCCAGGCGGCCGATCATGTCGACCATTTGCGCAACGTACTGCGTCGCGCGCGGCTCGTGATCGGGCTTCTGCACGCCGAGCGCCGCTGCGTCTTCGTCTATGCAGCGGATGAAGCGCGCGGTCAGCTCGCCGATCGATTCCCGGTTCTCGAGCGCGCGGCGGATGATCTTGTCGTCGATATCGGTGATGTTGCGCACGTAGGTGACGCGATAGCCGCTCGCGCGCAGCCAGCGCTGCACGACATCGAAGACCATCAGCATGCGCGCATGGCCCAGGTGCAGGTAGTCGTACACCGTCATGCCGCAGACGTACATGCGCACCTCGCCCGGCCGCAGCGGAACGAATTCCTGCTTGGTCCTGCCCAGGGAGTTGTAGATCTTCAGCATGGCTCGCGCCGGCGTGAAAGTTGTGGAGGCGCGGGGGTTAGTCTAGAATGCAGCGCTTTCGTAGGGCCTTGAAAATATTAACACAATGCATAAACCAGCCGCCCCGTACGCCCGCCTGCGCCGGGGCTTGACCGCGCTTTGCGCCGCGGCGCTCTGCAGCGCGCTTCCGGCGCGCGGCGACGACCTGCAGGACGCTTCCAAATTCCTTAAAGCCGGGCAGCACTCGCAGGCGCTCGAACGCGTCAACAAGGCGCTGAAGGCGAAGCCGCGCGATCCGCAGGCGCGCTTTCTCAAGGGCATCATCGTCACCGAACAGGGCAAGAGCAAGGAAGCCATCGAAATCTTCACCAAGCTCACGCAGGACTACCCTGAGCTGCCGGAGCCGTACAACAACCTCGCCGTGATCTACGCCTCGCAGGGGCAATACGAGAAGGCCCGCACCGCGCTCGAGCAGTCGATCCGCACGCATCCGAGCTACGCCACCGCCTACGAAAACCTGGGCGACGTTTACGCCAAGCTGGCGAGCCAGGCTTACGACAAGGCGCTGCAGCTCGATTCGTCGAACAGCGGGGCGAAAAACAAGCTCTCGCTGGTGCGCGAGCTGGTGCGCGAGCCGGCGGTGGTGGCCGTGGCGAAGGAACCGCCCAAGCCGAAGGAGCCGGCAAAACCGCCGGTCGCGGTGGCTGCCAGGGCGCCTGAAAAGCCTGCCGCGGATGCCAATGCAGAAGTCCTGAAAGCCGTAAACGGCTGGGCCGAAGCCTGGTCGAAGAAGGACGCCAATGCTTATCTGTCCTATTACGCCGGGGACTTCAAGACTCCCGGCGGCGAGGCGCGTCCGGCGTGGGAGAAGACGCGGCGCGAGCGCATCGCCGCACCGAAGTCGATCGAGGTCAAGGTCGACTCGCCCAAAGTCACCCTGCGCGGCAGCAACGAGGCGAGCGTCACGTTCCGCCAGGATTATCGTTCCGACAAGCTCACCAGCTCGAACACCAAGACCCTGGAGCTGGTGAAGGCCGATGGCCGCTGGCAGATCCGGGAAGAGAAGGCGGGCAGGTGAGGAGGGTTCTGCTTTCCCTGGTGGCGCTGGGCTTTGCCGTCGCGGCAGCGGCCGCGACCCCTGAAGACCGCCTGTCGGCGGTGTTCGATGCGATCGAGGCGAACCGCGTCGACGAGGCGCTGAGGCGCGTCGACGCGCTGCTCCGCGACTATCCCAACTTCCGCCTCGCGTACCTGGTGCGCGGGGACCTGCTGCTGGCGCGCTCGCGCCCGCTGCTGACCTTCGGCAACGTCGTCAAGACGGTGCCGCAGGACCGCATTGAAGGCTTGCGCGAAGAGGCGCTGGCGCGCCTGCGGGCGATGCGCTCGCGCCCCTCCGAGGATCGGCTGCCGCGCTACGTGCTGCAGCTGCATCCCGGGCAGAAGCATGTCCTGGTGGTCGACTCGCGCCGCTCGCGGCTTTACGTATTTGGCAACGACCAGGGCCGGCCGCGGCTGGTGGCGGACTTCTACGTCACGCTTGGCAAGAACGGCGTCGAGAAAACCCGCGAGGGCGACCAGAAGACGCCCATCGGCGTCTACCATGTCACCGGGAACCTGCCGCGCAGCAAGCTCACTGACTTCTACGGCGCGGGCGCGTTCCCCATCAACTACCCCAACGAATGGGACCGCCGGCGGGGACGCAACGGGCACGGCATTTGGCTGCACGGCGTGCCGGCCGACCTCTACAGCCGCCCGCCGCGCGCGAGCGACGGCTGCCTGGTCTTCGCCAACCCCGACCTCGAATCGATCGGACGCTACGTGCAGGTCGGGACTACGCCGGTCATCATCGCCGACGCAGTCGAGTGGAGCGATGCCGCATCGGTCGACGCCGAGCGCCGCTCTCTCAACGCCGCGCTCGAGCAGTGGCGCGCGGACTGGCAGGGCCGCGACACCGAGCGCTACCTCGGGCATTACTCGCAGCGCTTCGGCGCAGGCGGCGGCCAGGACTACGCCGCCTGGGCCGCGCACAAGCGCGCGGTGAACGCTGCCAAGAGCTGGATCAAGATCGAGCTGTCGCGCGTGGCGATGTTCCGCTATCCGCGCGAGGGCGACTTCGTGGTGGTGAGCTTCGAGCAGGATTACAGATCGAGCACGCTGTCGACCACCATGCGAAAGCGCCAGTACTGGATCAAGGAGGAAGGGCGCTGGAAAATTCTGTACGAAGGAGCAGGATGAAACTCAAATATCTATTCGCGCTGTCGACCGCCGCGGTGGTCCCGGCCGCGCTTGCCGCCGAGCCGCAGGTGGACGTGCGCACGAACCTCGGCACGATCCGGCTCGAGCTGTACCCGGAGAAAGCGCCGAAAACCGTGGAAAATTTTCTGCAATACGTGCACGACGGCCACTACAACGGCACCGTGTTCCATCGCGTGATCGACGGCTTCATGATCCAGGGCGGCGGCTTCGATGGCGGCTTCAAGCAGAAGAAGACGCGCTCGCCCATCGCCAACGAGGCGCAGGCCGGCGTGAAGGGCGGGCTGAAGAACGAGCCCGGCGCCGTGGCCATGGCGCGCACCGCGGATCCCAACTCGGCGACGGCGCAGTTCTTCATCAACGTCGGCGACAACGGCTTCCTCAACTGGGGCGATCCGCGCAGCGACGGCAATGGCTACGCCGTGTTCGGCAAGGTGGTTTCGGGGATGGACGTGGTCACCAAGATCGCGAAGACGCCGACCGGCCCCGGCGGCCCCTTTCCGCGCGATGTGCCGCGCTCGCCGGTCGTCATCGAGTCGATGACGCTGGTGAGCGGGAAGTAGTGCGCGCGCTTTTCGCCTCCGATCTCCACCTCAGCGAGGATCGTCCCGAAGCGAACGAGCGCCTGATCACCTTCCTCGAAGGCAAAGCGCGCTCCGCCGACGCGCTGTACCTCCTCGGCGACCTGTTCGAGTACTGGATCGGCGATGACGGCCTTGACGAGTCCTTCAATGCCGTCATCGCCGGTTTCCTCCGCGACCTGACCCGGCGCGGCGTGCGGCTGAGCGTCATGCACGGCAACCGCGATTTCCTGATCGGCGAGCGGTTCTGCAGGGAAACCGGGGCGCAGCTGCTGGCGGATCCGACCCTCGAAGAGATCAACGGGGTCAAGACTCTTCTGATGCACGGGGATACCCTGTGCACGGACGACGTCGACTACCAGTCATGGCGCGCGACGGCGCGCTCGAGCGCCTGGCAGCAGCAGTTCCTGGCGCAGCCGGTCGCCGAGCGGCGCAGCGCGATCCTGGCATTACGCGAGAAAAGCAAGGCGGTCATCCAGGAAAAGCCCGCCGCGATCATGGACGTGAACCGCGACGCCGTGCGCGAGGCGCTGCGGTGCCACGGCGTTCGCCGCCTGGTGCATGGGCACACCCATCGGCCGGGCCGCCACGCCGTGCAGGTCGACGCGCGGCGCTGCGAGCGCTGGGTGCTGCCCGACTGGTACGGGCGCGGCGGCTACCTGGAACTTGCGCGGGGCGAACCGCGGCTGGTTCGTTTCTAAGCGTCGGCGAGCGGCAGGTAGAGCGCAAAGGTACTGCCCTTCCCCGGGTCGCTTGACAGGCGGATCTCTCCGCCGAGCAGCCGGGTCAGCTCACGGCTGATCGACAGCCCGAGGCCGGTGCCGCCGTATTGCCGGCTCGTCGTGCCGTCGGCCTGCTGAAATGCCTCGAAGATGATCCTCTGCTTGTCTGCCGGAATGCCGATGCCGGTATCGGCGACGGAGAGAGCGATTACCGAGCGCGCCGCGTCGAGCCGCCCGTGCCCCGGCGTCCAGCCGGACTGCGCCGGCGCGATGGCGAGCGAGACGCGGCCCTGCTTGGTAAACTTGAACGCATTGGCGAGCAGGTTCTTCAGCACCTGCTTGAGGCGCCCCATGTCGGTACTGACCAGCGGCGGCAGCGCGGGGTCGATGAAAATGGAGAATTGCAGGCCCTTGCCCTGCGCGACCTGCCCGAAGGTGCGCTCGAGGTCCTCGCGCAGCTCGTCGAGCCGCGCGGGCGCGACGTTGACGGTGGTGAGGGCGCCCGACTCGATCTTCGCCAGGTCGAGCAGGTCGTTGATCATCGAGAGCAAATCCATGCCCGACGCGTAGATGGTCTGCGCGAACTGCACCTCGTTGGGGGTGAGGTTGCCGCCCACGTTGTCGGCGAGCAGACGCGCGAGGATCAGCAGACTGTTGAGCGGCGTGCGCAACTCATGCGACATGTTGGCGAGGAACTGCGACTTTGCCTCGCTCGCCTTCTCCGCCGCCACCTTGGCACGGATCAGCTCGGCTTCGACGCGGTTGCGCTCGGTAAGGTCGCGCGTCACCTTGGCGAAGCCGAGGAGCTTGCCGGTGTCATCGCGCACCGCGGTGACCACCGCGTTGGCCCAGAACGTCGAGCCGTCCTTGCGCACGCACCAGCCCTCTTGCTCGAAACGCCCCTCGGCCTTCGCCGCCCCCAGCTCGACCTGGGGCTCGCCGCGCTCGAGGTCCTCGCGCGGGTAGAACTGCGACAGGCTCTCGCCGACGATCTCGTCGGCGCTGTAGCCTAGGATGCGCTGCGCGCCGGCATTCCAGCTCGCCACGCGCCCGTCGCTGTCGAGCATGAAGATGGCATAGTCGACCACGCTTTCCACCATCAGCCGGAAGCGTCGCTCGCTCTCGCCGAGCATGCGCGTGCGTTCGAGCACTCGCGACTGCAGCTCGCCCATCGCGCGACTGAGCTCGCTGATCACCGCGCACAGTACCAGGCCGGTGAACACCACCGTGCTGATGAACGCCAGCAGCAGCAGCAGCGACTCGTTGAGCGGCGCGGTGGCGAACGGCCCGCTCTCCTCGCTCAGGGTGTACCAGAGCGCCAGCGCGCACACCACGGTGATTGCGGTGGTCACCTCGCGCTGGCCGAAGCGGAACGCCGCCCATACGATGAGCGGCACGATGACAAAGGTGCGGCCGAAGCCGCTGCTGAACGCCACGTGCGTGGCGGCGAGAAGCAGAGCCGCGAGCAGCAGGCCCTCGAGCACTCTGCGCGGCGTCCATTGCACTGTGCCGCGCACGCTCCAGCTCAGAATCAGCGGCGTGAAGATCAGGATGCCCGAGGTGTCGCCCTGCCACCAGGTCCGCCAGTTGGCGAACAGGTCCGCGCCCGGCAAGGGGTACAGGAGCGAGAGCGGGATCAGCGCTACGGTGGGCGCTATGGTCGCGCCGAGCGCGGACAGCACAACGAATTTCACCACCTGCTGAACATGGCGGAAACGATACGCGATGTCGACGTGCCGGCGGAGGAGCGCCGACAGAACGAGCGCCTGCAGCGTGCTGCCGGTGGCGATGACGATCGCGGCCGGGAGCGAAGCGTCGATGCTCAGATTGGCGAGCGCGCTGCCGATCCACACGCCGGGCCAAAGGCGAGGGCCGAGGACGAGAAGCGCCGCCAGGGCGATTCCGGAGGGCGGCCACAGCGCCGTTGCATACCCCGGCGGGATCGCCAGCAGCAGGGCGAGCCTGGCAGCCCCGAAATAGATCGCGGCAAGAAGGGCGGCCTGTGCGACCGTCACCCACCGCCGCGGTAGAGAGGCTACGGACTTATGCACATGGTTTTGATCGGCTAGGTGAGTCCGCGTTCCAGGTCGGCCTGCAGGTCGGCGACCGCCTCGAGGCCGACTGCAATGCGCACCAGTCCTTCGGTGACGCCGGCGGCGGCGCGCGCCTCGGCCGAGATCCGGCCATGCGTGGTGCTCGCGGGATGAATAATGGTGCTCTTCACGTCGCCGAGATTTGCCGTGATCGAGATCATCCGGGTCGAATCGATCACACGCCAGGCTGCCGCGCGCCCGCCTTTCACCTCGAAAGAGAGCACCGATCCGGCCGCGCGCTGCTGGCGCTTCGCCAACTCGTGCTGCGGGTGCGAAGCGAGGCCGGGGTAGTGCACACGCGCGACCGCCCGGTGGCGCTCGAGCCAGCGCGCGAGCTCGAGAGCAGCGGCCGACTGCGCAACCATGCGCAGCTGCAGCGTCTCGAGGCCTTTTAGCAGCACCCAAGCGTTGAAAGGCGACAGCGCCGGTCCCGCCGTGCGCAGAAACGCCGTCATCGGATCGCCCACCAGCGTCTTCGCTCCCAGCACCGCGCCGCCGAGCACGCGGCCTTGCCCGTCGAGGTATTTGGTCGCCGAGTGGATCACCAGGTCGGCGCCGAGCTCGAGCGGCCGCTGCAGCGCCGGCGTGCAGAACACGTTGTCCACGGCCAGCAGTGCGCCCGCGGACTTTGCGACCCGGCCAAGCGCCGCGATGTCGGAGATTTCGGTGAGCGGGTTCGACGGCGTCTCGAGAAAAAAGAGCTTCGTCCTGGGGCGGAGAGCGCGCTGCCACTCCTGCGTCCTGGTCGGCGATACGAACGTCGTCTCGACGCCGAAGCGCGTCAGGATGCTGCTGAAGAGCTGGATCGTCGCGCCGAACACCGCGTTCGAGCACAGCACATGATCGCCGCTCTTGAGGTGCACCATTGCGGTTGCGAGGATCGCCGCCATGCCCGAAGCGGTCGCCACGCAGCTCTCTGCGCTCTCGAGCGCCGCGAGGCGCTCCTGGAACATCGACACCGTTGGGTTGGTATAGCGCGAATAGACCATCCCTTCCTCGCCGCCCGCGAAGCGCGCAGCCGCCTGCGCGGCGTTGTCGAAGAGGAAGCTCGAGGTGAGATAGAGCGCCTCGGCGTGTTCGTTGAACTGGCTGCGCACCTGGCCGGCGCGCACGCCCAGGGTGGAGATGTCCGGCGTTTTATCCATAAAAAAACCCGGCCGCAGCGGACCGGGTTTTTCGGCACGCTTTAGCGGCATTTATTACGCGCCCGCAAGCTGTGGCTCAAATCGGCGCGAGAAGGCCAGTATATCAGGCCGCGAGGTTCAAATCGAGCTGTGCGCTTTCGGCGTCGTCCCCCGAGTCGCGCCTGGCATCCCGCCGGATCTCGATGTCGCGCAGGTAGTCGCTGGTGATATCCCCCGTGATGTAGTGCCCGTCGAAGCACGAGGTCTCGAAGGTCTTCAGCTTCGGATTGGCGCGGCGCACCGCGTCCTTCAGCGCGTCGAGGTCCTGGTAGATGAGCGCATCGGCGCCGAGCTCTCCCGCCACCTCCTCCTCGCTGCGATGCGCGGCGATCAGCTCGGCGCGGGTCGGCATGTCGATGCCGTAGACGTTGGGGAAGCGCACCGGCGGCGCCGCCGAGGCGAAGAACACCTTGCGCGCGCCCGATTCGCGCGCCATCTGCACGATCTCGCGGCTGGTCGTGCCGCGCACGATCGAGTCATCCACCAGCAGCACGTTCTTGCCCGCGAACTCCATCGATATCGGGTTCAGCTTCTGGCGCACCGAGCGCTTGCGCACCGCCTGCCCGGGCATGATGAAGGTGCGGCCGATGTAGCGGTTCTTGACGAAGCCCTCGCGGTAGGGCACGCCCAGGCCGGCCGCGAGCTGCAGCGCCGAGGGGCGGCTGGAATCGGGAATCGGGATCACCACGTCGACCTCGAGGCTGCGGTACTGGCGGCGGATCTTCTCGGCCAGCTTCTCGCCCATGTTGAGCCGGGTCTCGTAGACCGAGGCGCCGTCGATCAGCGAGTCGGGACGGGCAAGGTAGACATACTCGAAGATGCAGGGATTCAGGCTCGCGTCCAGCGCGCACTGCTGGCTATGGAAGTTGCCGTGCTCGTCGATGAACACCGCTTCGCCGGGGCCGATATCGCGCAGCACGCGGAAGCCGAGCGCGTCCACTGCGACCGACTCCGACGCTACCATGTATTCGGTTCCCGCCAGCGTGTCGTTGTAGCCGATCACCGCCGGCCGGATACCGTACGGATCGCGGAATGCAAGCACGCCGTTGCCGGCAATCATCGCCACCACGGCGTAGGCGCCCTTGACGCGCCGGTGCACATTCGCGATCGCCGTGAAAATGGTCTGCGGCTCGAGGCGCAGCTTGTCCGACGCCTTTTCCAGCTCGTGCGCGAGCACGTTGACTAGCACTTCCGAGTCCGAGCCGGTGTTGATGTGCCGCAGGTCGGTGCGGAACATCTCCTCCTTCAGCTGGTCGGAATTGGTCAGGTTGCCGTTGTGCCCGAGGACGATGCCGAACGGCGAGTTGACGTAGAACGGCTGCGCCTCGGCCGAGCTGAACGCCGAGCCGGCCGTCGGGTAGCGGCAATGCGCGATGCCCATGTTGCCGGGCAGCGAGCGCATGTTGCGCGTGCGGAACACGTCGCGCACCATGCCAGGCGCCTTGTGCATGTGGAAGGAATTGCGCTCGCTCGTGACGATGCCCGCGGCGTCCTGGCCGCGGTGCTGCAGCAGGAGCAGCCCGTCGTACAGCGGCTGGTTGACGGGCGAGCGTGCGACGATGCCGAGAATCCCGCACATCGGATCTAGCTGTCCCGGGTGTGGTTAAGGGTCAATGATATC
>VBBY01000001.1 GCA_005881595.1 Betaproteobacteria bacterium | reverse complement strand
CGACGCTATCCGGGAGAAGTATGGCAAGTTCCGAAAGTAAGCGCCGCGTTCACGGGAGCGCGTGAAGCTCCGAAGCCTAAATCAAGAGGCTTAAACGAGAGAGGGACAACCTGCTTGCGATGCGTGCTCATGGTGAGCTGCCGGCCAGCGTACTGGCGGAAATCACTAAACGCGAACAGGGTATCGCCAAGGCAGAAGCAGACCTTGCCGCCCCCCAAAGAATTCGATGTTAAGGACATCGGCGTCCTGTAAGCCTCGATGGTCGGGCAACAAGGCGCGGAATCTTCGCGCCTTGGCTTTCGGAGTCAGGCCATGCAACGAACTCATCCGCTCCTCGCTGACGGCCTCAAAGGCCTGCCGTTGTCCAGTTTTTGTCCAGTGGCTGTCCAGTTTTTGTCCAGTACCTGTCCAGTAATCACTTGCAGCTGTCGACTCCGGGCCTTGGGGTCGAGCCGACGCTAAAGCGTCGGCAAATAGGACGCTCTTTCGGGCGTCTTTAACGCCCGAAACCCCATACACACCATACGCACCTACCGGCTGCCCGCAAACCCGCGCCGCGGCTGGATTGTCGTGTAAACCCAACGACTACAGAGGTACTACAAATCGCATGCAACCCCACGGCGCGATTGAGGTTCAGTGTTTACAGTTGTATGCGCGCGGAACGCGCGCGCGAGCCCCTAAAGCAACAACGCCCAGCGCAAGGCTGAGCGTTGGTGGAGACGTTTCAATTTCTATCCGCGGTCTGTTCCCGATTGTTCACTACTTAGTCTCGCAACGTCCTACGTCATAATTCCATCGACCACCGTTATCTAAACAGCGGTCGATGTCGAGGTAATGCTTGAGCCAAACTCCTACGCCAGCCAGAACAATTAAAGCCAGCAGAACAATGATCGTATTTTTTCGAGTCATGGGCGTTCAGTACTGCGGCGGAAGTCCGTTCGGACGATACGGCATGCAAGCCACTTCGCAGGGCAACGAAGTGTTTCCTCCCCACCCGCGCCCGTACGCATTTGCTGCTTGATCTGCCGCCTTAAACCACCCGAGGACGAACAGCAGCGCATCCAGGAAAGGGGCCGATTTCTGGCCGAGCTGGGTCGATAGGGAGCGTAAGCATATCGTCATGAGATGACTATGGATCAAGAGTCGCATCTGCAGGACGCAAGGTCCTCGCGCACCACCACCAACCAGTGTGCCGACGCCGAACGCCGGTAATGCGCGGTAAAGTCGTACCCGTTACGAAGGCGCCCTAGCGTTGCTATGACAGCGCTGCTTGACGGTATTCCCGACGGTATGCGAGGGAGAGGATTCACAAGTTTCTTTATGATTCATTCTGTTAGGTTATAGACGGCTGTAAAGTACGTCTAAGATGGAACGCGAACCCGGGGTCACGGCGCTCCCGAAAAACTTGCAGTTCAGGGTTGGGCTGCTGCTCGGCCTCACGCTGATGGTGGCCGTCGGCTTCGTGGTCTACGTGCTGTACGCGCGCGGCGTATTCGAGGCCGGGCAGCGGCTGACACTGGTGGCCGACAACGCCGAAGGCGTGAGCATCGGCATGGACCTTACGTTCTCCGGCTTCCCCATCGGGCGTGTGAACCGCATGGCGCTGGACGAGGACGGGCGCGCACGCATCGACATCGACGTGCCGCGCAAGGACGCCCGCTGGCTGCGCACCAGCAGCGTCTTCACCATCGAACGCGGAGTCGTAGGCAGCGCCAGGATCCGCGCCTACACGGGAAACCTGCAGGATCCGCCTCTTGCGGACGGCGCGGTGCGTCCAGTGCTGCGAGGTGACGCGTCCGAGGAGATCCCGCGCATGGTCGCGACGCTGCGCACGATGCTGGAGAACGTCGAACAGATGACCGCGGCCGGCGGCAGCCTGCAAGCGAGCCTGGCCAACCTGCAAACCGTGACCGGGCGCCTCGCGGGCCGGCAGGGGGCCCTGGCCGCGGTGCTCGGCGGCGACGAGCAGGCGAAAAAGGTGACCGCCGCGATCGACCGCGCCAACGCCTTGCTGGCTTCGCTCAGCGCGGTATCGCAGCGCTTCGACGGCGTGCTCGGAAAGACCGATCAGAGGGTGTTCGGCGAGGGCGGCGTGATGGATTCGGCGCAACGCGCGCTCGCCCAGGCGAACGGCATTCTTGGCGATCTGCGCGAGACCCTGAAGAAGGCAGATCAGGTGCTTGCCGATGCGCAGCAGGTGGGGGCAAACGCCAAGGCCGCCACCACGGACCTTGCGACGCTGCGCGCGGAGGTCGACGCCAGCCTGCGCAAGGTCGGCGGCCTGATCGACGAGATTAATCGCAGGTGGCCATTCGAGCGCAGCACCGAGATCAAGCTACCGTGAAGCGCCTCGCGCTGCTGGCGCTAGCGCTCGCCGGCTGTGCCGGCGGCCCGCTGCCTCCCGACTGGCAGACGAATGCGCGGCAGGCCCTCGAATCGTTCAAGCGCAATTACCTCACGGGCGACACCCGCGCCGCGGAGACCGAGTTCGTGCGCGCCAAGTCGGAGCTGGCGAGCACCGGCCGCGGCGATCTGCTTGCCCGCGCGGAGCTGACGCGCTGCGCGGTGCGCACCGCGAGCCTGGAGTTCGATGACTGCCCGGCGTTCGAGGCTCTGCGAAGCGAGGCGCGCAGCGAGGAGACCGGATACGCCGAGTACCTGTCCGGCCGGGCGCAGCGTGCCGCGAGCGACGAAGCGCTCTCGCGTCTGGTCGGGCTGGGCGTGCAGTTCAAGGCGGGTCGCATCAGTCCTGCCGGCATCGCCCAGGCGGTCGAGATTGCCTCTGCGCAGGGCTGGCGGCGGCCGCTCCTTGCCTGGCTTGGCGTGCAGGCGAAGCGCGCCGAGGACGCCGGCGACAGCGAAACGGCGGCGCGCATCCGGCGGCGGATCGAGCTTATCTCCGGCTAGCTCGTTATAAAATTGCCCGCTGGAGGAGTTCCCATGGCTAGCAAGAGCCGGCATCCGGAGCCGAAGATCGTCCGTCCAGACGACGTCGATCCCGCGCACCGCTGGGACCGACCGCTGCAGGCGCCGGGCCGCACGCAGGTCGATTTCGAGGAGCGCGTCGATTTCCGCAGGCTGCACGGGTACCGCCTCGCGCGCGTGCGCGCCGCGCTCGCGAACTCCGGTCTTGGTGCGCTGCTCTCGTTCGACCAGCACAATATCCGCTACACCACCAGCACGGTGATCGGCGAGTGGGCGCGCGACAAGCTCACGCGCTATTCGCTGCTCACGGGAAACGGCGAGCCGTACATCTGGGATTTCGGCAGCGCGGCGCGCCACCACAAGCTGTACGCGCCGTGGCTGCACGCCGACCATTGCCGCGCCGGATTGCTCGGCCTGCGGGGCGCGACCGGAGCCGATCTGACGCTGTTCCGCGACGCGGCGAGGGAGATCAAGGCTATCCTCGATGCCGAAGGCGTCGGCGACATGCCGGTGGGCGTCGACGTGGTGGAGCCGCCGATGCTGTTCGCGCTGCAGAAAGCCGGCATCGAGGTGCGCGACGGCCAGCAGGTGATGCTGGAGGCGCGCGAGGTGAAGAGCATCGACGAGCTGACGCTGCTCAACATGGCGGCGGCCATGGTCGACGGCGTGTACCAGGACATCGCCGCAGCGCTCAAGCCGGGCGTGATGGAATCGCAGATCGTCGCGCTCGCGACCAAGCGCCTCTACGAGATGGGCTCGGACTGCGTCGAGGCGATCAACTCGATTTCCGGCGAGCGCTGCTCGCCACACCCGCACAACTTCACCGATCGCCTGATCCGGCCGGGCGACCAGGCGTTTTTCGACGTCATCCAGTCGTTCATGGGCTACCGTACCTGCTACTACCGCACCTTCAACGTGGGGCGCGCGACCTCGCCGCAGCGCAGCGCGTACAAGAAGGCGCGAGAATGGATGGACCGCGCCATCGAGCTGCTCAAGCCGGGGATGACGAGCGACAAGATCGCGCGCGCCTTCCCCGAGGCAAAGGAGATCGGCTTCGCCAGCGAGATGGATGCTTTCGGCCTCAACTTCTGCCACGGCCTTGGCCTCGGGCTGCACGAGCGGCCGCTCGTCTCGCGCCTGACCTCGCTGCGCGAGCCGATCGAGCTGAAGGCCGGCATGGTGTTCGCGGTCGAGACCTACTGCCCGGCCACCGACGGCATCTCGGCAGCGCGCATCGAGGAAGAAGTGGTGCTTACACCGCAGGGCGCCAAGATCATTTCGCTCTATCCCGCAGAGGAACTCCCGATTGCCAACCCCTATTAAGGACGTGAAGCTCGGCTGGATCGGCACCGGGCGCATGGGTTACCAGATGGCCGCGCGCCTGGCGAAGGGCGGCTGCGACATCGCGCTGTGGAACCGCACGCGCGCTAAAGCCGAGCCTCTCGCCAAGTACGGCGCCAAAGTCGTCGACGCGCTCCCGGAGCTCGCCTCGCGCGACATCGTGTTCTGCATGGTGTCGACATGGGAGGACGTGAAGGAAGTGATGCAGAGGCTTCTCTCGGGATCGAGGAAACCGAAAAT
Organism: Betaproteobacteria bacterium; assembly: GCA_005881595.1. Lineage (GTDB taxonomy): Bacteria > Pseudomonadota > Gammaproteobacteria > Burkholderiales > SG8-39 > SCGC-AG-212-J23. Next base: position 74,588 of record VBBY01000001.1, on the reverse strand, counting down.
GGTCATCGAGTGCTCCTCCATCTCGCTCGAGGGCTCGGCCGAGCTGCGCAAGATGCTGCAGGGGAGAGGCATCCAATATCTCGCCGCACCGGTCAGCGGCAACGCGAAAGTCATCGAGGCCGGGAAGCTCACGTTCGTCGTCTCGGGCCCGCAGCCGGCGTACGAGGTGGCGCGGCCGTATCTCGACATGATGGGCGTGGGCTCGAGCTACGTCGGAGACGGCGAGCTTTCGCGCATCGTGAAGATCTGCCACAACGTGATGCTTGGCGTCGTCACCCAGTCGCTGTGCGAGATCACGATCCTCGCCCAGAAGGCGGGCGTGCCGCGGCATGCCTTCCTCGATTTCCTGAACAAGAGCGTGATGGGCTCCATGTTTTCGCGCTACAAGGCGCCTGCTCTGGTGAACCTCGATTTTCACGTCACTTTCACGCCGCAGCTCCTCAGGAAGGACATGGACCTGGGGCTGGACGCGGGCAGGCGCTTCGAGGTTCCGATGCCGCTCGCGGCGCTGACGCGCGACCTGATCCAGCAGATGCTCGGTCACGGCATGACCGAGCAGGACTTCTCGACGCTCCTCCTGATGCAGGCAAGGGCCTCCGGGATCGAGCTGAAGCCGGAAAACGTCGCGGTGAACGACGGGCTGTCCAGCTAGGGGTGCCACGAGGAGGAAGGATGACATACGGCCGTCGGCAATTCTTGCGCAGTTCGGGCGCGGTTCTCGGTGTAACCGCGCTGGGCGGCTGTGCGCCGCTAGTGCAGGCCGGTCCCGCCGATGTGCTGATCGTGAACGGCCGTGTCGCGACGCTCAATCCGCGGCAGCCCGAAGCCGCAGCCATTGCGATCAAGGGCGACACCATCGTCGGCGTCGGTTCCGAGGCAGAACTGAATTCTTTCCGGGACGAGGAAACCCGCGTCATCGACGCTGGGCGCCGGACCGTCATCCCCGGGCTGAACGACGCGCACACCCACTTCATTCGCGGTGGACTGACTTATACCAACGAAGTGCGCTGGGATGGCGTGCCGTCGCTCGCCGAGGGCATGCGGCGGGTTGGCGAGCAGGCACGCCGCACGCCTCCGCCGCACTGGGTGCAGGTGATCGGCGGCTGGACCTGGGCGCAATTCGCCGAGAAGCGCTTCCCGACCCTCGAGGAGATCAATGCCGCGACCGGCGACACGCCGTGCATGATCATGCATCTCTACGACCGCGCCTGGCTGAACCGCTCCGCGATCAGGGTTCTAGGCTGGGAGCGGGAAGTTCCGAAGCTGTTCGGTGGATTCGCGGAGCGCGACGCGGGCGGCAATCCTACCGGCCTGGTGGTGTCGACGACGAGCCTCGCGAGCCTGGTGGCAGTCTGGCTGCGTGTGCCGCGCCTTTCGCCCGAAGAGCAGATCACTTCGACGCGCCATTTCATGCGCGAGCACAACCGGCTCGGCGTAACCAGCATAATCGACGCCGGCGGCGGTGGGCAGAACTATCCTGAGAATTACGCCGCGATCGCCAAGCTCGCGGCGGACAAGCTCTTGACCCTGCGCATTGGCTATGAATTGTTTGCGCAGGCCCCCGGCAAGGAACTCGACAACTACCTCGCCTGGTCGAAGCTGGTGAGCCTCGGCGAGGGTAATGACTACTATCGCATGATCGGCGCCGGCGAATATGTGCTCTACGCCGCCGGCGACCCCGCGAATTTCGCCAAGGACTGGATCGTGGCGCCCCCCGGCGTGATGGAGAGCCAGTTCACGGCGGTGACCAAGCACCTCGTCGGCCTGCGCTGGCCATTCCGCCAGCACACGACCTTCGATTCCACTGCCAGCCGCGTGCTAAACGTGCTCGAACAGGTGAACCGGGACGTGCCGCTGAGGGGACTGCGCTGGGGGCTAGACCATTGTGAAACGCTGTCGCCGAAAACGCTCGAGCGCGTTGCCCGGCTCGGCGGCAGCATCAATATCCAGAACCGCATGTCGCTGGACGGCGAGGCGTTCCTGAGCAAGTACGGCGCGCAGGCCGCGGCCGATGCGCCGCCGGTGGCGCGCATCCGGGCAATGGGTATCCCGCTGGCCTGCGGTACCGACGCGAACCGTGCGACGAGCTATAACCCGTGGATCGGCGTGCATTGGCTGATCACCGGAAAGACGCTCGGCGGGGCCAAGCTGCAGGGCGAGCGCAATCTGCTCGATCGAACGGCGGCGCTGCGGCTCTATACGTCCGGCAGCGCATGGATGTCGTCGGAAGAGGACAAGAAAGGCACTCTGGAGGTCGGCAAGCTCGCCGACCTAGTCATTCTTTCGGCAGATTACTTCTCGGTCCCGGAGGAGGGCATCAAGGACATCGAGTCCGTGCTCACCATAGTTGGGGGAAAGCCAGTATATGGTGTCGGCCCGTACGCAACGCTCGATCCACCGTCGCTGCCGACGCTTCCCGATTGGCTGCCGGTGCGGCATTACGGCGGGTACGGCAAAAGGTCAGCCGCGACAGCGGCAACGTTTGCCGCGCACAAGCATCCAACGATCGTAAGCGACGGCGGGGTGTGGTCTACTGAGTGCCCCTGCGGCGCGTTCTGAAAGGAACAGGCATGAACCCGAAGCAACGCATCAGCTATTTCCCACTGGAGAAGATGGACGCAGCGATGCGCAAGGAAATGGAGCGCTGCCAGCGCGAAGGCACGCCGCGGCCCGAAAGCTCGGCGGTACGCGCCCATGTCCCCGGCGCATTTTGGGCATTCGCCAACTCGTGGCGGGACATTTTCAAGAACGGGGTGTGCGATCACGCCATCAAGGAGTTGTGCCGGCTTTATGTTTCCCGCTCGGTGCAATGCGACTATTGTGGCAACCAGCGCTCGATCCAGGCCGCGGGTGCCGGGCTGATCGAGGACGATGTCAAGGACCTCCTCAACTTCGAAAAGTCCACGCGCTACTCCGGGAGGCAGAAGGCGGCGCTCGCCTACGCGGAAGCGATTACTTGGCGCCTCGCGACCGACGACGCGTTCTGGGAGCGCATGCATCGGCATTTCACCGAGCCGGAGCTGGTGGAGCTGGGCTGCTTCATCGCCCTTACCATGGGTCAACAGAGCTGGTTGCGCCTCCTCAACATCGAGCACCACCAGGTGCTCGCCGGGACCAGTGCCTCGATGGCGCCGGGATTCGAGTCCGCCGACTCGCTGCGGCAGTCCAAGTCTTCAAGCAGCTACTGGGCAAAGCAAGGCGCAAAAAAGGAGAAGGACGCAGCATGACGAGCATCAAGTATTTTCTTGTCGCGCTCGCTGTTGTTGCCGTCCCCGCGCTCGCGCAGGACGCGACGAGCTATCCGAACAGACCGATCCGCATCATCGTGCCCTTTACGCCCGGCAGCGCGACCGACATCGTCGCGCGGCTGGTGGGCGAGAAGCTGAACGCGGCCTGGGGTCAGCCGGTCATCGTCGAGAATCGCCCCGGGGCCGGTGGCACGATCGGCATTGCACAGACGGCGAAAGCGGATCCGGACGGCTACACGCTGGCGGTGGTTTCCACCGGCCACGTGGTGAACTACGTTCTCTACAAGGACCTGCCGTACGACACGCTCAAGGACCTTGCCGGCGTCGCGCCGCTGGCGAGCCTACCGAGCGTGCTTGTCGTCTCCCCTGCGCTGGGCGTCAAATCGGTAAAGGAACTCGTCGCGGCCGCCAAAGCGAAACCCGGCGAGTTCAATTACGGCACCGCGGGCGTCGGCAGCGCGGCGCATATCAATTCGGAGAAATTCAACGTCGCTGCCGGCATCCAGGCAGTGCACGTGCCCCTGAAGGGCACGCCTCCCATCCTGACCGAGACGATGGGCGGGCGGCTGCATTTCGCCTGGGTGCCGAGCGTGTCGAGCATGGGACCTGTGAAGGATGGCAAATTGGTCGCGCTCGCCGTCAGCACCCCGGCCCGCATCGCCGCGCTGCCGGAGGTCCCGACCATCGCCGAGGCGGGTTTCCCCGGCGGGGAATTCAATTTCTGGGTGGGCATCCTCGCGCCGGCAAGAACACCTCGCGACATCGTGGCCAGGCTCAACGCGGAGATCAATCGCGCACTGCGCTCGCCCGAGATGAACGACCGCCTGGCCAAGCTTGGCGGCGAGCCGATGTCCATGAGTGCGCCACGATTCGACGCTTTTATCCGCCAGGAATACGAGGTGCTCGGCAAGGTGATGCGCGATGCTGGCGCGAAACCACAATGACGCAGGCAGCGTGAAAGCGTGGATCAGATGGCTGATGGCGGCAAGCGCCGCATTGGCGATGCAGGCGTTCGGCCAGGGGTATCCGAACAAGCCGGTGCACGTCATCATCTCGTTCACGCCAGGCAGCTCGACCGACATCGTCGGCCGCATCGTGTCGCAGAAGCTGTCCGACATCTGGAATCAGCCGGTCGTGCCGGAAAACCGGGCCGGCGCCGGTGGCTCGATCGGCTCGGCGATCGTCGCCAAGGCCGCCGCCGACGGCTATACCCTGCTCATCAATTCCAACGCGCATTCGGTCAACCCGGCGATCTACGCCAAGCTGCCGTACGACACGGCGAAAGACTTCGCCGACATCGCGCCGCTCGCGGTGCAGCCGAACGTTCTGGTGGTCAACGCAGGAGCTCCCTACAAGTCCGTGATGGACCTGGTCAACGCCGCGAAGGCAAATCCCGGCGCGATCAACTGGGGGCACGCCGGTATCGGCAGCGGTACTCATCTCAACACGGAAAAATTCATCGCTGCCGCGGACGTCAACGTCACCCAGGTCCCCTTCAAGGGCACCCCGGAAGTGATCCAGGCCATGTTTAGCGGAGCGGTGGATTGCTACTGGGTGCCGATCTCCGCGGGGATGTCGCACATCAAAAGCGGAAAGCTGCGCCCCTTGGCAGTGAGCACCGCGAAGCGCAATCCGACGCTGCCCGACGTGCCGACCACGGGCGAGGCGGGGGTGAAAGACGCGGACGCACCGTTGTGGTTCGGACTGTGGGGCCCGACCGGGATGCCGGCCGATCTGGTCAACAAGATCAATATCGACGTGCGCAGGGCGCTCGCCGACCCCGGCGTCAAGGAAAGGCTGGCGAACCTGGGCAACGACACGATGGATATGTCGCCGCAGGAATTCGCGCGCTTTGTGCGCAGCGAAATCGAGGACTACCAGCGCGTCGTCAGGAACGCGGGGATCAAGCCGCAGTAGCGAGTCGCCTGAGCGGCACGCCGGATAGACGCTGCAGCTCGTCGAACGAAAGGCCCTCGACCATTTCGACGACCTGGAGCCCGTCGGGCTTCACGTCGATCACCGCGAGGTCAGTGTAGATCCGGTTGACACAGCGCGCGCCCGTCAGGGGGTAGGTGCAGCGCTCGACGATCTTGCTCTCGCCGCTCTTGGTGAGGTGCTCCATCATCACCAGGACCTTCTTCGCGCCCACCGCGAGGTCCATCGCGCCACCCACGGCCGGGATCGCGTCTGCGCCGCCGGTGTGCCAGTTGGCGAGGTCGCCAGCCACCGACACCTGGAACGCCCCCAGAATGCAGAAATCGAGGTGTCGGCCGCGGATCATGCCGAAGGAGTCGGCATGGTGAAAATAAGCCCCGCCCGGCAGAAGCGTTACCGGCTCCTTCCCGGCGTTGATGAGATCTTCGTCTTCTTCGCCGGGTGCGGGTTTCGGCCCGACACCGAGGATGCCGTTCTCGCTGTGCAGAATGATCTCGCGGCCTCTCGGCAGGTGGTCGGCGACCAGGGTCGGCAGGCCGATCCCGAGGTTGACGTACGCCCCATCGGGGATGTCGCGGGCAACCCGCGCCGCGATCTGCTTTTTGTCGAGCTTCTTCATCACGCAGCCTTCCGCATTGAGGGGGCGACACGTACCACGCGCTTGACGAAAATGCCGGGAGTCACGATCGACTCCGGATCCAGGGCGCCGAGTTCGACCGTCTCGCGCACCTGCACGACGGCGCACCTCGCCGCGCTCGCCATGATCGGGCCGAAGTTTCGCGCGCTCTTGCGATAGACCAGGTTGCCCCAGCGGTCGGCGCGTTCCGCCTTGATGAGTGCGTAATCGGCGTGGATCGGGTATTCCAGCACGCAATCGCGATCGCCGATGCGCCGGGTCTCCTTGCCCTCCGCGAGGCGCGTGCCGTACGCCGTCGGCGTATAGAACGCGCCGATCCCCGCGCCCGCCGCGCGGATGCGCTCGGCGAGCGTGCCCTGCGGCACAAGCTCGAGCTCGATCTCGCCGGCGCGGTACAGCGCATCGAAATGCCATGAGTCCGCCTGGCGGGGGAAGGAGCAGAGGATCTTGCGCACGCGCTTCGCTTTGAGCAGGGCGGCGAGGCCGGTGTCGGCGTTGCCGGCATTGTTGTTCACTATGGTGAGTTCGCGGGCCCCTTGCGCAATGAGCGCGTCGATCAGCTCGGCAGGCATGCCGGCATGGCCGAACCCCCCGATCATGATCGTTGAACCGTCCGGAATATCGGCCAGCGCCGCTTCCGGACTTGCAAAAAGCTTGTTGACCATCGGCCGGAAATTATCGCATCGCACCTTTTTCCCCTCAGTCAGCCGGCTCCTAAGAAGGCACATTTATTTGGCTTTATAACCAATTGATTTATATGACAGTGATGTGATGGCATCTACTGGTAAAAAACACAGCTAAGTGGTTGTCCCGGCGGGAAAAATTCACTTGACCTAGGGTTCTCTTTACCCTTAGAGTGGTAAAAGGTAGGGAAAAGTGGCAGGAAAAGCCATATGGGTGGAGGGTTTCATGGAGCGGCGGTCATTACGCTCGACGCCAAGGGTCGCGTCGCTATTCCTACGCGCCATCGCGACGCACTGCTCGATGGCGGCAAGTCTCTCGTTGTCACCGCGCATCCGGACGGTTGCGTGCTGATTTACCCGGCAAACGAGTGGGAGCCGGTGCGGCTGCGCGTCGAGGCTTTTCCGAGCTTTCATCCCCAAGCGAGTTGGTGGAAGCGGTTGCTGCTCGGTTTTGAGGAGCACCTGACGCCCGACGGCTCGGGCCGGATCCTGCTTTCGCCGGCTTTGCGACTACACGCCAAGCTCGAGCGCGAAGCCATGATGGTCGGGCAGGGACGCTATTTCGAACTGTGGGACTCGGGCGTGTGGGCGGCAAAGCTGGGCCATGCGCTTTCCGGGGGCGGTGCACCGCCCCCCGGCATGGAGGATTTTTCCCTGTGAGAGAGGCCGATGCACCGGCCGGTCCTCGCCGCCGAGGCCATCGAGGCGCTCGCGGTGCGCGCCGATGGCATCTACATCGACGGCACTTTCGGCCGGGGCGGGCACAGCCGCGCAATTCTAGATCGCCTCGGCCCGCAGGGAAGGCTGGTGGCGCTCGATCGCGATCCGCAGGCAAGGGCCGCGGCACGCGAGCTCCGCGACGGCCGCTTCATGTTCCTCAAGCACAACTTCGGGACGCTGAGCGCAGCGCTGGATGCGGCTGGCGTCCGATCGGCCCACGGCATGCTCTTCGACCTTGGCATTTCCTCGCCGCAGCTCGATGACCCGGCACGCGGATTTTCGTTCCGCGCCGACGGGCCGCTCGACATGCGGATGGATCCGGGCGAGGGCGTGTCTGCGGCGCAATGGCTCGCGACGGCAGAAGAACAAGAAATCAGGAGGGTGATCCGCGACTATGGGGAAGAACGGTTTGCTAAACAGATTGCAGCGGCGATTGTTGCTGCTCGGAGCCGCGGGCCCATCGTCCGCACCCGCCAACTGGCCGATCTCGTGGGTCAGGCGGTCCGCACGCGGGAGCCGGGCCAGGACCCGGCGACGCGTACCTTTCAGGCTTTACGGATTCACCTCAATCGGGAGCTTGAGGAAGTGTCGCTGATGCTGCCCCAGGCCGTGGCGCGGCTGGCGAGCGGCGGGCGCCTCGCGGTGATCAGCTTTCAGTCGCTCGAAGACCGCATCGTCAAGCGCTTCATGCAGCACGCGGTGCGTCCCGATGTGCCACGCGAATTGCCGCTGCGTGCCATCGAAATGCCACAACCCGCGCTCAAGCTGATCGGACGAGCGATCCGTCCGTCCGCTGCGGAGACCGCGGCAAATCCGCGCGCGCGCAGCGCCACCCTGCGGGTGGCCGAACGCACCGCGGCCCCTTACATTCCTTCCCCCTACAGAATCGAGCCCGACGCGCGGTGGCGAAACTGAATCTCCTCCTCCTCGCGGTTCTCGTCGCCTGCGCGATCGGGCTCGTCAGCTCTCAGCACAAGGCGCGCAAGCTGTTCTCGGAGCTTGAACGGGAGCAGAACCGTGCCCGCGATCTCGATATCGAGTACGGCCGGCTGCAGCTCGAGGCGAGTACCTGGGGCCTGCATTCGCGGGTGGAGAAAATCGCCACCGGCACGCTTCGCCTGCGCACGCCCGAGCCGAGGCGCGTCCGGATCGTTACCCCCGGGGCTGCGCGTTGAACGCTGCGACGCAGGGCCTGGTGCGCCTGCCGGTCTGGCGCGCGCGGTTCGTGCTTGCGGCGCTGCTGGCGGCGTTCTGGGTGCTCGGTGTCCGTTCGCTGTACCTGCAGGCGCTGCAGACCGACTTCCTCCAGGAGAAAGGCGACGCGCGCTACTCGCGCCTCATCGAAGTGCCTGCGACGCGCGGCCGCATCCTGGATCGCAATGGCGAGGCGCTCGCCGTGTCCACCCCGGTGAAATCGGTCTGGGCGATCCCGGCCGACGCGGAGCTCTCCGGCGCCGAGCGGCGCAAGCTCGCATCCCTGCTCGCCCTGGAGCGCAATGAACTTGGGAAGAAGCTCGCTGACACATCGCGCGATTTCGTCTATCTCAAGCGCCAGGTGTCGCCGGATATCGCCGAGAGCGTCGAGGCGCTCGGGTTGAAGGGCATATACCAGCATCGCGAATACCGGCGGTACTACCCTGGCGGCGAAGTAACAGCTCACGTCATCGGCTTCACCGGGGTCGATGACGACGGTCAGGAGGGCATTGAGCTCGCGCACCAGGCAAGCCTCGGCGGCAAGCCGGGAAGCCGGCGCGTCATCAAGGACCGGCTCGGCCGCATCGTCGAGGACGTGGAGTCGATCCGCGAAGCGCAGGACGGACGCGACCTCACCCTGTCCATCGACAGCAAGATCCAGAATCTCGCCTTCGGCGCGCTCAAGACCGCAGTCGCGCAGCACCACGCCAAGGCCGGCGCGATCATCGCCCTCGATGTGCGGACCGGCGAAGTGCTCGCGCTCGCCAATGTGCCTTCGTACAATCCCAATAACCGCGCCCATCTCAGCGGAGCGCAACTGCGCAACCGGGTCATCACCGATCTGTTCGAGCCGGGCTCGACGCTCAAGCCGTTTACGCTCGCGCTGGCAATCGAAAGAGGAAAACTGACGCCGGCAACGCTGGTGCAGACCGCGCCCGGCCACCTCACGATCGCGGATTACACCATTCACGATACGCACCCCGGCGGCACGCTCAGCGCGGCGCAGGTGCTGCAAAAGTCCTCGAACGTAGGCATGGCGAAGATCGCCCTGTCGATGCCGCGCGAAGCGCTGTGGGACCTCTTCAGGCGCGTCGGCTTTGGCACCGCACCCCAGCTCGGATTCCCGGGCGAGGCGACGGGAAAGCTGCGCCATTACCGCAGCTGGCGGCCCATCGAGCAGGCGACGATGGCGTACGGAATGGGGATTTCCGTGAGCTTGGTGCAGCTGGCGCACGCCTACACGGTGTTCGCCCGCGACGGGGAATTGGTGCCGCTTAGCCTGGTCAAAACCGGCACGGCTGCGAGCGGCGTGAAGCTGTTGTCCACCGAAACGGCGCGCGCCATGCGCGCGATGCTTGAACTCGCGGTACAGCCCGGGGGCACGGGGCCGCGTGCCCGCATTATGGGATGGCGCGTCGCGGGCAAGACGGGGACCGCGCACAAGCAGGAGAACGGCGGCTATGCGCCCGATAAATTCGTTGCTTCCTTTGTCGGTTTCGCGCCCGCATCGGCACCGCGAGTGGTGGTCGCGGTAATGGTCGACGAACCGTCGGCTGGAGAGCATTACGGCGGCATAGTAGCCGCACCGGTGTTTGCGCAGGTGACGCAGGGTGCGCTGCGCATGATGGGCGTTCCGCACGACGCGCCGCTCGAGCCGCTCGAAACGCCGGCCGAGGGCGAGGAAGCGAAGGAGAACACGTAATGGCCTCGGCGGAGCTGTGGGAAACCTGGAGCTCTTCGCGCGCCTCGCTGCCCAAGGGGCGATGATCCAGCGGCTCTCGTCCGACAGCCGCCGCTGCGCACGCGGGGTCGCGTTTTTCGCGTATCCAGGCGAGACGGCGGACGGCCGTGCTCACATTCCCGATGCGATCTCGCGCGGGGCCTCGGCCGTGCTTTGGGAGGAGCAAGGTTTCTCCTGGCGCAGCGAATGGCGGGTGCCGAACCTCGCCGTGCCCAGCCTCAAGCTCAGCGCCGGCGCCATCGCGCACGAGTTTTACGGCCGACCATCGGAGACGCTATGGATGTGCGGCGTGACCGGCACGAATGGCAAGACCTCGTGCAGCCAGTGGATCGCTGCGCTGCTCGAGAAGAAACAGATCAGGACCGGGATCATCGGCACGCTGGGCAGCGGCTACCCGGGTGCGCTCGCGGAAGCTTTGAATACCACGCCGGATGCGTTGGAGTTGCATCGCATGCTGAAGGCGTTTCTGGCCGGCGGAGCGAAATGCGTGTCCATGGAGGTGTCCTCGCACGGGCTCGCCCAAGGCCGCGTCAACGGGGTTGCGTTCGGCTGCGCGCTCTTCACTAACCTCTCGCACGACCATCTGGACTACCACGGCTCGATGCAGGCCTATGCGGCAGCGAAGTCGCGCCTGTTCGACACGCCGGGACTGCGCACCGCGGTGCTCAATCTCGACGATGCGGTCGGCTTGCAGCTCGCGCAGCGGCTCGCCGCCCGCGGTGTGCGCACGATCGGCTATAGCCTCGAGGCGTCGGCTATTGCGCCGGGTAGCGTGGCCGAGTTCATCGCCGCGCACCGCATCACCGCTCAAACGCTTGAGCTTCGTTCGAGCTGGGGCAACGCCACCGGCACCATCAACCAATTGGGACGGTTCAATTTTTCGAACGCCCTGGGAGTCCTCGGCTGCCTAGTGGCGTACGGCGTGCCGTTTCATGAAGCGGTCGAGCTGCTCGGCGCATTGCCGAGCGTTCCCGGCCGCATGCAGAAAATCGGCGAGTGGCCTCTGGTGGTGGTCGATTACGCGCATACGCCCGATGCGCTAGAAAAAGTGCTGCAGGCGCTGCGTCCGGTGGCCGAAGCGCGCGGCGGGCGGCTTGCAGCGGTGTTCGGGGCGGGCGGCGACCGTGACGTCGCGAAGCGCCCGCGGATGGGCGCCATCGCGGCGGGTCTTGCGGACCGTGTGATCGTCACCTCGGATAACCCGAGGAGCGAGGACCCGCTGGCCATCATTGCAGCCGTCAGCGCGGGCATTGCCGAGATCCACGAAACCGAGCCGGATCGCGCGCGGGCGATCGAGAAAGCGGTCAGCGAAGCCGCGCCGGCGGACGTCGTGCTGATCGCGGGAAAGGGGCACGAAATCTACCAGGAGATCGCGGGCAAGCGTCTGCCGTTCTCGGACGCGGCCGTGGCAGGCGCCGCGCTGGCGCGACGGGGAACTGGATGATGAGCCTCGCTGAAGCGGCCGCCGTGCTGGGCAGCAGAGCGGGTGACGGCAGCGCCGCGTTCACCGGAGTGTCGACCGACACGCGCAGCCTGCAGCGCGGCGACCTGTTCGTCGCGCTGCGCGGCGAGCACTTCGATGGCCATGCTTTCCTCGACCATGCGAAGAGCGCCGGAGCCGCAGGCGCGCTGGTCGATCGCGGCTACACCGGCAAAGCGCCGCTTCCCGTGATCACGGTGGCGGACACCAAGCGCGCGCTCGGCGACCTTGCCCGCCACTGGCGCGCGCGGTTTTCCCCGGCACTGATCGCCATCACCGGATCAAACGGCAAGACGACCGTGAAGGAAATGCTGGCCGCGATCCTGCGCCGTCATGCCGGCACCGATGCTGTGCTCGCGACCACGGGAAACCTGAACAACGACATCGGCGTGCCGCTGACCCTGCTGCGCCTGCGGCCGGCGCACCGCTGGTGCGCCATCGAGCTCGGCATGAACCACAAGGGAGAAATCGCTAATCTCGCCGGCATTGCCCGGCCTACCGTAGCGCTCGTCAACAATGCGCAGCGCGAGCACCTGGAATTCATGCGCTCGGTAGACGAGGTCGCAGTGGAGAACGCCAGCGTATACGTCGCATTGGGCGACGACGGTGTCGCCGTGGTCAACGCGGATGACGCCCACGCGGCGCTTTTCCGACAGCAGGCGGGGCAACGGCGCCTGGTCGATTTCGGCCTGGGGGCGGCGAGCGTTACCGGTCGCTATGCCTTGCACCCGCTCACCACCGAGATTCGCGTCACCACGCCGGCGGGCGAAGCGCAGGCGACCCTTGCGATCCCGGGCCTGCACAACGTGCGCAACGCGCTCGCCGCTGCAGCCTCTGCGTACGCGGTCGGCGTGCCGGCAAAGGCGATCGGCGAGGGCTTGGCCGCGTTTCGTCCCTACGTCGGGAGGCTGCAGGTCAAGCAGGCCAGTGGCGGCACCACCGTGATAGACGACAGCTACAACGCCAATCCGGACTCGGTGCGCGCCGCGATCGACGTGCTCGCCGCGTGCCCAGGGCCTACGGTGCTGGTGCTCGGCGACATGGGCGAGGTGGGGGCACACGGAGCCGATTTCCACCGGGAAATAGGGTTCTACGCGCGCGGCAAGGGGATCTCCAATCTCTTTGCGCTCGGTGACGCAATGCGCCATGCGGTGGAGGCTTTCGGCCCAGGGGCGCGGCATTTCGCCGATGTCGACGAGCTCGCCCGCAACGTGAGTGGCAGGACGGTCCTTGTCAAGGGTTCGCGCTTCATGAAGATGGAGCGGGTGGTGGCTGCGCTGACCGGCGGCGGCAACCAAGGGGGTCACTGAATGCTACTCGAGATCGCGCAGTGGCTGGCGAAAGAGGTACGGGTATTCAACGTCTTCAACTACATCACGCTGCGCGCCGTGCTCGCCTGCCTTACGGCGCTCGCGGTCTCGCTGATCCTCGGGCCATACATGATCCGCAAGCTGACGGCGTACAAGATCGGCCAGGCGGTGCGCGAAGAGGGCCCGCGCTCGCATCTGACCAAGGCCGGCACACCGACGATGGGCGGCGCGCTGATCCTGGTTTCGATCTGCCTGACCACGCTTCTGTGGGGGGATCTCTCCAACAGGCTGCTGTGGGTGGTGCTTCTGGTCACCCTCGCATTCGGCACGATCGGCTGGATCGACGACTACCGCAAGGTGGTGCAGCACAATCCTAAGGGTCTCTCCGCCAGGGCCAAGTTTTTCTGGCAGTCGGTAATCGGACTCTCTGCTGCCGCGTATCTCGCCTATCTGGCGCAAGGCGTTCCGGCCCTGAACGAGCTGATCGTTCCATTCTTCAAGCTGGTAGCGTACCCGCTGGGTCCGATCGGCTTCATCGTGCTCACCTACTTCGTCGTCGTCGGTACTTCCAACGCCGTAAACCTCACCGATGGCCTCGACGGCCTGGCGATCATGCCGACCGTGATGGTGGGGGGCGCGCTCGGCATTTTCGCCTACGTGGCCGGGCACGCAGTGTTCTCCAAGTATCTCGGGTTGCCCTACATCCCCGGCGCCGGCGAGCTGGCGGTGATCTGCGGGGCGCTCGCCGGCGCCGGGCTCGGCTTCCTGTGGTTCAACGCGTACCCGGCGGAGGTCTTCATGGGCGACGTCGGCGCGCTCGCATTGGGCGCCGCGCTCGGCACCATCGCCGTGATCGTGCGCCAGGAAATCGTGCTGTTCATCATGGGCGGCGTGTTCGTGGCCGAGACCCTGTCGGTGATGATCCAGGTGCTGTACTTCAAGTGGACCGGCGGAAAGCGGATTTTCCGCATGGCGCCCCTCCATCACCACTATGAGCTGGAGGGGTGGAAGGAGAGTCAGGTCGTAGTGCGTTTCTGGATCATCACCATGATGCTGGTCCTGTTCGGGCTCTCGACTCTCAAGCTCCGATGATGCGAGAGCCCCCCTTCAACTTGCTCCCGCGACCCCGGCCGGTCGCTCTCACGGGCCGGCGGGTTCTTGTGCTCGGCCTGGGCGACACCGGGCTCTCGGTCGCGCGTTGGATAGAACATCAGGGCGGCACGGTGCGCGTCGCCGACACGCGCGAATCGCCGCCGCGAAGAGATGATTTCGCGGGCGAGCTGCATACCGGCCCGTTCAGCGCGGCGCTGCTGCAGAGCATCGACCTGCTGTGCCTCAGTCCCGGACTCCCGCTCGCCGACCCCTTGGTGCAGAAAGCATTGCAGCTGGACATCCCGGTCGTCGGCGACATCGAGCTTTTTGCCTGGCATGTGCGGCAGAAGAGCCGCGTGCTCGCGGTCACCGGAACCAACGGCAAGTCGACCGTGACGGCGCTCACCGGCCATCTCCTGCGCAAGGCGGGCCTGGACTGCGAAGTCGCCGGCAACATCGGGCCGGCGGTTCTCGATGCGTCGCTGAGGCGAACCAGACCACCTGCGGCCTGGGTGCTTGAGCTGTCGAGCTACCAGCTCGAGACGACCTGGTCGCTCGACCCGGATGCCGCCGCGATGCTCAACCTCACGGAGGATCATCTCGATCGATACGCGAGCCTTGCCGAGTACGGCGCCGCCAAAGCGCGTATCTTCATCGGCTCGGGTATCCAGGTTCTGAACCGTGGCGATCGCCGCTCCCTCGCCATGGCGCAGTCCGGCAGAGCACGGATTACGTTCGGCCTCGATGTGCCCGCTGCCGGCGAGGATTTCGGCGTGGCCGCAGGGGTGATGGTCCAGGGCAGGACCCCGCTTCTGCGCGTGGATGAGCTGCCGATCCGCGGCTGGCACAACGTCGCCAATGCGCTTGCCGCCTGCGCGTTGGCGCGGACTCTGGGCGTTTCCCATCAGGCGCTCGCCGAAGGGCTGCGCAGTTTCCATGGTCTTGCGCACCGCGTGCAGCTAGTGGCGAGCCGAAATGGCGTCGATTGGTATGACGATTCGAAAGGCACCAACGTCGGAGCTACGGTCGCCGCGCTGCGCGGCCTGGGGAAGAAGACGGTTCTGATCCTGGGCGGCGACGGCAAGGGTCAGGATTTTTCGCCGCTTGCCGAGCCGGTTTCTCAATTTGCACGCAGGGTCCTGCTGATCGGCCGCGATGCGCCGCGCATCGCGGCGGCGCTCAACGGCAGCGGCGTGCAGCTCGAGGACTGCGGCTCTCTCGAGGAAGCGGTCGAGAAGGCGCTGCGCAATGCTGCACCTGGCGACGCCGTGCTTCTGTCACCAGCCTGCGCGAGTTGGGATATGTTCCGCGACTACCGTCATCGCGGCGAGGTATTCGCCGCCGCGGTGAGGAGGCTGCTGGCGTGAGCCGCACGTATGTCTTCGCGCGCAGCGCGCCGAGCGCGGAATACGACCGTTCGCTCGCCTGGGCCGCCCTTCTGCTGGCTGCCACCGGCCTGGTGATGGTGTACTCCTCTTCCATTGCGACGGCGGAGGCGAGCAGGTATACCGGAAACAACGCCGCCTGGTTCCTGGCGCGCCACGGCCTGTTCCTCGGGGTGGCCCTGCTTGCCGCCATTACGGTATTCCTGGTGCCGGCGCGGCTGTGGCAGCACGCGGCGCCGGCGTTGTTTCTCGGCGGCGTGGCGCTTCTCGTACTGGTGCTGATCCCGGGATTCGGACGCGAGGTGAACGGTGCCCGGCGCTGGCTCGAACTGCCGCTATTCAGCGTGCAGCCCTCCGAGCTCATGAAGCTCGCTGCCGTGCTCTATGCCGCGGACTACACTACCCGCAAGCACGGCGTTCTGAAGAAATTCAGGCGAGGCCTGCTGCCGATACTGGCGGTCATGCTGCTCGTTTCGTGGCTGCTGCTGCGTGAACCCGATTTCGGCGCGTTCGTCGTCATCGCGGTGACCGCATTCGGGATCCTGTTCCTGGGCGGAATGAACGGGCGGCATTTCGCGGCGCTGCTTGGCATGCTGGCCGCTGGCTTCGCGCTGCTGGTGGTTGTGTCGCCTTACCGCATGCAGCGCATTTTCGGTTTCATGCATCCCTGGTCAGACCCGTTCGGCCGCGGTTATCAGCTCTCGCATGCGCTGATCGCGTTCGGCCGTGGCGAGTGGCTTGGCGTCGGGCTGGGCGCAAGCGTGGAAAAGCTCCATTACCTGCCCGAAGCGCACACTGATTTTCTTCTCGCCGTGATCGCAGAGGAGCTCGGCTTTGCGGGCGTCGCCCTCGTGATCGGGCTGTTCATCTGGATCGTGGCGCGCGCCTTTGCGATCGGCCGGCAGGCCGCCTTGCACCAGCGTCACTTTGCGTCGCTCGCCGCGCAGGGCATCGGCATCTGGATCGGCTTCCAGGCCCTCATCAACATGGGCGTCAACATGGGCTTGCTGCCGACCAAAGGGCTGACGCTGCCGCTGATGAGCTACGGCGGCTCGGGTTTGCTCGCGAACTTCGTGGCGCTCGCGATCCTGCTGCGCATCGACTGGGAAAACCGCCAGCTGGCACGGGGGCTGCACGCGTGAGCCGCACCCTCCTCATCATGGCAGGCGGCACCGGCGGCCACATCTTCCCGGGACTGGCGGTCGCCGAACAGGTGCGCGCCGCCGGCTGGGACGTGGTTTGGATGGGGGTGCGCGGCGGCATGGAAGAGCGCCTGGTGCCGCCGCACGGTTACCGCACGGCATGGATCCGCGCGCGCGCCGCGCGCGGCAAGGGCTTTCTGCAAAAACTCCTGCTGCCCGCAAACCTGCTGTTTTCCTTCTGGGAAAGCGGCCGGCACCTGCTGCGGCTGAAGCCCGACGTCGTGCTCGGTCTGGGCGGCTATGTCGCCTTCCCGGGCGGCATGATGGCATCGCTGCTCGCCCGGCCGCTCGCGTTGCATGAACAGAACGCGATCGCCGGGCTGGCCAACCGGGTGCTGGCCGGTGTCTCGGACAAGGTAATGGTGGCATTTCCCGACGCCCTGAAAAAGGCCGAGTGGACCGGCAACCCGGTGCGGGCCCAGATCGCCACCATGGACCCGCCCGAGCAGCGCTACGCGCGCCGCGAAGGACCGATCCGCCTGCTGGTGGTTGGCGGCAGCCTTGGCGCGCAAGCGCTGAACGAGGCGGTGCCGAAGGCGCTGGCGCTTCTCTCGCCGCGTCCCGTAGTGCGGCACCAGGCCGGCGAGAAGCACCTCGAGTCCTTGACCGGCCAGTATCGCGCCTCGGGCGTGCAAGGAGAGCTGGTGGCCTTCATCGACGACATGGCGCGCGCCTACGCTGCTGCGGATCTGGTCATCTGCCGTGCCGGTGCCGTGACGATCGCCGAGCTCTCGGCCGGGGGCATGGCAAGCATTCTGGTGCCGTTTCCCCATGCGGTGGACGACCACCAGACGGCGAACGCGAGGTTCCTCGCCGACCGCGGCGCGGCGATCTTGCTGCCGCAGCGCGAGCTCACCGCGGAACGGCTTGCGGCGCTGATCCGCTCGCTCGATCGCCCGAAGCTGCTCGAGATGGCAAAGCAGGCGCGCGTGCTCGGCAAGCCTGATGCAGCGCGCCTGGTGGCGGCGCGCTGCATGGAGCTCGCCAAATGAAGCACAAGGTCAGGCGGATCCATTTCGTCGGCATCGGCGGCGCAGGCATGTCGGGCATCGCCGAAGTGCTGGTCAACCTCGGCTACCAGGTCAGCGGCTCGGACCTCGCCGTCAATACCGCCACCAAGAGGCTCTCGTCGCTCGGCGTGCGGCTGAGCTTCGAGCATCTGCCGGCGAATGTGGAGGGCGCCGATGCGCTCGTCGTGTCCAGCGCAGTGCGGCCGGACAACCCGGAGGTGATCGCGGCGCGCTCGCGGCGCATCCCGGTCGTGCCGCGCGCCCTCATGCTCGCCGAGCTGATGCGCCTAAAGCAAGGCGTGGCCATCGCCGGGACGCACGGCAAGACGACCACCACCAGCCTCGTGGCGAGCGTGCTTGCGGAGGGCGGGCTTGATCCCACTTTCGTGATCGGCGGCCGCCTGACTGCCGCCGGTTCGCACGCGCGGCTCGGCGGCGGCGATTTCATCGTCGTCGAGGCGGACGAATCGGACGCCTCTTTTCTGCACTTGCAGCCGGTGCTTGCGGTGGTCACGAACATCGATGCCGATCACATGGATACCTATCAGCATGACTTCGCACGCCTGAGACAGGCGTTCGTGCAGTTCTTGCAGAACCTGCCTTTCTATGGCAGCGCGGTGCTCTGCGCCGACGATCAGCACGTGCGCGAGATCCTGCCATTCGTGTCCAAGCCGGTGCTCATGTACGGCACCTCGGCCGACGCTTCGGTCCGCGCCGAAGCGATCGAGCACGACGCCGGCCGGATGCGCTTCAAAGCGCGCCGCGACAAGGCCGCGGCGCTCGAGGTCACGCTCAACCTGCCGGGGCGCCACAACGTGCTCAACGCGCTCGCGGCCATCGCGGTCGGCACCGAGATCGGCGTTGCGGACCGGGCGATCCTGAAGGCGCTCGCCGAATTTCACGGCGTTGGCCGGCGCTTCCAGCGCTACGGCGAAGTCGCGCTTTCCGGGGGCGGCTCATTCACGCTGGTGGACGACTACGCTCATCATCCGGCGGAAATGACCGCGACGCTCGAGGCTGCGCGCGGCGCTTTCCCCGGGCGCCGCGTCGTCCTCGCGTTCCAGCCGCACCGCTACACGCGGACGCGGGACCTGTTCGAGGACTTTGTAAAGGTGTTGTCCACCGCCGACGCGCTGCTGCTCGCCGAGGTTTATCCCGCCGGGGAGGCGCCAATCATTGCCGCAGACGGCCGCTCGCTGGCGCGCGCCGTGCGCGTCGCCGGCAAGGTCGAGCCCGTATTTGTGGAAGACCTCACCGCGCTGGCGCAGGCGATCCTGCGCGTCGCGCAGAGCGGCGACATCGTCGTCACGATGGGTGCCGGCTCGATCGGCAACGTCGCCGCGCAACTGACATGAACATGGCCGAACCTCTGCATTTCCATGGATTGCGCGGCAACCTCAGGCGCGATGAGCCGATGTCGCGCCATGTCAGCTGGCGGGCGGGCGGGCGCGCGCGAGTCTTCTATGTGCCGGCCGATCTGCCGGACCTCGCTTCCTTCCTGCGCCAATTGCCGGCGGCGGAGCCCGCGCTGTTCGTCGGCCTTGGCAGCAACCTGCTGGTGCGCGACGGCGGATTCCCGGGGACGGTGATCCTGATGCATGCCGCTACGCGGCGTCCGGAGCTGCGCGATGGCCGCATTTACGCAGAAGCCTGGGTGGCCGCTCCCAAAGTGGCGCGTTTTGCGGCAATGCATGCCCGTCAGGGTGCCGAATTTCTTGCCGGCGTTCCCGGCACCGTCGGCGGGGCGCTGGCGATGAATGCCGGCTGCTACGGCGCCGAAACCTGGGACATCGTCGAGCAGGTCCTCACTGTGGACCGAGAAGGCGCCTTCCACACCCGGCGCAAGCCTGAGTTCGAGATCGGCTACCGGCATTGCGCCCTGCCGCAGGTGGAATGGTTTGCTGCCGCTTGGTTCGAGCTCGAAAGCGGCGATGGCGAAGCGTCGCGCGCCAAGATCAAGGAGCTGCTGGCGCGCCGCATCGCGACGCAGCCGCTTTCACTGCCCAACGCGGGGAGCGTTTTCAGGAACCCGCCGCACGACCACGCCGCGCACCTGATTGAGTCCTGCGGGCTGAAGGGCCTATCGCGCGGCGGCGCGCGCGTGTCCGAGAAGCATGCGAACTTCATCGTCAATCCCGATGGAACGGCCAGCGCCGCGGACATCGAGTGGCTGATCGGGCAGGTCAGGCAACGGGTTCTGCAGAAGCAGGGCGTCGAGCTGGTGCCGGAAGTCCGCATCGTCGGGGAGGCGGCGTGAACTTCGGAAAAGTCGCCGTTCTCCTCGGTGGCAAATCGGCGGAGCGCGAGGTTTCGCTGAAGAGCGGCGGCATGGTGCTGAATGCCCTGCGCAGCCGCGGCGTCGACGCGCTGCCGTTCGATCCTGCCGAGCGCGGCCTCGATGCGCTGATCGGCGAGCGCTTCGAGCGAGCCTTCATCGCCCTGCACGGGCGTTTCGGCGAGGATGGCACGGTGCAGGGCGTGCTCGAATGGCTCGGCATCCCGTACACGGGCAGCGGGGTGCTCGCCTCGGCGCTCGCCATGGACAAGCTGCGCACCAAGCTGCTGTGGCACGCGGAAGGGCTGCCGACACCGCCGTACGCCGTGCTGACCAAGGATTCGGATCTGCGCGCGGTAGCTCGCAAGCTGGGAGTACCGTTGATGGTCAAGCCGGCGAGCGAAGGTTCCTCGATCGGAATGTCGAAGGTGCGCTCCGCAGCCCGGTTGGACGAGGCTTATGCGCTCGCGGTGAATTACGACCGCGTCGTGATTGCCGAGAAGTTCATCGACGGCACCGAGCTGACCGCCGGCATCCTCGGCGATCAGGTGCTTCCGCTCATCAAGATCGAGACGCCGCGGGACTTCTACGACTACGAGGCCAAGTACATCGCCGACGACACGCGCTATATCGTGCCCTGCGGCCTGTCCGCGGGGCGCGAGCGTGACATGCAAGCCCTGTGCCTGAAGGCATTCCGCGCGGTCGGCTGCAGGGGCTGGGGGCGGGTCGATCTGATGCTCAACCGCCAGGGCCGACCGTTCGTGCTGGAAGTCAACACGGTGCCCGGAATGACCGACCATTCGCTGGTGCCGAAGGCGGCGCGCGCCGTGGGCATGTCGTACGAGGACCTGTGCCTGAGAATCCTGGAGGCCGCGCATGTGGGATAACCCGCGGCTGCTCAACTCGGCGGCCGGGCTGCTGGTGATCGTCGCCGCGCTCCTGTTCGCGTTCGCGGGATTGCAGTTCCTCGTTCACTCGCCGCTGTTTCCGATCAGGGAATTGGAGGTCGATCACGGCCTGAAGCACGCCACCCGGCAGCAGATCGAGGCGGCCGTGCGCGGCAGCATCGCCGGCAATTTCTTCGCCGTCGATCTGTCCGCCATTCGGGCCGCCATCGAGCAGCTGCCATGGGTCAGGCGCGTCACGGTGCGCCGCGTCTGGCCCGACCGGATCGAGGTTTCCGTGGAGGAGCATGTTGCGCTCGCGCGCTGGGGCGACGAGGCGCTGGTCAACACCTACGGCGAACGTTTCAGCGGGCGCAGCCAGGCGCTGCTGCCGGCGTTCCTCGGGCCCGCCGGGACCGAGCAGGAAGTGGCGAGGCGCTACGCGCATTTTGCCAGCCTGGTGGCGCCGCTGGGCACCAGTCTCGAGCGCGTCGTGCTCACGCCGCGTTACGCATGGCAGCTCCGGCTCGCCAGCGGCCTGAACATCATGCTCGGGCGCGACGCGGACTCCGCCGAGCACCGGCTCGCGCGCTTCGTCGCCGCTTATCCCGAGACGCTCGGCAGGATCGAGCGCCGTCATGCCTACGTCGACCTGCGTTACCCGAACGGCTTCGCGTTGCGGACGCCGGAGCTGAGGGGCTGAGGGCCGATGCCGAAAGACAACAAGAACCTCATCGTGGCGCTCGATGTCGGAACCTCCAAAGTGGCTTGCCTCGTCGCGGAGCTGCGCCCCGATGCCTCGCTCGAGATCCTGGGCATGGGAGGCCACGAGTCGAAAGGCCTGAAGAAAGGCGTGGTGGTGAACATCGAGGCCACCGTCGGCGCGATCCAGCGCGCCCTCGAGGAGGCCGAGCTGATGGCGGACTGCAAGATCAGCTCGGCGTTCGTCGGCATCGCCGGCAGCCACATCCGCAGCTTCAATTCCACCGGAATGGTCGCGATCAAGGATCGCGAGGTGAGCGCGCTCGACGTCGAGCGCGCGATCGATACCGCGCGGGCGGTCAATATCCCGACCGACCAGCAGATCCTGCACGTGCTGCGGCAGGAATTCATCATCGACGGCCAGGAGGACGTGCGCGAGCCGATCGGCATGTCGGGAGTCCGCCTGGAAGTGAAGGTGCACATCGTCACCGGCGCCGTGTCGGCGGCGCAGAACGTCGTCAAATGCGTGCGGCGCTGCGGGCTTGAAGTGAACGACCTGATCCTGCAGCCGCTCGCCTCGTCGCGCGCGGTGCTGTCGGAGGATGAGAAGGACCTGGGCGTCTGTCTGCTCGACATCGGCGGCGGCACGACCGACATCGCCGTGTTCACGCACGGCGCGATCCGCCATACGGCGGTGATCCCGATCGCCGGCGACCAGATCACCAACGATATAGCGATGGCACTGCGTACGCCGACGCCGGATGCCGAGAACATCAAGATCCGGCACGGCGTGGCGCTGCGCCAGCTTGCGAACGCGAACGACATGATCGAGGTGCCGGGCATCGGCGAACGCGCGCCGCGCTCGATGTCGCGGCAGACGCTGGCGGAAGTGATCGAGCCGCGGGTGGAGGAGCTGTTCTCGCTGGTGCAGCAGGTGCTGCGCGAGTCGGGATTCGAGGAGCTGCTGTCCTCGGGAGTGGTGCTCACCGGAGGCTCCTCGGTAATGCAGGGCATGGTCGAGCTCGGCGAGGAGATCTTCCACATGCCGGTGCGCGTGGGCGTGCCGCGCTACACCGGCGGCCTCGCCGAGGTGGTGCGCAACGCGCGCTTCGCCACCGCGGTGGGACTGGTGGTGGAAGGCGTGGCGCAGGTGCAGCACGGGCAGCTTTCGCGCCAGAGCGGCTCTTTCCGAGCCGCGCTGGCGAGGATGAGGGAGTGGTTTCAAAGAAACTTTTGATGTCCCAACGGCAAGGAGAAAACAACATGTTCGAGATCGTAGACAGCCAGGCAACAGGGCCGATCATCAAGGTGATCGGAGTTGGCGGCGCGGGCGGCAACGCCGTCAATCACATGATCGAGCAGGGCGTGGAGGGCGTCGAGTTCATCGCCATCAATACCGACGCGCAGGTGCTGTCGCGCAACAGGTCGCGCAACCAGATCCAGCTCGGCACGAGCGGGCTCGGGTCGGGCGCCAGGCCCGAGGAAGCGCGCGCGGTCGCGGTTGCCGAGCGCGAGCGCCTGGAGGAGGCAGTTGCCGGCGCGCACATGGTGTTCATCACCGCCGGCATGGGCGGCGGCACCGGCACTGGCGCAGCGCCCGTCATCGCCGAGGTAGCGCGCTCGCTTGGCATTCTCACGGTCGCGGTGGTGACCAAGCCGTTTACCTTCGAGGGCTCCAAGCGCATGAAGACCGCCGAGCAGGGCCTGGAGGAACTTGCGCCGCACGTCGATTCGCTGATCGTCATCCTCAACGACAAGCTCGAGGAGGTGCTCGGCGAGGACGTGACGCAGGAAGACGCATTCAAGGCCGCCGACGACGTGCTCAACAACGCGGTCGCCGGGATCGCCGAGATCATCAATCTGCCCGGATTGGTGAACGTCGACTTCCAGGACGTGCGCACCGTCATGTCGGAGCAGGGCATGGCGATGATGGGCTCGGCGGTAGCAAGCGGCATCGACCGGGCCCGCATCGCCGCGGAGCAGGCGATTGCCTGCCCGTTGCTCGAGGGCGTCAACCTGGCCGGCGCGCGCGGGGTCCTGGTGAATATCACCGCCTCGCGCCCCAGCCTCAAGCTGCGCGAGACCAAGGAGGTGATGAACATCATCCGCACCTTTGCCGCGGAGGACGCCACGATCATCTATGGCGGCGTGTACGACGATGCTCTGGCCGACAACCTGCGCGTCACGGTGGTCGCCACCGGCCTTGGACTGACGGCGGCAGCGCGCCAGCCCAAGCCCCAGCTCGTGCACTCGCAAAAGACCGGAACTGACAACATGCCGGTCGGCGGCGCGGTGGACTACAATCGGCTGGACCAGGTGCCGGCGGTCATCCGCCG
The DNA here is from genome assembly GCA_005881595.1 of Betaproteobacteria bacterium. GTDB lineage: Bacteria > Pseudomonadota > Gammaproteobacteria > Burkholderiales > SG8-39 > SCGC-AG-212-J23. Next base: position 50,754 of record VBBY01000001.1, on the reverse strand, counting down.
CAACCGCGCTTCGACGGTCGAAGCGCTGCAGCAGTCGGGTGTAGACAAGTACGACATCCCGGCTTTTTTGCGCAAGCAGGCCGACTAGGCCTTCCTGGCTGTCGGTTCCGTTACAATCCGCTGCTCGCATGTTTCGCCAACGCACTCTGAAATCCCTCGTCAGCGCCTCCGGCGTCGGTTTGCACACCGGCCAGAAGGTGCGGATGACGCTGCGCCAGGCGCCGGCCGACAGCGGCATTGTTTTCCGGCGCGTCGACCTGAGGTCGCCGGTCGACATTCCGGCACGAGCAGACCTAGTGGGCGAAACGAGGCTTTCCTCGTGCCTGGTGCGCGAAGGAGTCAAGATCTACACCGTCGAGCACCTGATGTCCGCGCTTGGCGGCCTTGGCGTCGACAACGCCTACGTCGACCTGGACGCGCCCGAGGTGCCGATCATGGACGGCAGCGCCGCGCCGTTCGTCCTTCTGGTGCAGCAGGCCGGCATTACGGAGCAGGGGGCGCCGAAGCGCTTTTTGCGCGTCACGCGGCGGGTTGAAGTCAAGGATGGCGACAAATGGGCGCGGCTCGAGCCCTACGACGGCTACAAGCTCGCGTTCTCGATCGAGTTCAAGCACCCGGTGATCGAGCGCTCGACGCAGTCGGTTGCCGTGGACTTCGCCGAGACGTCGTACCTGAAAGAGATCGCGCGGGCGCGCACTTTCGGCTTCATGCACGAAGTCGAAGACCTGCGCGAAAGCGGGCTCGCGCTGGGCGGCGGCCTTGACAACGCGCTGGTGTTGGACGAATACCGGGTCCTCAACAGCGACGGCCTGCGCTTCGCCGACGAATTCATCCGCCACAAGCTGCTCGATGCGATTGGCGACCTGTACCTCCTCGGTCGGCCGCTGCTTGGCGCCTTCAGCGCGCACAAGTCGGGCCACTCGCTCAATAACAGGCTGCTACGCGCGCTGCTCGCGGACAGCGCCGCGCTGGAAACGGTAACCTTCGAGCGCGCAGAGGAAGCGCCCGCCGGCGTCGCCCGGCTCGTCGCCCAATTCGCCTAGGTGCTGCTGGTCCGCATCATCGGATTGCTGACCGCGATCGCGCTCGGCACCTCGGTGCTGCTGTGGCTCATGACCGGCGAGCGCAAATGGCTGACGCTGGCCTGGCGGATTTTCAGGGTCGCGGTTTTCGTGGTCTTGCTGATCCTGCTGCTCTTTCTTGGGGAGCGGCTCCTGCAGGGGCTGTAGGGCGGGTTGCTCCGCGCCGCTGCAGAAGCTTCCGCAGCGCTTCGCGCGCTGGGGAATCTGTCATGCTTTCGTAGAGATTCCGCAAGGAATCGAGCGTACGTGTGGATAAATGCGCACTTTTTTGCGACGCAACACCGTCCTTAGTTGTCCTGTTTGGTTGCACCCTCACTGAAACTGAATTAACCTGCCAGCGCCGCTCGGACAAGTAGCGGCACAGGGATGGAGCCAGCAATCTGAGCTTGGCCGCAGCCGCTGAATTTGCGGCGACGAGGATCACCTCTCCGTCCCTGAAGTTGGCTACGCGGGCCTGGCGCGCCAGGTCCAACGGGAGGAAGTCGGTAACGAGCCCGGCGAGCGCGCGAATGTCTCGCGCTTTCGCGAGGACGGGTTGCAATTCACCCTCGGCCGCAAGAATGCGGTCGAGTCTGGGAAGTCGCACGGGAGTAGCGTGCTCGGAAGGGAGAGTCGTGCAGATTATCCTGATCTCTGACCGTCTGGCCAAGGCACGGTCAGTGACGCTTTCGCTGCGCCACCTGGTGGGCAGCGCGCTCCTCGCCGTCGCTTTGCTCTTCGCCGGGACCGCTGCGCTTTACTGGATCTCGCTGCGCTACGCGGCGGAGCTGCGCATTCCGGTGCTGCAACAACTGGTGCTCGCCGCTCAGGAATCCGAGGCGGAGCGGGTGCGCAGCTTCGTGCAGCAAAACCTGAACGCGATGGCAGTCAAGCTCGGAGAAATGCAGGCCCAGCTCACGCGCCTGGATGCTCTCGGCGAGCGTCTTTCCTCGCTCGCGGGAGTGCGGCCGCAGGAGTTCCGCCTCTCCGAGGCTCCCGGACTCGGCGGCGCCGCCCCCACGCTCATGCCGCCGCAGAATCTTTCCCTCGCCGACTTCAACGAGAAGCTGCTTACGCTCTCGCGGGAGGTGGAAAGCCGCAATGACATGCTCGGCGTGCTGGAAGCGCAACTCTTCGAGCAGGCAGTGAAGAAGAAACTCATGCCGACCATGCTGCCCGTGGCCGCTCCATACAACGCCTCCGGATTCGGCAAGCGGATCGATCCTTTCAACGGGCAGTGGACGATGCATGAAGGCATCGACTTCCTCGCCGACGCCGGCTCGCCGGTCGTCAACGCCGCGGCGGGCGTAGTGCAGTTTGCAGGCTTCCACCCGCAGTACGGCTACGTCATCGACATCGATCACGGCAACGATCTGGTGACGCGGTATGCGCACCTGTCCAAGCTGTTCGTGAAGGAAGGCGACGTCCTGCAGCGCGGCCGCCGCATCGCCCTCACGGGCAATACCGGCCGCTCGACCGGTCCGCACCTGCATTTCGAAGTGCGCTTCCGCGGCGCAGCGCAGAACCCCGCGAAGTTTCTCGTTCTTTCCAACGCCGTAGCGCACACGCAGTAGCGGCGCTGCCCTCGGGGTCCGCTCCGGGGCGTGATAAAATTCTGTATTTTTCGGGGGTTGTAACGCCTCGCCCCCGAGTGCATGAAGATCATCGACTTCCTCCGCAAGCTCCTCGAGGTTCTCTGGAGCGTCCCGACGCGGCTGTTCGGCAGCCGTAACGAGCGCCTGCTCAAGCATTATTCGGGTGCCGTCGCACAAATCAATGCGCTGGAGCCTGAAATCGCCAAGCTGCCGGACGCTGCCCTGGCTGCGAAGACCGGCGAGCTAAAAAAGCGCTACTCGGAAGGTGCGACCCTGGAGCAGCTGCTGCCCGAGGCTTTCGCGGTAGTCCGAGAGGCGGCGAAGCGCACGCTGCGCATGCGCCATTTCGACGTGCAGCTGGTCGGCGGCATGGTGCTGCACGACGGCAAGATCGCCGAGATGAAGACCGGCGAGGGCAAGACACTGGTGGCGACGCTGCCCGCGTATCTCAACGCGCTTTCCGGCGCCGGCGTGCACATCGTCACGGTGAACGACTATCTTGCGAGCCGCGACGCTGACTGGATGGGCAAGATCTATCGCTTCCTCGGCCTGAGCGTCGGCGTGAACCTGCCGCACATGGAGCCGGCGGACAAGAGGAAGGCCTACGCGGCGGACATCACCTACGGGACCAACAACGAGTTCGGCTTCGACTATCTGCGCGACAACATGGCGATGCACGTCGACGAGCGCTTCCAGCGCGGGCTGCATTACGCCATCGTCGACGAGGTCGATTCGATCCTGATCGACGAGGCGCGCACGCCGCTCATCATCTCCGGCCAGGCCGAGGACCGCACCGAGATCTACTACCGCATGAACGAGGTCGCCCCGCTCCTCACCCGGCAGAAGGAGGAGAACGCGCCCGGCGACTTCTGGGTCGACGAGAAAAACCACCAGATCCTGCTCTCGGAGAGCGGGCATCAGAAGGCCGAGGAGATCCTGGCGCGCATCGGCATGCTGCCGCAGGGTGCGAGCCTGTACGAGCCGGCGTACATCAACCTGGTGCACCAGCTGTATGCGGCGCTGCGCGCGCACCACCTGTTCCATCGCGACCAGCATTACGTGGTGCAGGACGGCCAGGTGGTCATCGTCGACGAGTTCACCGGCCGGCTGATGCAGGGAAGGCGCTGGTCGGACGGCCTGCACCAGGCGGTGGAGGCGAAGGAGAACGTGGCGATCCAGAACGAGAACCAGACGCTCGCCTCGATCACCTTCCAGAACTATTTTCGCATGTACCGCAAGCTCGCCGGCATGACCGGCACCGCGGACACCGAGGCCTACGAGTTCCAGCAGATCTACGGCCTCGAAACGGTGGTGATCCCGACGCACATGGACATGATCCGGGAGGATCGGCAGGACCAGGTGTACCGCACGGCCAAGGAGAAATACCACGCCGTGATCCGCGACATCAAGGGCTGCTACGAGCGCGGCCAGCCCGTGCTGGTCGGCACCACTTCGATCGAGAACTCGGAGCTGCTTTCGGGGCTGCTCGGCAAGGACAAGCTTCCCCACCAGGTGCTCAACGCCAAGCAGCACGCGCGCGAAGCCGAGATCGTCGCCCAGGCCGGGCGACCGAAGATGATCACCATCGCCACCAACATGGCGGGCCGCGGCACCGACATCGTGCTCGGCGGCAACGTCGAGAAGCAGTGCGAGCTGATCGACGCCATCGAGAACCTGCCACCCGAGGAGAAGAAGCTGCGCGCCGACAAGCTGCGCGGCGAGTGGCAGGCGCTGCACAACCAGGTGGTCAAGGCGGGCGGCCTGCACATCATCGGCACCGAGCGCCACGAGTCGCGGCGCATCGACAATCAGCTGCGCGGCCGCTCGGGCCGCCAGGGCGATCCCGGCAGCTCCCGCTTCTACATGGCGCTCGAGGATCCGCTGCTCAGGATCTTCGCCGGTGACCGCATCAACCGGATCATGGTGATGCTGAAGATGCCCGAGGGCGAGGCGATCGAGCATGCCATGGTGACCCGCTCGATCGAGAGCGCGCAGAGAAAGGTCGAGGCGAGGAACTTCGACATCCGCAAGCAGCTCCTCGAGTACGACGATGTCGCCAACGACCAGCGCAAGGAAATCTACGCGCAACGCAACGAGATTCTTGATGCAAAGGACGTTTCCGCCCTGGTGACGAGGCTGCGCGCCGGCGTCATCACGGACATTTTCCGGCAGTTCGTGCCCGAAGAATCCGTCGAGGAGCAGTGGGACATGGCCGGCCTGGAGACAGCGCTGAAGGCCGAGCTCCATCTCGAGCTGCCGCTCCGCGGCTGGCTGGAGGCGGAGCCGGAGCTAGATGACGAGGGGCTGCTCGAGCGCATTACCGAAAAGGCGCACGAGGCCTACCAGGGCAAGATCCCGGTCGGCGCCGAGGAGTCGTTTCGCCAGTACGAGCGTTACGTGACGCTGCAGGTCATCGATGCGCACTGGCGTGAGCACCTCGCCGCGCTCGACCATCTGCGCCAGGGGATTCACTTGCGCGGGTACGCGCAGAAGAACCCCAAGCAGGAGTACAAGCGCGAGGCGTTCGAGCTGTTCGGCGCGATGGTCGAGGCGGTGAAGCTCGAGGTGACGAAGACCCTGACCGCGGTCCAGATCCGGACGCAAGACGACATCAAACCCGACGACCAGTCGCACATCGAAAACGTGCGACCGCTTCATCCCACGTCCGGCGGGGGGATGGAAGAACTCGAACCGGAATACGGCAGCAACGGCGACGTGGCGCTCGCCGAGGCGGCGACCAAGAAGAAGGCGCAGCCGATCGTGCGCCACACGCAGAAGGTCGGCCGCAACGATCCCTGCCCCTGCGGTTCGGGCAAGAAATACAAGCACTGCCACGGCAAACTGACCTAATGGCGGTCAATCTAGCGCCGCCCGACCCGGCGTCGCTTCATCCCGTTCGCGGCGTCGAGCTCGGCGTTGCGATGGCCGGGGTGCGCAAGCCGAACCGCAAGGACCTGCTGGTGATTCGGCTGGCAGCCGGTTCGGCCGTAGCGGCCGTGTTCACGCAGAACCGCTTTTGCGCGGCGCCGGTCGTCATCGCCAAGAGGCACCTGCGCAACGCGGTGCGTGCCCTGGTGGTCAACACCGGCAACGCCAATGCCGGGACCGGAGCCGAGGGATTGCAGCGCGCGCTGCAGGTCTGCGAGGCGCTCGCGCACCACCTCGGCTGCGAGCCGCGGGAGATCCTGCCGTTTTCCACCGGTGTCATCATGGAGCCATTGCCGGCGGAGCGTATCACCGCGGCGCTGCCGAAGGCGCTGCTCGACAAAGGTGACTGGCTGTCGGCCGCCGAGGCGATCATGACGACCGATACCCTGCCGAAGGCTTTTTCCCGCAAGCTCCGCCTTTCGACGGGCGAAGCCACGGTGACGGGCATTGCCAAAGGGGCGGGCATGATACGCCCGGACATGGCGACGCTGCTCGCCTTCGTATGCACCGACGCCGGCGTGCCGCGCAAGGCGCTCGAGCGCGTCGTTACCGTGGCAGCGGAGCAATCCTTCAATTGCGTGACCGTCGACGGCGACACGTCGACGAACGATTCTTTCGTCGTGGCGGCGACGGGGCAGGGGCCTCAGGCGTCCTCCGGGCGCGACCTGCTGGAGCTGCAGGTCGCGATCACAGCGGTTGCGCAGCAACTTGCACAGGCCATCGTGCGCGACGCAGAAGGCGCGACCAAGTTCGTCACGATACGGATCGACCGCGGCCGCAGCGTCGAGGAATGCCGGCGCGTGGCGTACGCGATTGCCCATTCCCCGCTGGTGAAGACGGCATTTTTCGCCTCGGATCCGAACCTGGGCCGCATCCTGGCGGCGATCGGAAATTCGGGGGCGCCGGTCGAGGCTGGCAAAATAGATCTTTATCTCGACGACGTGCTCGTTGCCGCGGGGGGCAGCCGCCATCCCGCATATCGCGAGGAGCAGGGCGTGGCGGTAATGAAAAAACCGGAATTCACGGTGCGCGCGGTGGTGAATCGCGGCAAGGCGGCCGCCACGCTCTGGACTTGCGACCTTTCCTTCGACTACGTGAAAATCAACGCCGAATACCGGACCTGACCCCGATCACGTGAGCAGCGAACTAGAGAAGATTCTCGAGCGCCTCGAGCAGCTCCTGCCCGCGCCTCCCGCGCCGACCGATTGGGCGGCGAGTGTCGCGTATCGCTGGCGCTCGAGCGGCCGGCGCGGCGCGCCCGGCTGGCTGCAGCCGGTGCGGCACGTGCACCAGATCCGGCTCGCCGACCTGCGCGGCATCGACCGGCAGATCGAGCGCGTAGAGCAGAACACGCGGCAGTTTATCGACGGCAAGCCCGCCAACAACGTGCTTCTGACCGGCGCGCGCGGCACCGGCAAGTCGTCGATCGTGAAAGGCCTGCTCGACAAGTACAGCAAGCAGGGCCTGCGCCTCATCGAGGTGGAGAAAAACGACCTGGTCGATCTGCCGCATATCGTCGATCGCATCGCCTCCCGCGTCGAGCGTTTCCTCCTGTTCTGCGACGATCTGAGCTTCCACGGCGCCGAGGACGGGTACATCGCGCTGAAGGTGGCGCTAGACGGCTCGATCTCGACCACCTCGGAGAACCTGCTCATCTATGCGACGTCGAACCGCCGCCACCTGATGCCCGAGTACATGGGGGAAAACCTCGAGACCAAGTATGTCGGAGAGGAAATCCATCCAGGCGAGACGGTAGAGGAGAAGATTTCGCTCTCCGAGCGCTTCGGACTGTGGGTCACGTTCTATCCCTTCGACCAGGACGAGTACCTCGACATCGTTGCGCATTGGCTGAAGACGTTCGGCTGCGGCGCGAGGGAGATGGACGCGGCGCGCGAAGAGGGGCTCCAATGGGCGCTGCAGCGCGGCTCGAGAAGCGGCCGCGTGGCTTACCAGTTCGCGAGGGATTGGGCGGGCCGGCATTCCAGGAAACGCTGAACTCGTCGAAGTCGCTGCGGCCGTGATCCAGCGCGCGGACGGCGCGTTCCTGCTGGCGCAGCGGCCCGCGGGAAAGGTCTATGCCGGCTACTGGGAATTCCCGGGTGGCAAGTTCGAGCCCGGCGAGCCGGCGGTCGGGGCGCTCGCGCGCGAGCTCCACGAGGAGCTCGGCATCGAGGTGCGGCGCGCCTATCCGTGGCTCACGCGCGTTTTTGCCTATCCGCACGCCACCGTGCGCCTCAACTTCTTTCGCGTCACCGAATGGGACGGCGAGCCGCATCCGAAGGAAGACCAGGCGATCGCGTGGCAGGCGTTGGCCGCGCCGCTGGCGCAGCCGATGCTGCCGGCGAACGCTCCGGTACTGGCTTCTCTCGCGCTTCCGGCGGAATACGCGATCACCAATGCGGCGCAATTCGGTACGCGGCAGATGCTGGCGCGGCTGGAGCGACGCCTTGAGCACGGCTTGAAGCTGCTTCAGGTGCGCGAGCCCGGATTGGCGAGCGAGCAGCGGCGCCTGTTCACGCAGCAAGCACTCGATCTGGCGCATCGTTACGGCTGCAAGGTGCTCGTCAAGTCGCTCGTTCCCGGGGCCGACGGCGTGCACTTCACCGCGGCCGAGCTGATGCGCTTGCAGGCACGGCCGACGCAAGTCCTCGCCGCAGCCTCATGTCACAGCCGCGAAGAGCTGGAGCGCGCGATGCAGCTGGAGCTGGATTTCGCGGTCCTCGGGCCGGTGAAGCGCACCGCCTCGCACGCAGCCCAGCCGGTTCTGGGATGGGAGGATTTTGCGACGATCGCTCGCGGCGCGAGCCTGCCGGTTTACGCGATCGGCGGCCTGAAGCGTGCGGATCTCGAGGCAGCCTGGCGCGCCGGTGCGCACGGCCTGGCGATGATCAGCGGGAGCTGGACCTAGAAGGAGAGTCGGGATCGGAGCCGGGATTCTGGTCCGGGGCGGGCTCCTGCTCGGGGACCCGGTAGCTCTCCGAGGCCCAGAGGCCGAGGTCGATCATCTTGCAGCGCTCGCTGCAGAACGGCCGCCACTTGTTCTTGGGGCCGAAGAGCGCCGGCGCGCCGCAGCGCGGGCAAGGCAGCTTCCTTACAGATTGCAAAACGTGAGCTCGAAGCCGACGTCCCAGTCGGCAATGCGCGGCCGCGGATCGTCGCCGTTCTGCGCGAGGAAGCGGATATTGAGGACGTACTTGTTGGCGCTGATTTCCGGCACGCAGGGCGTATCGGCATCGAGGCGCACGCGCAGCATCTGCGCCGTCTTGCCGCCGAGCATCTGCTGGTAGGTGCCGAGGGCCGCGCTGTGCGCCTGCGGCTTGCCCGATTCCCGCAGGATGCGCAGGACGATCGCGGTGCCGTCGCGCAGCGGGTGGAGCGGCCCGGTCCATGCGGCGAGCTGGCCGGTCCGCTCCTCCGCCTGCCGGTGCAGCCAGTAATGGTAGGAAGGCAGGTCGAACTCGCAGGCGCCGCCCGGGATACCGGTGCGCTGCTTGATCGACATCAGCCAGTCGTTCTCGCGCAGATACTGCCCGATCTTGCCGGTCATGGAGAACAGCGCCGCTGACGCCTGCTCGATGTCGCGCAGCACGCTCGCCAACGCCTCTTCCGCGATCTCCGGGTTGTTCCTGAACGACAGCAGCACCTGCTTCTGGCGTTCTAGCTCCTGCAGCAGGTCGGACTTCAAATCGGCGCGGCTCGAGACTTCCATGATCTCGAACAGCGTCAGCAGCGCCATGTGGTGGTCGTGCGGATCGGTGCGCGCGATGAAGTGCCGGGAACGCTCGAACAGGTCCTCCAGGCGCAGCAGCGTGCGGATACGCTCGTTCAGAGGATATTCGTACGTGATCACGGAGGCGGCAGCGCTCGGCAGGATCAAAAAGTTGGGCGGATTCTGAGCGATTTGCGCTCGCAGCACAACTTAGCCTTTGACGTTGCGGGTCATTTTTTCGTACCGGGCATGCAGTGCGGCGACCTGTTTCCGCAGCGCATCAAGCGTGCCGCTGTTGTCGATGACGTCATCGGCCGCCGCGAGGCGTTCGGCGCGGGACGCCTGCGAGCGCAGGATCGCCTGTATCTCGCTTTCCGAAAGCTGGCAGCGCGCGTGCACGCGCGCGACCTGCGTTTCCTCCGGGACGTCGACCACCAGCACGCGGTCCACGCGCTGCCGGTAATCCGGGGATTCAACGAGCAGCGGCACCACATGCACGACATAGGGCCCACCCGCCGCGGCGATGCGCCGCTGCGATTCTTCTCGGATCAGCGGATGCAGCAGAGCCTCGAGCGCCCTCTTGGCCGCGGGGTCGGAGAAGACGCGCTCGCGCATCTTCTTCCGGTCCATGGCGCCGGATGCGGCGATGAACTCCGCGCCGAACAGCCTTTCAAGCTGCGGCAGCGCCGCGCCGCCGCGCTCGGTGAGCTCGCGCGCGATGGCGTCGGTGTCGACGATGCTGGCGCCGAGGCGGGCGAACTCCTCGGCCGCCGCGCTCTTGCCGCTGCCGATGCCTCCGGTCAGTCCGATCACAAAGCTCACAGCCTCTGCACGTACCACCGCACGATGGGATCGCCCCAGTAGAGCGCGACCACGCCCGCGATCGCGAGATACGGTCCGAAATGAAAGCGGAACCCGGCGTCCCAGCGGCCGCGCGCCGCGAACATTTGCAGCGCGCCGAAGGCGAGGCCGACGAGCGAGGAAAGCAGGATCACCAGCGGCAGCATCTTCCAGCCCAGAAACGCTCCCACCGCGGCGTTCATCTTGAAGTCGCCGTATCCCATGCCTTCCTTGCCGGTGACGAGCTTGTAACCCCAGTAGACCAGCCACAAAGATAGATAGCCGGCCGCGGCCCCGATCACCGCCTCGGGCAGCGGGACCAAGGCCCCTGCGACGTTCAGGACCAGCCCGATCCAGACCAGCAATAGCGTCAGCGCATCGGGCAGGAAACCGGTTTCCTGGTCGATGAACGCGAGTGCGATCGTGAACCAGACGAACAGCGCCGCGCCAAGCGCGGCAAGCGACGGGCCGAAGCGCCACGCGGAATAGGCCGCAGCGAGTCCGGCGAGCAGCTCGACCACGGGGTACCTGATGCCGATGCGGGCGCCGCACGCAGAGCATCTGCCGCGCAGCGCTAGGTAGCTAAGCAGCGGAATATTCTCGCGCGCCGTGATGGCATGCCCGCAACCGGGGCATCGGGAGCGCGGCACGACGAGGTTGTAGGTCTCCTCCTTGACGGGTTCCTGCCCTGCGAGCTCGGCGCATTCGGCCCGCCACTCGCGCTCCATCATCTTCGGCAGGCGATGGATGACGACGTTCAGGAAGGAGCCGATGCACAGCCCGAGCGCCAGCGCAACCCAGGGCAGCGCGGCTGGCTGGAGGAGCCAGCCGAGGGTGCTCATTCCCTAAACGGCCTGGCCGATCTTGAAGATCGGCAGGTACATCGCTATGACCATGCCGCCGATCAGCGTGCCGAGGACCACCATGATCATCGGCTCCATGAGCGAGGACAGCGCCTCGACCGCATCGTCCACTTCGGCCTCGTAGAAGTCGGCGACCTTGCCGAGCATGCCGTCCAGCGCGCCGGTTTCCTCGCCGATCGAGCACATCTGGAGCACCATCGAGGGGAACACGTTGGCGTTCTGCATCGCCACGGTGAGCGAGGTGCCGGTCGAGACCTCGGCCTGGATCTGCTTGGTGGCCATGAGATAGATGTAGTTGCCGGATGCGCCGCCGACGGAGTCGAGCGCCTCCACCAGCGGCACGCCGGCGGCGAACATGGTGGCGAGCGTCCGGGTCCAGCGCGCAATGGTCGACTTGCGCACCAGGTCGCCGAACACCGGCATGCGCAGCATCAACCGGTCCATGAAGACCTGCACCGCGAGCGAACGCTTCCAGGCTTGGAGGAAGCCGTAGATACCGCCGATGATCACCGGGAAGATGATGTACCACCTGGTCACGAACCAGTCGGAAATCGCCATCACGATCAGCGTCGGCGCCGGCAGGTCGGCGCCGAAGTTCCTGAACACCTCTTTGAACGCCGGGATCACGAAAATCATGATCACCGCGGTGATGATGAATGCCACCGCGATGATCGCGATCGGGTAGAACAGCGCCGACTTGATCTTCGACTTGATCGCCAGGATCTTCTCTTTGTAGGTCGCCAAGCGCTCGAGCAGGTTTTCCAGAATTCCCGCCTGCTCGCCCGCCTGCACGAGGTTGCAGTAAAGCGCATCGAAGTACAGCGGGTACTTGCGGAACGCCGAGGCGAGCGACGAGCCGGTCTCGACTTCGGTCTTGATCTCCAGCACCAGCTTCTGCACGGCCGGGTTGGAGGCGCCCTTGCCGACGATGTCGAACGCCTGCAGCAGCGGCACGCCGGCCTTCATCATCGTCGCGAGCTGCCGCGTGAACAGCGCGAGATCCTTTTCGCTGACCCTGCCGCCGCCGCGGATCCTCTGCTTCTTGACCTTCTGCACCAGGATGCCCTGCCGCCGCAGGGTGGCATTGACCGCCGTCTCGCTGACCGCGCGCAGCTCGCCGCGAATGATCTTGCCGGCCCTGTCCTTGCCTTCCCAGAGGAAGATGAATTCCTTGGGCCCCTTTATTGCTGCTGCTGTTGCCATATAGACCAGGCGCTCTCGCTTGTGGGGCCGATAATGCCTCCCGGGAAGACGTTTGTAAAGGCTGAAATACCCGCTCTAAGCCTCTGAGGGTTCGGCGTTTTCGACCGGCTCGACCGGCCGGAAGATACGCACCGTTTTCACCGTCCGGCCCTGGGCGTGCACGATTTCCATCGGCACGCTGCCGATCTTGACCGCAAGGTCGGCCTCGGGGATGTCCTGCAGGTACTCGACGATCAGCCCGTTGAGGGTCTTCGGTCCGTCGGTCGGCAGATTGAGGCCCAGCGCCCGGTTGATGTCGCGCACCGGCATCGCGCCCTCGGCGGTGGCGCTGCCCTGCTCGTCCCAGGCGAGCATCGGCGCCGCCGAGGGCAGCGAGGTGGTGAACTTGCCGATGATCTCCTCGATGATGTCCTCGAGCGTGACCAGGCCCATCAGCTCGCCGTACTCGTCGACCACCAGCGCGACGCGCTCCCTGTTTTCCTGGAAGTACTGCAGCTGCGCCAGCACCGGCGTGGTCGAGGGCACGAAGTAGGGCTCGACGAGAAGCCGCTCCAGCGCCGGCTTGTCGAGCTCGCCGGTACGCAGCAGGGCCAGCACCTTGCGCAGGTGAAGCACGCCGAGCACCTCGCCGAGCGCGTCGCGGAACACGGGCAGCCGCATGTGGTAGCTGGTGGCGAGCTGGTGGGAGATGGTCTCCAAGTCGTCGTCGAGCTTGATGGCCTCGATGCGCGCGCGCGGCACCATGATGTCCTGCACCGTTACCGCGCCGACATCGAACAGGTTGAGCAGGATCGACAGGTGCTTTTTCGGCATGAAGCTGGAGGACTCGAGCACCAGCGTGCGGATCTCCTCGGCAGACAGCTTGGGCGTATCCATGTTCGGATCGGTCGGGATCCGCAGCAGCCACAGCAGCGGCCTGACGAACAGGTTCACGAACCAGGCGGCGGGCACGAGAAGGCGCAGCGTCGCCTTGAGCGGGTATGAGAGCAAGAGCGCGGTGCGCTCCGGATAGGTTGCGCCGATGACCTTCGGCGTGATCTCCGAGAAGATGATGATCAGGAACGAGATCACCAGCGTGCCGATGGCGTAGACGATCTTGTCCTCGCCGAACAGCCTGATCGCGATGAAGCTCGACAGCGAGCTCGCCGCCACGATCACCAGCGTGTTGCCGATGAGGATGCCGCCGAGCAGGCGGTCGGTGCGCTTGAGCAGCTCGGCGACGCGCACGGCCGAGCGGTGGCCCTGCGTCACCAGGTGCTTCAGCCGGTAGCGGTTGATCGCCATCATCGCGGTCTCGGCGATCGAGAAGAACGCCGACAGCAGCAGCAGCGCGACGAGCGCCGCCACCTGCCAGCTCAGCGGCCATTGTTCGTGCATCTCAGCTCCGATGCAGAATCACTTCGAGAACGAAGCGGCTGCCCGGATAGGCGAGCATCAGCATGATGAAACCGGTGAGCGTCCAGCGCAAAGCGGTGCGCCCCCGCCAGCCGTAAAGCCAGCGCCCGGCGAGCAGCAACGCGAAAACCAGCCAGGACAGGACCACGAACAGCGTCTTGTGGTCGAAGCGCATGGCGCGGCCGAGAAAGGACTCCGAATAGGCGATGCCGACGACGAAGGTGACGGTCAGCACGGCAAACGCCGCTCCGATCAGACGAAACACGAGGCGCTCCAGGGAGAGCAATGGCGGCACATCGCGCAGCGGCCCCTCCAGCCATGCGCCGCTCTGTGCCGTCGCGTGCGCGGCGTGCAGGCGCCGCTCGACCGAAGAAATGAGCAGCGCATGGAATGTCGCGACGACGAACAGGCTGTAGGCAAGCATGCCGAAGAAAAGGTGCAGCCGGAACTCGAACGAGACGGGATCCGGGCTCGCTCGACCCGAGAAGAATGCGGGCAGCGGCGCACAAAGCGCAGCGGCGGCGAGCGCCATCGGATACACCAGCTCTATCCGATAGAAGATGCCTTCGGCCCAGCAGATGAGGACCGCGAGCCACATCATGACCGAGAGCGCCTGCGCGAAGCCGAAGCGCAGCTCTGCGGCGGCGAAGATCTGCGAGTAGAGCAGCGCGCCGTGAATTCCAAGCGCGACCAGGATGGCGCCGCGCTCCCACGGCCGCAGTCCTGTTGCCGGCGTACGGCGTCGCCAGCGCGTGTTCCAGAAATGCCACGCCAGCCCCAAATACACGGCCGAGGCAAGGACGTGAATTACAATGTCCGGCACCTCTTCAGTTTATCACCCCATGCTAGACAACCTGACCGCGCGGCTGGCGAAGATCGTGAAGCAGATCCGCGGCGAAGCGCGGCTCACCGAAGCGAACATCCAGGATGCGCTGCGCGAAGTGCGCGTCGCGCTGCTTGAGGCCGACGTCGCACTGCCGGTGGTGAAGCAGTTCATCGAAGCGGTGCGCGCGAGCGCGCTCGGCGAGGAAGTGATCGGCAGCCTCACGCCGGGGCAAGCCCTGGTCGGCTTGGTGCATCGCGAGCTCGCGCGCCTGATGGGCGGGGCGAATGTCGGGCTCGATCTGGCGACGCAGCCGCCGGCCGTGATCCTGATGGCCGGGCTGCAGGGCTCGGGCAAGACGACCACCGCGGGGAAGCTGGCGAAGCTTCTCGCTGCCGACAAGAAAAAAGTCGCCCTTGTCTCGTGCGACGTCTATCGCCCGGCTGCGATCGAGCAGTTGAAAGCGGTTGCAGCCCAGGCCGGCGCCGATTTTGTTGAATCAAAATCGGGCGAAAACCCCGTCGACATCGCCCGCCGCGCCCTGGAGCACGCGAAAACGCGGTACTTCGACGTGCTGATAGTAGACACCGCAGGACGGCTGGCGATCGACGAGGAGATGATGCGCGAGATCGCCGAGCTGCACGCCGTGCTCAAGCCGGTGGAAACGCTGTTCATCGTCGACGCCATGCAAGGCCAGGACGCGGTCAACGTGGCACGCGCTTTCGACGCGCGGCTGCCGCTCACCGGCGTGATCCTCACCAAGCTGGACGGAGATGCGCGCGGGGGCGTAGCGCTCTCGGTCCGGCAGGTCACCGGCAAGCCGATCAAGTTCGCGGGCGTCGGCGAGAAGCTCGGCGGCATCGAGCCGTTCCACCCCGAGCGCATGGCGGCACGGATCCTCGGCATGGGCGACATCCTCGGGCTGGTCGAGGAGGCGCACGCCAGGATCGACCTCGACGAGGCGAAGCGCGTCGCCGATAAGCTGAAGCGGGGCAGAGGCTTTGACCTGGAGGATTTCAAGGCACAGATCGCGCAGATGAAGAAGATGGGCGGCGTCGCTGCGCTGCTCGACAAGCTGCCGGCGCAGCTCGCGGGGCAGATCAGTCCCGCGCAGCTGCAGGACGACAGGCAGATCCGCCGTATCGAAGGCATCATCAACTCGATGACGCCCGCCGAGCGCGCCGACCCCTCGATGCTCAAGGCCTCGCGCAAGCGGCGCATCGCCGCCGGCGCCGGGGTTCCGGTTCAGGCCGTGAACCAGCTCCTGAACCAGTTCGAGCAGATGCAGAAGATGATGAAGATGATGAAAGGCGGAAACATGGCCCGCATGCTGCGCAACATGAAGGGCGTGCTGCCCGGCCTGCGCTGAGCTAGCGCCCGGTGCGCCGCCCGGGGTTCTTGCGGCCGCGCGGGCCGCGCGCATGGGGAGGCGCGCCGCGCCAGGACTTGCCGCCCTGGTGCTGCCGCCCGCCGTTCTGCGACTGACCCTGCTGCTGCGCGTTGCTGCGCTTGCCCAGCGCCTGGACGCGCCGAATGGCCTGGTTAAGGGCTTCGACGTTTTCAGGCAGCTGCTCGCCGGCGAGCGCCTCCTGCAGGCGGCTCAACGCGAAATTGCGGGATTGCTCGAGGCCGCTGCGGCTCTCCATTTCCTGCCGCTGAATTTCGATGCTGGCGATCAGATCGATGACTTCGTCGGTCGCGTGGGGATGGTGCATTGTTATGATTACGGTAGCACAGATTCTTCCCAAAGGCCTGATTTCTCCCGTATAATCCGCGCCTTTTCGCGGTCCGCGGAGCATTTCCCAATGGTGGTGATTCGACTGCAGCGAGGCGGCGCCAACAAGCGGCCTTTCTATCACCTGGTGGTGGCCGATTCGCGGCGTGCGGCGTCCGGAAAGTTCCTGGAGCGCGTGGGATTCTACGACCCCAAGGCGCCCGAGGGGCGCGAGGCGCTGCGAGTCGACATGGAGCGCGTGAAGCACTGGACCGGCCAGGGCGCGCAGCTCTCCGGCACGGCGGCGCGGCTCGTGAAGCAGTTTGCAAAGAAGGCCGCCTGAGCGGTTGTTAGCGATGGGCCGCGTCGCCGGGTCCTACGGCGTGCGCGGATGGGTGAAGCTGGCGCCGGATCGCGGCGCGGGCGTGGCGCTCGCCGCCGCGAAAGAGTGGTGGATCGGGGCCCAGGCGTACCGGGTTCGCGAGGCAAAGCTGCACGGCGCGGCAGTGGTGGGGAAGCTCGCGGGAATCGAGACGCGCGAGCAGGCCCTGGCTCTGAAGGGATCCGCGGTATCGGTGCAGCGCGGGTCGCTGCCCGAGCCTGGCGAAGGACATTACTACCTCGCGGACCTGGTGGGTCTCGAGGTCGTGAACGAGCGCGGCGAAGCGCTCGGGGTCGTGAAGCGCCTGTTCACCAACGGTGCGCAGGACGTGATGGAACTGGCAGGCGAGCGGACGCGGTTGCTGCCGTGGGTCGCCGCGGTGGTGAAGAACGTCGACCTGCCGAATCGGCGGATCGAAGTCGCCTGGGAGGCGGACTGGTGATCCGCTTCGACGTGGTGACGCTGTTCCCCGAGACGTTCGCCGCGGTGACGGGGAGCGGCATCACCAGCCGCGCGCTGCAGGCCGGACTGTGGCGCCTCGCGACGTGGAATCCGCGCGATTTCACGAGCGACAGCTACCGGACGGTGGACGACCGTCCGTACGGCGGCGGGCCGGGCATGGTGATGCTGGCCGAGCCGCTGGACAGGGCGCTCGAGGCAGCCCGGCAGAACGGGGGCAATGGAAAAACCATTTACCTGTCGCCGCAGGGCAGCAGGCTCGATCACCGCAAGGTGATGGAGCTGGCGAAGGAAAGCGCACTGACGCTGCTTTGCGGCCGCTACGAAGGCGTCGATGAGCGGCTCCTGGCGCGCCGCGTCGACGAGGAGTTGTCGCTTGGCGACTTCGTGCTCTCGGGCGGTGAGCTCGCCGCGATGGCGCTGATCGACGCGGTGGTGCGCCAGCTGCCGGGGGCGCTGGGCGATGAGCAATCGGCGCTCGAGGAGTCGTTCGCGGACGGCCTGCTCGACTGCCCGCAGTACACGCGCCCCGAGGTGTACCAGGGCGCGCGAGTGCCCGAGGAGCTGCTCTCGGGGCACCACGAGAACATCCGGCGCTGGCGGCTGAAGCAGGCGCTGGGGCGGACTTGGCTCAGGCGGCCCGACCTGCTGGCGGCGAGGCCGCTGAGCGAAGAGGAAACGAAGCTGCTGGCGGAGTTCCAGAGAGAGTACAGGAGCTGACATGGACCTGATTCAGACACTCGAGCAGGAAGAGATCAAGCGGCTGGGCCGCGACGTGCCGGATTTCTCCCCGGGCGACACCGTGGTGGTGAACGTCAACGTCGTCGAGGGCGAGAGAAAGCGGCTGCAGGCGTTCGAAGGCATGGTGATCGCCAAGCGCAACCGCGGACTGAATTCCTCGTTCATCGTGCGCAAGATATCGTCGGGTGAAGGCGTCGAGCGCACGTTCCAGACCTACTCGCCGCTGATCGCATCGATCGAGGTGAAGCGCAAGGGCGATGTGCGCCGCGCCAAGCTCTATTACCTGCGCGCGCGCTCCGGCAAGTCGGCGCGCATCCGCGAGAAAACCGGCGCCGCGGAAGGCGAAACGCAGGAGTAAAAGAGGCATAAAATTCGGGCTATGCGCAGAGAGGCCGCTGCCATCAGCCCGATCACCGGCATCGTCTCGGCGATCCGCGCCGGCGAGATCGTGATCCTGGTGGACGACGAGCAGCGCGAGAACGAGGGCGACCTGGTTTTCGCCGCCGACTTCGTCACGCCGGAGAAGATCAATTTTCTTGCCAAGCACGGCCGCGGCCTGATCTGCATGCCGATCACCGAGGCGCATGCGCAGCGCCTGGGCCTGCGGCCGATGGTCGAGCAGAACCGCTCGCGCCACGGCACCAACTTCACCACCTCGATCGAGGCCGCCGAGGGTATCTCCACCGGCATCTCGGCGCAGGACCGCGCGCTGACCATCAAGGTCGCCGCGGCGGCCGACGCCAAGCCCGAGGACATCGTCCAGCCGGGCCACGTGTTCCCGCTTGTCGCGCAACCGGGCGGCGTGCTGGTGCGCGCCGGGCACACCGAAGCCTGCTGCGATCTCGCGCGTCTCGCCGGACTTGCGCCCGCCGCGGTGCTGTGCGAGATCATGCGCGACGACGGCGGCATGGCGCGGCTGCCCGATCTCATCGACTTCGCCGCCCAGCACAAGCTCAAGATCGGCACCATCGCCGACCTGATCGAGTACCGCAGCCGCAATGAATCGCTGGTGCAGCGCGTCTTGGAGCGCGACATCGAGACGACCTGGGGAAGTTTTCACCTGGTGTCGTATCGCGATCTCGCGCTCGGCTCGATTCACCTCGCGCTCGTGCGGGGCCGTCCTTCGCCGCAGACTGAGATTCTGGTGCGCGTGCACGAGCCGCTGTCGGTGGTCGACCTGCTCGATGCCGGGCCGGGCACGCATGCGTGGGGCGTCGGCGAAGCGCTCGAAGCCATCGGGCAGGCGGGCACGGGTGTGATGGTGCTCCTCAACTGCACGCAAACGAGCGAAGCGCTCGAGGCGCGGCTTGCCGAAACGCGCACGCCGCGCGGCGGCCGGGGCATGGACCTGCGCCTCTACGGCATCGGCGCGCAGATCCTGCGCGATCTCGGCGTCGGGCGCATGCGGCTGATGGCCGCGCCGCGCAAGATGCCGAGCATGACGGGTTTCGGGCTCGAAGTCACCGGCTACGCCGAGCTGCCGAAGCGGTAACGCCGCGATGCGCCTCGGCATCGTCGCCAGCCAGTTCAACGCGGAGGTCTCTCATCGGCTCGTCGAGCGCGCCCGGGCGCAAGCGCAGTCGATGGGCGTCGAAGTTGCCGTCACCACCGTTCCGGGAGCGCTAGAGATTCCGCTCGCTCTGCAGTGGATGGCGCAGAGCGGACGTTTCGACGCCCTGGTCGCGCTCGGCGCGGTGATCCGCGGCGAGACCTACCATTTCGAGGTGGTGGCGAACGAGTCCGCGCGCGGCCTGATGGACGTGGCGCTCGACTTCGGCCTGCCGATCGCCAACGGCATTCTGACCACCGAGGACGAGCCGCAGGCGATGGCGCGCCTCGACAAGGGCGCCGAGGCGGTGCGCGTCGCCGTCGAGATGGCCAAGCTCAAGGCAAGGCTGCATGAAGACGGCTAGGCGCCAGGCGCGCGAGATCGCTCTGCAGGCGCTTTACGCCTGGCAGTTGTCAGGCAGCGACCCGGTCGAGCAGGCACGCAGCCTGGAAGGCTTCGACAAGACCGATCCAGCGTTCGTAAACGCGCTCGCGAGCGGGGTGCGCGATCGCGCCGCGGATCTGCAGCGGATCATCGCGCCGCACCTCGATCGCGAGTTCGCCCGGCTCTCGCCGATCGAGCGGGCGATCCTCTACATCGGCGCCTTCGAGCTCGCCGCGCACCCCGAGACGCCGTTCAAGGTGGTGCTCAACGAGGCGATCGAGCTGGGAAAGAGCTTCGGCGCGACCGACGGCCACCGCTTCGTCAACGGCGTTCTGGAGAAGATTGCGGCGGCGCTGCGCCCGGACGAAGTGGCGCGCTCGAGAAAGATCGCCTGAACGAATTCGAGATCATCCGGCGGTACTTCGAGCGAGCGCCGAAGCATGCGGTGCTCGGCGTCGGCGATGATTGCGCGCTGCTCGCCGCCCGGGCCGGTTTCGAGATCGCGGTCACGACCGACATGCTGGTCGAAGGGCGGCATTTCCTTCCGGGCGCGGACGCGCGCGCGCTCGGCCACAAGGCGCTCGCGGTGAGTCTTTCGGACCTGGCGGCGACAGGCGCCGTGCCGCGCTGGGCGACGCTCGCCATTGCCCTGCCGGCGGCGGATGAATCCTGGCTCGGGGCGTTCGCGCAAGGCTTATTCGCGCTCGCAGACCGCCATGGGGTCGACCTGGTCGGTGGCGATACAACGCGCGGACCGCTTCTCGTGGTCAATATCACCGCGTTCGGGGAAGTCCCTGCAGGCACTGCGCTGCTCCGCTCCGGCGCGCGGCCCGGCGACGATATCTGGGTTTCGGGCGAACTGGGCGGCGCGGCGCTCGCCCTCGCTCACCCCGAGATCGGGGAAGCGGCGAAGCGGCTGCACGAGCCCGAGCCGCGCGTCGCGCTCGGCGAGCGGCTGCGAGAGCTGGCGCATGCGGCGATCGACGTGTCGGACGGGCTGGCGGGCGACCTGGCGCACATTCTGGAGCGCTCCCGGGTCGGTGCCGTGGTCCATTACGAGCAGGTGCCGCGCGCGCCGGCTTTCAAGCACGTCAAAGACGCCGCATTGGAAAAACGCTGTGTCCTGTCGGGAGGCGATGATTACGAGCTGCTTTTCACTGCTCCGCAATCGCGTCGCGCACCTATAGAGAGCGTCGCCAGGCAACTGAGGCTGGCGCTGTCGCGGATCGGCGCTATCCGCTCCGGCGCATCCTCGCTCGAAGTGCTCGATGCCGACGGCAGGCCGATGTCCTACCGCGGCGGCTTCGATCATTTCGCCGCGCCGTGATCGTCTTTCGCCCGAAACCGTCGTTCGCTTTCTCGCATCCTGCGCACGTCATCGCCTTCGGCGCGGGCGCCGGCCTGGTGCCGTTCGCGCCCGGCACGGCCGGGACGCTCCTCGCCTGGCCGATCGGCTGGATGCTGGGCGGCAGCTTGCCGGCGAGCGCCGTGCTGGGGCTCATCGTGACGCTGTTCGCGCTCGGCATATGGGCCTGCGACGTTACCGGCCGCAAGCTCGGCATCCCGGACCACAGCTCGATGGTATGGGACGAGATCGTCGCCTTCCTGCTGGTGCTCGCGATCGTGCCGCGCGAACTGGCGTGGCAGGCGGCGGCCTTCGTCCTGTTCCGCCTGTTCGACATCGCCAAGCCGCCGCCGATCCGTTATTTCGAGCGCCGCTATCGCGACGGCTTCGGCGTCATGTTCGACGACATCCTCGCCGCAGCCTACACGCTGATGGTGCTGGCGGTGATCAAGCGGCTGTTCTCCTGATGCGGCAGCTCGCGGCAAGGATCGGCAAGCGGCTCAAGGCGTCGCGCGCGATGCTGGTCACGGCGGAATCGTGCACCGGCGGCTGGGTCGCTCAAGCCGTCACCGCGGTCGCGGGCTCGTCCGACTGGTTCGAGCGCGGGTTCGTCACCTACTCCAACGACTCCAAGCGGGAGCTGCTCGGCGTGCGCGCCGATACGCTCGCCCGGCACGGCGCGGTGAGCGAGGAGACTGCGCGTGAAATGGCATCGGGCGCGCTGCGGCAAAGCAAGGGCAGCCTGTCGGTCGCAGTCACCGGGATCGCGGGACCGGGCGGCGGCAGTACGGCCAAGCCCGTGGGCACCGTGTGCTTTGCGTGGGAGCGCAAGAACGGCCGGCGGCATGCCGAGACGCGGCGGTTCGCAGGCAACCGCGAAAGCGTTCGTAAACAGTCCGTTATCCATGCCCTGAAAGGGGTGTTGAAACTGCTTGACGAGGACTGAGCGCAGTCATAAATAGGGGCGATGGCTTCCGTCCGCCCCGCCGCCGTAGCCGGCACGTTCTATCCGAGCGATTCGCGCGCGCTCATCACCGAGCTCGACGACCTGCTCGGCGGCGTAGAGCACCTCGCGCCGCGTCTGGGCTTTCCGAAGGCGCTTATCGTGCCGCACGCCGGCTACATCTATTCGGGGCCGGTCGCCGCGCGCGCTTACGACGAGGTCGCCGCGGCGCGCGGCGTCGTGCGGCGGGTCGTCATGCTCGGCCCGGTGCATCGCGTTCCGGTGCGCGGCCTCGCGCTGCCGGGTGCGCAAATTTTCGAGACGCCGCTTGGGCGGATTCCCATCGATCAAAAAGCTATCCAGGAAGTCGCTTCGTTGCCGCAGGTTGTAAGCAGCGACCCGGCGCATGCCCTCGAGCACTCGCTCGAGGTGCAGTTGCCCTTCCTGCAGAAGATCCTCGGCGACTTCGCGCTCGTGCCGCTCGCCGTCGGCATGGCCAATGTGGAAGAGGTCGCGCAGGTGATCGAGCGCCTGTGGGGCGGCCGCGAGACCCTCATAGTGATCTCGACCGATATGTCGCATTACCACGCTTACGAGGAAGCGCGCCGGATCGACGGCGCCACCGTGGAACGCATCGCCGCCCTGGCGACGGATATCGACCATGACGAAGCGTGCGGCGCCACGCCCCTGAACGGTCTGCTGTCGGTGGCGAGGAGAAGGAACCTGTCGATCAAGCTGCTCGCCGCGTGCAACTCGGGCGACACTGCCGGCGGCAAAGGCCAGGTCGTCGGCTATTCCTCGTTCGCGCTTTACGAAGGCGGCGAGGTGCAGCATGAGGACGCCGGCAGCACGCTCATCTCCATCGCCTCGGGCAGCATTTCCAACGGGCTGGGGCTGGGCCCCAAGCCGCAACTCGACGGCGCGGGCTGGCTCGACCAGGTGGGTGCGACGTTCGTCACCCTGCTGCGCGCGGGGGCGCTGCGCGGCTGCATCGGCAGCCTGGAAGCAGTCCGGCCGATCGGCGCCGACGTTGCCGACAACGCGCTGGGCGCCGCGTTCCGCGATCCGCGTTTTCCGGCGCTCAAGCGCGACGAATGGCCTCTGTGCAGCGTCGAGGTGTCGCTGCTTTCGGTGCCCAAGCCGATCCGGTTCGCCGACGAGGACCATCTGCTTGCGCTGATCCGTGCCGGCGAGGACGGGCTGATCCTGGAGGCCGGGGGCCGGCGCGCTACCTTCCTGCCGCAGGTGTGGGAGAGCATCGCGGATACGCGGCAGTTCCTCGACGAACTCATGCGCAAGGCCGGAGTCCCGGCGGGCACGCGCCTGGCGCGTTGCAGGCTGTCGCGCTACCGCGTGATCAAGTGGAAAGCGGAAACACTGCACGCATGAATCCGCAGACCGGTTACCCCGGCAGATGGTGGCATCGCCTCGAAGACGGCCGCGTCCAGTGCGACCTGTGCCCGCGCGACTGCAGGCTGCACGAGGGCCAGCGCGGCATGTGCTTCGTGCGCAAGATGGAAGGCGGCAGCATGGTGCTCACCACGTACGGCCGCTCCTCCGGGTTCTGCATCGACCCGGTCGAGAAGAAGCCGCTCAACCACTTTTATCCGGGGACCAGCATCCTGTCCTTCGGCACCGCGGGCTGCAATCTGGCGTGCAAGTTCTGCCAGAACTGGGACATCTCGAAATCGCGCGAGATGGACCGCCTGCAGGACCAGGCCAGCCCGGAAAAAATCGCCGACGCGGCGCTCAAGCTCGGCTGCAAATCGGTCGCGTTCACGTACAACGACCCGGTGATCTTCGCCGAGTATGCGATGGACATCGCCGACGCCTGCCATGCCAAGGGGGTGAAAGCCGTGGCCGTCACCGCGGGTTATATCCATGCCGAGCCGCGGCGCGAGTTCTACGCCAAGATGGACGCCGCGAACGTCGACCTGAAGGGCTTTACCGACGACTTCTACTTCAAGATCTGCGGCGGCCACCTGCAGCCGGTGCTCGACACGCTGATCTACCTGGTGAAGGAGACCGGGGTCTGGACCGAGATCACGACACTGCTGATCCCCGGCAAGAACGATGCGGATGCCGAGCTCGAAGCCGAGTGCAAGTGGGTCATGCAGCACCTCGGTGCCGACGTTCCGCTGCACTTCACCGCTTTTCATCCCGACTGGAAGATGACCGACGTGCCGCCGACGCCGCCGGCGACGCTCACGCGGGCGCGCGAGATCGCGCTGCGTCATGGCCTGCGCTACGTCTATACGGGCAATGTGCACGATGAGACCGGTGGCTCGACTTACTGCCCCGCGTGCGGGAATGCAGTGGTCGTGCGCGACTGGTACGACATCCGCGGCTACCACCTCGCCGACGATGGCGCCTGCAGGTCCTGCGGCACGCGGATCAGCGGCCGGTTCCAGAAGTTCGGCCGCCCCTTCGGGCCGCGCCGCATCCCTGTAAGGCTGGACAGCAGGGTCTAACCGCCAACTGATATGCTAGGCGGAGGGGAACAACAAGATGGT
Source organism: Betaproteobacteria bacterium (assembly GCA_005881595.1). Classification (GTDB taxonomy): domain Bacteria; phylum Pseudomonadota; class Gammaproteobacteria; order Burkholderiales; family SG8-39; genus SCGC-AG-212-J23. Next base: position 26,307 of record VBBY01000001.1, on the reverse strand, counting down.
CCTGCGGGGGATCTGCATCCTGTCAGCGCTCCTGGTCTCGGCCTGCGCGCCGCAGCCCAGGATCGAGCCGGTTTCCACTCCCGCCGTCACGCCCGGGCTCGCTGCGCCGTTCCCCGAGGACGGGCCGCTCTTGATCAACGACTACAAGAGAACCGTGGCAAGCCGCATCGTGGCCGCGAACGAGGAAGTGTTTTTCGAGCCGTTGCCGGAGATGCTGAAATCGGTCGTGGTTCTCGAGATCACGGTCGACCACCGCGGTTACCCTCTCGATGTCTATGTCATCCGCTCCAACGGCTATCCGGAGCTGGAGCAGGTCGCGCTTGCGAGCGTGCTGCGGGCGGCACCGTTTGACGGGCCGCAGCCGGGCGTGCTGCAGGGCGCCGCTTCAGTGAGCTTTCTCGAGACGTTCCTGTTCCGCGCCGACGGGTTCTACCAGGTTCTCAGCCTGGTTCTTCCGCTGCAGGACGCGTTCAGTCCTTCATTAGCAGGTGCATCAAACTAGAGGTGTCCCAGCGGCGCCCGCCGCGCGCCTGCACCCACGCGTAGAACTGGTCGATGAGCGCGGTGGCGGGAAGCCGCGAGCCGTTTCTCTTCGCTTCCTCGAGGCACATGCCGAGGTCCTTGCGCATCCAGTCGACCGCAAAGCCGAAGCCGTCGAACTTGAGCTCGTTCATCTGCTTCCAGCGGTTTTCCATCTGCCAGGATTGCGCCGCTCCCTTGGAGATCACGCCGACCACCTTCTCGACATCCAAATTGGCTCTTTTCGCAAACGCCAATCCTTCGGCGAGGCCTTGCACCAGGCCGGCGATGGCGATCTGGTTCACCATCTTGGTGAGCTGGCCCGAGCCCGGGCCGCCGATCAGCGCGCACATCTTGGCGTAGACGTCGAGCACCGGCTTGGCGAGGTTGAAGTCGGCCGGCGCGCCGCCGCACATGATTCCGAGCTGGCCGTTCTGGGCGCCTGCCTGGCCGCCCGACACTGGCGCGTCGATGAAGCCGACGCCGCGCTCTTTGGCCTTTGCAAATAATTCTTTGGCGAGTAGCGCAGAGGCCGTGGTGTGATCCACCAGGATCGCGCCGCGCCTCATGCCGGCGAGCGCGCCGCTGTCGCCGTACACCACCGAGCGCACGTCGTCATCGTTGCCGACGCACAGCATGACGAAATCGCAGTCCTTCGCGGCCTCGCGCGGGCTGGCGGCGTGCTTCCCGCCGAATTCCCCGGCCCATTGCTGGGCCTTGGCGCCGGTGCGGTTATAGACGGTGACCTGATGGCCGCCTTTTTTCTGCAGGTGGCCGGCCATCGGATAGCCCATCACGCCAAGACCCAGGAACGCTAGCTTCGCCATCGTTTTGTCTCCTAAAGGAATTTTTTGAAGTTGACAGGCCGGCGTCAACGACCCACAATACCTGAACGTTTATACAGTATCCGGTGTTGGCCCAGCGCTAAAGTGCCTGCCGTAGATGCCAACCTAAAAAAGAGGTACAGCAATGGATGACAACAAGTCTAAGGCATTAGCCGCCGCACTGTCCCAGATCGAGAAGCAGTTCGGCAAGGGCTCGATCATGAAGATGGACGCCGAGGCGGCGAAGGACGTGCAGGTGGTCTCCACCGGGTCGCTCGGCCTGGATCTCGCGCTCGGCGTCGGCGGGCTGCCGCGCGGCAGGGTGGTGGAGATCTACGGGCCGGAGTCCTCCGGCAAGACGACGCTCACGCTGCAGGTCATCGCCGAGGTGCAAAAGGCGGGCGGCGCCGCGGCGTTTATCGATGCCGAGAACGCCCTCGACGTCACCTACGCCGCCAAGCTCGGCGTGAAGACCGAGGACCTGCTGATCTCGCAGCCCGATACCGGCGAGCAGGCGCTCGAGATCGCCGACATGCTGGTGCGCTCGGGCGCGATCGACGTGATCGTCATCGATTCGGTGGCCGCGCTCACGCCCAAGGCGGAGATCGAGGGGGAGATGGGCGAGCCGCAGATGGGCTTGCAGGCGCGCCTGATGAGCCAGGCGCTGAGAAAGCTCACCGCCAACATCAAGCGCACCAACACGCTGGTCATCTTCATCAACCAGATCCGAATGAAGATCGGCGTGCTGTTCGGCAATCCCGAGACCACCTCCGGCGGCAACGCGCTCAAGTTCTATGCCTCGGTGCGCATGGACATCCGCAGGGTCGGCTCGATCAAGAAGGGCGACGAGGTGGTCGGCTCCGAGACGCGCGTCAAGGTGGTGAAGAACAAGGTGGCGCCGCCCTTCAAGCAGGCCGAGTTCGACATCATGTACGGCGACGGCATTTCGCGCGAAGGCGAGGTGCTCGAGATCGGCGTCAATCTCGGCGTGCTCGAGAAGTCGGGCGCCTGGTACATCCACAACGGCGACCGGCTGGGGCAGGGCAAGGACAACGCGCGCGACTTCCTGAAGGAAAATCCCCAGCTCGCGCGCGAGATCGAAGCGAAGATCCGCGAAAAGGCGGGCATCGCCAAGCCGGCTGCAGCCGCCGCCGAGCCGGCGGAAGAAAAAAAGGTTGAGCACCTCGCCACCCGCAAGCGCGGCTGAGCTCAGACAGCGCGCGTTGCGGCTGCTGGCGCGGCGCGAGCATTCGCGCGCCGAGCTCGCGCGCAAGCTCGCGCCGCATGCCGGGTCGGCCCAGGCGCTGGAAACGCTCCTCGACAGCCTGATTGAGAAAAGGCAGCTATCGGACGAGCGCTATGCGTCGGAGCGCGCGCGCTGGCTGGCGCGCAAGTACGGCCCCGCGCGCATCCGCCGCGATCTGCGCGCGAAAGGCGTCGCCGAAGAGCTGGTCGCGCTCGCCTGCTCCGACGACGACGAGCTCGAGCAGGCGAGCCTGGCACTGAGGAAAAAGTACAGAACCAAGGCCATGACGCGCGAGGAGCGTGCGCGCCGCGCACGCTTTCTCCAGGGCCGGGGCTTCTCCTATGAGGCGATCCGCCGCGCGCTTGATCTTTCCGGCGACGACGCCTCTCTGTAGCTAAGCCGCCACAAGGGGTTCAGAACGGCCGTTTTTGCGTCGCCAGTGAGCGACGAATCGCAGTCGCCTGGCAGCGACAGCCTTGCGCGCGGGTTTTTCAGTGGGCAGTCTGAGCTTTCCAACAAGGCCTAGAGCGAGGAGACCAATGCGCAAGTCATTGGCGGGTTGTATCACCATCGCGGCCGCCGTCGGCTGTATCGACCTGGCCGCAGACTACGTGACGCCGGCCTTCATTCCGTCGCCTGCGAGCCAGCCTTCGGTCACGTCGTGGCCGCCCCTTCTGCCCGAGGCGCAGCCCCGGGCCGAGGACAAGACCGATCAGCGACGCACGGCCAGCGCACCGGCCGGGTTGCGCGGCTGACGCTGTCATCCGCTGATACTGTATAAACGTTCATCCCTGCACGCGATAGCGTGGAGAGGGGGTGATCGGCATGGATTCAACACAGGCATTGGCGGTGGTGCGTTCGCTGGCGAACGGCGTAGATCCTGAGAGCGGCGAGGTATTCCCGGCGGAAAGCGCCTATCAGAGGCCGCTGGTGGTGCGCGCGCTCTACGAGGCGGCGAGTGCGCTCGAGCGCATCGAGCGCTTCGAGCGCCGCAAGGCGCAGCTGCCGCAGAAGACCGGCGAGCCGTGGTCCGAAGACGAGGACCGCAAGCTCCTCGCCGCCTTCGACGCGGGGCGTGCGCTGCAGGAGCTGGCGGCGGCGCATGAAAGAACGATGGGGGCGGTGCGCGCGCGGCTATTGAAATACGGCCGCATCAACGCCTAGCAGCACAGGTCCCGGGGCGGCTGGCCGGCGCCCCGGGGTTTTTTCGCACTGCAGTAGAATGGCCCGATGAAGTCAAGCGAGATTCGCTCGACGTTTCTCGACTATTTCCGCTCGCAGGGCCACGCCGTGGTGCCTTCGAGCTCGCTCGTGCCGGTGAACGACCCGACGCTGCTGTTCGTGAACTCCGGGATGGTGCAGTTCAAGGACGTGTTCCTCGGCAAGGAAAGGCGGCCTTACGTGCGGGCGGTAAGCTCGCAACGCTCGCTCCGCGCAGGCGGCAAGCACAACGATCTGGAGAACGTCGGCTATACCGCGCGGCATCACACGTTCTTCGAGATGCTCGGCAACTTCTCCTTCGGCGACTACTTCAAGCAGGACGCCATCGGGTTCGCCTGGGAGCTGCTCACCAAGATCTTCAAGCTCCCGCCGGAGCGCTTGTGGGCGACCGTCTATCACACCGACGACGAGGCCTACGGCCTGTGGACCAGGATGGTGGGCCTGCCGAGAGAGCGCGTGGTCCGCATCGGCGACAAGCCCGGCGGGCAGAAATACCAGTCCGACAACTTCTGGCAAATGGCCGATACCGGCCCCTGCGGCCCGTGCAGCGAGATCTTCTACGACCACGGGCCGGGCATCGAAGGCGGACCGCCGGGATCACCGGATGCGGACGGCGACCGCTACATCGAGATCTGGAACCTGGTGTTCATGCAGTTCAACCGCGATGAAGCCGGAGTCATGCAGCCCCTGCCGAAGCCCTCGGTCGATACCGGCATGGGTCTTGAGCGCATGGCCGCCGTGATGCAGGGCAAGCACTCGAACTACGAGATCGACCTGTTCCAGGACCTGATCAGAGGGGCAGCGCGCGAGACGCACCAGAAGGATCTCGAGAACCCTTCGCTCAACGTCATCGCCGATCACATCCGCGCCTGCTCGTTCCTGATCGTCGACGGAGTGATCCCGGGCAACGAGGGGCGGGGGTACGTGCTGCGGCGGATCATCCGGCGCGCCATCCGGCACGGCTACAAGCTCGGCCAGACGCAACCGTTCTTCCACCGGCTCGTCGCCGATCTCAACAAGGCGATGGGAGACGCCTATCCCGAGCTGCGGGCGTCGAAGGGGAAGGTCGAGCAGGTCTTGCGGCAGGAAGAGGAGCGCTTCGCCGAGACGCTGCAGAACGGCATGGCGGTCCTCGAGTCGGCGCTCGCCTCGGGCGAAAAGCTGCTCGACGGCGACACGGTATTCCGCCTCTACGACACCTACGGGTTTCCCGTCGACCTCACTGCCGATATCGGCCGCGAGCGCGGCGTGCGCATCGACATGGCGGGGTTCGAGGCGGCCATGGAGCAGCAGCGCGAGCGGGCGCGCGCCGCCTCGCGCTTCTCCGTGGCGAGCGGGCTCGAATACTCGGGCAGCAAGACCGAGTTCCTTGGCTACGATACGCTGGCGCTGCGCGCCCGCGTGGCAGCGCTTTACCGCGAAGGCACGCCGGCGCAGGAGCTGCGCGCGGGCGATGCGGGGGTGGTGGTGCTCGAGCGCACGCCGTTCTACGCCGAGTCGGGAGGGCAGGTCGGCGATCGCGGCGAGCTGGCCGGTCCCGCCGGCACGTTCGCGGTCGACGATACGCAGAAGATCCAGGCTGAGGTGTTCGGCCATCACGGCAGGCAGCGCACCGGCGTGCTACGTGTCGGCGATACGCTGGACGCGCAGGTGGACAAGGCGTCGCGGCAGCGCGCGATGTGGAACCATTCCGCCACGCACCTCATGCACGCGGCGCTGCGTCAGGTGCTCGGCAAGCATGTCGAGCAGAAGGGTTCGCTGGTCGACGCGCAGCGCACGCGCTTCGACTTCTCGCATCCCAGGCCGCTGACCGCGGAGGAGATCGCTCGGGTCGAGGCGCTGGTGAACGCCGCGATCCAGCGCAACGACGAGGTGACGGCGCGGATCATGAAATACGACGATGCGATGCGCGCCGGCGCGCTCGCCTTCTTCGGCGACAAGTACGGCGACGAAGTACGAGTGCTCACGATGGGCGAGTTCTCGACCGAGCTGTGCGGCGGCACGCACGTGCGGCGCACCGGCGAGATCGGCTTCTTCAAGATCGTGTCTGAGTCGGGCGTGGCGGCCGGGATCCGCCGCATCGAGGCGGTGACCGGCGAGGGCGCGCTCGCCTGGGTGCAGCAGATGGAGCAGGACAAGGGTTTCGTGGAGGATTTTCTCCAGGCCAAGGGCGCGGCGCTGAAGGACAAGCTCAGGGCCGAGCGCGAGGAAAAGCGCGCGCTCGAGAGGGAGCTGGCGCGACTCAAGTCGAAGCTGGCGGCGAGCCAGGGCGAGGACCTTGCCGCGCAGGCGGTCGACGTGAAGGGCGCCAAAGTGCTGGCCGCCACTCTCGAGGGCGCCGATGCGAAGACCCTGCGCGAGACCATGGACAAGCTCAAACACCGGCTCAAGTCGGCGGCGATCGTCCTCGGCTCGGTCGCCGACGGCAAGGTATCGCTGATAGCCGGGGTTACGGCAGATCTCACCGCCAAGGTGAAAGCCGGCGAGCTGGTGAATTTCGTGGCGCAGCAGGTCGGCGGCAAGGGTGGCGGCCGGCCCGACATGGCCCAGGCCGGAGGCACGCAGCCCGGCAATCTACCTGTCGCTCTGCAATCCGTGAAGTCCTGGGTCGAGCAGCGCGTGTAAGGCGCGTCTCAGAACCCGATCCGCGTCTTCCTCGCGCCGCGCGCGTCTTGGAGGTCATCCGGGCCGATTTCGCCGCGCCCGGCGAGCTTCGCGTTGCCAAATGCCGAGTGGACCATGCGCCGCATCTCGCGCGGCGGCAGCGACGCCAGCTTCTCCAGGGCCAATGGCGAGAGCGACTCGGGGAACTGCCGCCCCCAATCGTGCGTGCTGCGGATCTCGCGGTAGATGGTAGCGGCGATGCGCGCCGAGCCGGCCGCGTCCGGCGCCTCGATCTCGTAGATGCTGAGACGGTTGAGCAGGGGGTCGGGGATGCGCGCCGCATCGTTGGCGGTCGCCAGCCAGAGCGCGCCCGAGGCGTCGATCGGCAGCTCGACGAACTCGTCGACGAAGCGCGTCGAGGTCTCGACCTCGAGCAGCTCGTAGAGCGCGCCCAGGGGGTCGTACTGGCCGTCGGAGCTCGCCTTGTCCAGCTCGTCGACCACGATCACCGGGTTGGCGTAGTCGCCGTTGAGGAAGGTGTCGAACACCTTGCCCGGCTTGGCATTCTTCCACTGCGAGGAAGCGCCCGAGAGCACCCAGCCGGCGGTGAGCGAGCTCATCGGCACGAAGCCGAAGCCCGTGCCCAGGAGCTGCGCGATCTTGCGCGCGAAATGGGTCTTGCCGATGCCCGGCTCGCCGAGCAGCAGCATCGGCGGCAGCTCGATCGAGTCGTCGGAATCGATGCACAGCGCGAGGTGCTTGCGGATGTCCTCCAGCGCTTCGCCGAAGTTCGGCAGCTCCTCGAACAGCGTTTCCATCTCGGGCAGCGCCGAGGGCTTCACCGTGAAGCGCTGACCCCCGAGGCGCAGCATCTTCTCGTAGAGCGCGCGCAGCGCTTCGTTCGCCGTGGGGGAAAGCTCCTGCAGGGCCTTTTCGACGCTCGGCACGTCGTAGACGTCCTTGAAGCCCGCGATCGGAATAGTCACGCTAGCAGACATGTTGTCACCCACCTTCTTAGCATGATGCGTCTGAGTCAGCAAACCGTGCGGCTGGCAGCCGGCCATCCAGAGTGCTAATCCGGTAAAGTACTCCGGCATGGCTACTACAACGCCCGAGTACTTCAATGGTTTCGGCAAAGGCCATCTTCCGGGGCTGGTCGGTGTGGAAATTCTCACAATCACGCCCGAGGCGGTGGCGAGCCGGATGCCGGTGCGCAAGGAAGTGATGGCGCCGAACGGCTTCTTGCACGCCGCATCCGTGATCGCGCTCGCCGACACGAGCTGCGGCTACGGCTGCATCTCGCGGCTGCCGGAAGGCGCAAGCGGCTTCACTACCATAGAGCTGAAGGCGAACTTCCTCGGTACCGCGCGTGAAGGCGCGATTCTTTGCCGCGCGACGCCGGTCCACCTGGGACGCACCACGCAGGTCTGGGACGCCGTCGTGACGCTCGAGGCAAGCGGCGCCAGGATCGCGCTGTTTCGCTGTACGCAGATGGTGCTTTGGCCGAAGTAGACAGCGCAGCGAAAGCATGTTTGAATCCACCGCTATGACCCGGTTCTTTTTCGGCTTTTACTTCTTCCCCTGCCTGCTGGCGGACGGGACCGGCTAAGCTCAGCCCCTAGGATCCTGCGAAAACCGCCAGCCGAAAGGTCTGGCGGTTTTTGTTTTTGGGAAGGAAAAGCGATGACTACGCCACTCGACAACTATCTCGCCGCGGTGCCAGCCGACAAGACCTCGCTCACCGACGACGAGCGCATCGAGAACATCGTCCCGCTGCCGCCGCCCGAGCACCTGATCCGCTTCTTTCCGATCCAGGGCACGCCGGTCGAGAGCCTGATCAGCGAGACGCGCCGCAGCGTGCGCCAGATCCTGCACGGCCGCGGCGACCGGCTGCTGGTAGTGATGGGGCCGTGCTCGATCCACGATCCTCTCGCGGCGCTGGAATACGCAGGAAAACTCGAGAAGGAAAGAAGGCGTCACGGCGACGAGCTCGAGCTGCTGATGCGCGTGTACTTCGAGAAGCCGCGCACCACGGTGGGCTGGAAAGGCCTGATCAACGATCCTTACCTCGACGGCAGCTTCCGCATCAACGAGGGGCTGCGCATCGCGCGCGACCTGCTGGTGCGCATCAACCGGGCCGGAATGCCCGCCGGCTGCGAGTTCCTCGACGTGATCTCGCCGCAGTACATCGGCGACCTGGTGTCCTGGGGCGCGATCGGCGCGCGCACTACTGAAAGCCAGGTACATCGCGAGCTGGCATCCGGCCTGTCGGCGCCGGTCGGCTTCAAGAACGGCACCGACGGGAACGTGAGAATCGCCGTGGACGCGGTCCTCGCCGCGCGCCAGAAGCACCATTTTCTGTCGGTGCACAAGAGCGGTCAGGTGGCGATCGTGCAGACGCGCGGCAACGACGACTGCCACATCATCCTGCGTGGCGGCAAGCAGCCGAACTACGACGCGGCGAGCGTGCAGGCGGCCTGCGAGGAGCTCGAGCGCGCCAAGCTGCCGCAGCGGCTGATGATCGACTGCTCGCACGCCAACGCCGCCAAGCAGTACCAGCGCCAGGCCGACGTCGCAGCCGACATCGCCAGGCAGCTCGCCGGTGGCGAGAAGCGCATCGTGGGAGTGATGGTCGAGTCGCACCTGGTGGAAGGGCGCCAGGAGCTGGAACCGGGCGAGCCGCTGCGCTTCGGCCAGAGCATCACTGACGCCTGCCTCGGCTGGGACGACTCGGTGCAGGTCCTCGACGCGCTGGCGCAGGGAGTGAAGCAGCGCCGCAAGCACCGCAAGTAGCCGGGATTCGGCATAATTGCCGCCGAGCGTATGCCTGATTCCCCGCCACAGCTCGCGCACCTCGAACCTCTCGGCGACGCCACCAAGTTCGCGGGCCAGATGCACGCGCTCATTCCCCGCTGCGCGCTGCTGGAGAACTTCTCTCCGGCGGAGGTGCTTCTGCTGGCGCATTTCATGGAGATGTACCGCGCCGAGCCGGGCGTTGAAATCATCCAGGAAGGCGACGGCGGCGATTTCATGCTGATGGTCGTCGAAGGCAAGGTCGAGGTGCAGAAGCGCGACCGCTGGAACACGCCGCAGACGCTGGCGGTGGTCGAAGGCGGAAGGACGCTCGGCGAGATGTCGATGATCGACGGCGAGGCGCGCTTCGCCACCTGCGTCGCGGCAGAGCCGACGCTGATCGCCGTGCTCCACCGCGAGAGCCTGGCCCGCATCATCGTCGAGCAGCCGCTGCTCGGCGCCAAGATCCTGATGGAGCTGGTCCTCATGCTCTCGCAGCGCCTGCGCGCCACGAGCCAGCGGTTGCTGGGACTGCTCGATGAGCAGTCGCCGGGCGCAGTCAACATCCTTTAAGACCATGCATGCCACCCTGCCTTTGATGCGGCATTTCGGCTTTCCGGCCATCCAGCGCCGCCGCCTCGAAACCCTGCAGGTCAATGTCGGGTACCGATGCAACCAGACCTGCGTGCACTGCCACGTCAACGCAGGCCCGCAGCGCACCGAGGAGATGTCGCGCGAGACCCTGGCCGACGTCGTCGCGTTCATCGGCATGTCTTCGATCCGGATCCTCGACATCACCGGCGGAGCGCCGGAGCTGAATGCCCATTTCCGGGAGCTGGTCGTGCGCGCGCGGGAGCTGGGAGTGCACGTCATCGACCGCTGCAACCTGACGATCCTCGAGGAGCCGGGCCAGGCGGATCTCGCAGAGTTCCTCGCCTCCCGGCAGGTCGAGGTGATCGCGTCCCTGCCGTGCTACACCGAGGAGCTGGTCGACCGCCAGCGCGGCAAAGGCGTGTACGACAAGAGCATCAGCGCTCTCAAGCGGTTGAATGCCCTTGGCTACGGTACGGATGACCAGCTGATTCTCAATCTTGTCTACAACCCGCAAGGGCCGACCCTGCCGCCGGCGCAGGATAAGCTCGAGCTCGATTACAAACGGGTCCTGGGCGAGCGCTTCGGCATCGTGTTCAATCGCCTCTACACGCTCGCCAACATGCCGATCCAGCGCTTCGGCTCGACGCTGATCTCCAAGGGCCAGTTCAACGAGTACATGGCGCTGCTGCACCGCTCGCACCGCGCCGACAACCTCGAGGGCGTGATGTGCCGCACGCTGCTCTCGGTCGACTGGCAGGGCTACGTCTACGACTGCGATTTCAACCAGATGCTGGGGCTGCCGCTGCGGCTCGAAGGCCGCAGGCGCCCGCATCTTTCGGACCTGATCGGACGCGATCTCGCCGGCAACCCGATCGCCGTGCGCGACCACTGCTATGGCTGCACCGCGGGGCAGGGGTCGTCGTGCGGCGGCGCGCTTGCCGCGTGAGCCGGGGCCGGCTTCTCGTCCTCGCCCTCGTCGCGCTCGCCGTCGTTGCTTTCTTCGCCGCCGGCGGCGCGCGCTATTTCACCTTCGAGAATGTCAAGGCGCAGCAGGCGGCGATCGAGTCCTGGTATTTCGCGCACCCTTGGCAGACTGCGCTCGGCTTTTTCGCCTTCTATGTCGCGGTCGCTGCTCTGTCGCTGCCCGGCGCCACCCTCCTGACACTCGTTGCCGGGGCGGTGTTCGGGCTGCTCCGGGGCACGCTGATCGTTTCCTTCGCCTCTTCGATCGGCGCCACGCTCGCATTCCTCATTTCGCGCTTCCTCCTGCGCGACTGGGTGCAGCGGCGCATCGGCAGGCAGTTGCGGGGAGTCAACGAGGGGATCGAAAAGGAGGGCGCGTTCTATCTGTTCAGCTTGCGCCTGATCCCGGTGATCCCGTTCTTCGCCATCAACCTGGCCATGGGGCTGACGCCGCTGCGCGCGCGGACTTTTTACTGGGTGAGCCAGCTCGGCATGCTCGCAGGCACCCTGGTGTACGTGAACGCCGGGACCCAGCTGGCGAAAATCGCTGCGCCGGGGGACATTCTGTCGTGGCAGCTGATCGGGGCTTTCCTGCTGCTCGGGTTTTTCCCGCTGCTCGCGAAAAAAACCGTCGACGGCGTCAAAGCGCGGCGCGTGTATGCGCGCTGGAAGCGGCCGGCGAAGCTCGACCGCAACCTGGTGGTGATCGGCGCCGGCTCGGCCGGGCTGGTCGCGGCCTACATCGCGGCCGCGGTGCGGGCCAAGGTCACGCTGGTGGAAAAGCACCGCATGGGCGGTGACTGCCTAAACACCGGCTGCGTGCCGTCGAAAGCTCTCATCAAATCGGCGCGCGTCCTGTCGCAGATCAGAAAAGCAGACGAGTTCGGCTTGAGAAATGCCACCGCGGAGGTCGATTTTGCCGGCGTCATGGAACGCGTGCAGCGCGTCATCAAGGCAGTGGAGCCGCACGACTCGGCGGCGCGCTATACGGCGCTCGGCGTCGAATGCATTCAAGGCGAGGCGCGCATCGCTTCTCCCTGGACGGTGGAAATCAGCACCGCAAGCGGGACCCGTACGCTCAGCACCCGAGCCATCGTCATCGCCGCCGGCGCGCGGCCCTTCGTGCCGCCGATCCCCGGCATGGATGCGATCCGCGTGCTCACCTCCGACAACGTGTGGGAATTGCGCGAGTTGCCGCGGCGGCTGCTGGTCCTCGGCGGCGGCCCGGTCGGCTGCGAGCTGGCGCAGGCGTTCGCGCGGCTGGGCGCCGCGGTGACGCAGGTCGAAATGCTGCCGCGCATCCTGCCGCGCGAGGACCCTGAGGTTTCCGCCATGGTGGAGGAGAGTTTTCGCGAGGATGGGATTGACGTTCTGGTGAACAACAAGGCAAAACAGGTGATCGTGGAGGACGGCAGGAAGCTCCTGATCGCTGAGCATGCAGGCGTCGACACGCGCATCGAGTTCGACGAGCTGCTATGCGCGGTCGGCCGCGTCGCGAACACTGCCGGCTATGGCCTGGAGGAGCTCGGCATTCCGGTCAGCAGGGCGCGCACGGTGGAAACCAACGAGTGGCTGCAAACGCTGTATCCCAACATCTATGCCTGCGGGGACGTGGCCGGGCCCTACCAGTTCACGCACACGGCGTCGCACCAGGCGTGGTACGCCGCCGTCAATGCGCTCTTCGGCAGCTTCAGAAAATTCCGCGCCGACTACTCGGCGATCCCGTGGGCGACGTTCACCGATCCCGAAGTGGCTCGCGTCGGATTGAACGCGACCGAGGCGAAGGAACGGAATGTTCCGCACGAGGTATCGGTATTCGGCATCGACGAGCTCGACCGGGCTATCGCCGACGGCGTGGCGCGCGGCATGGTGAAGGTGCTGACCGTTCCGGGCAAGGACCGCATCCTCGGCGCCACCCTCGTCGGCGAACACGCCGGCGACCTGATCGTGGAGTTCATCGCCGCCATGCAGCACGGCCTCGGCCTGAACAAGATCCTCGGCACCATCCATATCTATCCGACGCTCGCCGAGGCGAACAAATACGCGGCCGGCGTGTGGAGAAAGGCGCACGCCCCCGAAGCGCTGCTGCGGCAAGTCGAAAGACTGCATGCATGGATGCGCGGCTGATCCGGCTTTCCGTCGTCGTCCCGGCGCTGAACGAGGCGCGGGGCATCGCGGCGGCCCTGCAGGCGCTCGAGCCGCTGCGCCGGCGCGGCCACGAGGTCATCGTGGTGGACGGCGGCAGCGCCGACGGCACGCCGCAGCTCGCGCGCGCGCTTTGCGACCGGGTGATCGCGGCGCCGCGCGGGCGCGCGCTGCAGATGAATGCCGGGGCGCGGGAAGCGCGCGGCGACGCGCTCGTTTTTCTGCATGCTGACACGCGGCTTCCTGCCTTGGCCGACGAGATGATTCTGTCTTCCCTGAGAACCCATGTCTGGGGCCGCTTCGACGTGCAGATCGACGCCCGGCACCCGCTGCTGAAGCTCGTTGGCTGCGCCATGAACCTGCGCTCCCGGCTCACCGGCATCGCCACCGGCGACCAGGCGATCTTCGTGCGGCGCGACGCCTTCGGCGGATTTCCGGAGATTGCCTTGATGGAGGACATCGCCTTCAGCAAGGCGATGAAGCGCGCCGGGCCGCCAGCGTGCCTTGCTCAGCGCGTCGTTACCTCGGGGCGCCGCTGGGAGTCGCGCGGCGTGGCGCGCACCATCGTGCTCATGTGGCGGCTGCGGCTGATGTATTTTCTTGGCGCTCGCCCGGAGGTCCTTGCCCGCCTCTACGCCAACGAGCCGTAACGCGGTGGTCATCGTCTTCGCGCGCGCGCCGCTGGCGGGCCGCGTCAAGACGCGCCTGGTGCCCCGGCTTGGCGAATGGGGCGCGGCACGCCTCCAGGCGCGGCTGACGCGACAGGCGGTGCGCACCGCCCTCGCCGCGCGCTGCGGTGAAGTGCAGCTGCACGTCGCGCCTCGCATCCATGCACTGTGGAAAAGCTGGGGTGTCGCATTGAAATCCCAGCACGGGCGCGATCTGGGCGAGCGCATGCATCACGCGCTGGAGGCGGCGCTTCGACGCTATTCGGCGGCGCTGCTCATCGGCACGGATTGTCCCGTCCTGCGGCCACAGGACCTGCGGCTCGCGGCGCGGCTGCTTCGCGGCGGCTGCGACGTCGTGCTCGCCCCGGTGGAGGATGGGGGCTACGCGCTCATCGGCGCGCGACGCGTTTCGCGCCGGCTGTTCGACGGCATCGCCTGGGGCGAAAGCGGCGTTTACGCGCAGACCGCGGAACGGCTGCTCGCCCTGGGATACCGATGGCGCGCGCTGCGCAGTGTCTGGGACGTCGATCGTCCCGCGGACCTCGAGCGCCTCAGATCGCTCCGCTTTCCTTCAGCACAGCCGCCAGCCTTTCGGCGATGACGCGGTAGCCGCGCGCGTTGGGATGGATCGGATCCGACTTCAGGTTCTCGTCCTTCAGCACGTCGCGGATCACCGCCGCCTCGTAGGGCACGCGGAATTCCCTGGCGATAGCGGAATAGAACCCGGGCGGGTTGAGCATCAGCCCGGGCTCCGGCGTGCCGATCAGCACCACGCCGATGCCGCGGTCCTTCGCCAGCTTCACCATTGCGCGCACGTTGTTCTCGGCCTGCCGCAGGTCGATGCGCCGCAGGAAGTCATTGCCGCCGATGCAAAGCAGGAGCAGCCGCGGCTGATACTCGTCCAGCGTCGCCGGCAGGCGGGCAAGCGCCTGCGCGGTGATCTCCCCCGGCACCCCGGCGCGCACCACGCGCCGGCCGATCAGCTTCTCCAGGCGGGCGGGGTAGCTCTCGTCCTCGTTCGCGCCGGTGCCGAAAGTGAGGCTGTCGCCGAAGGCGAGCACCACCGCGCTCTCGGGCAGAGGCTCGAGCCTGGGGCGCTCGCCGCAGCCGGCGAGCTGCAGGGACAGCAGTGCGAGCAGAACGAAGCGAGAAGCTGACATCGAGCGCAAGACGATTGTGGGGGGGCGCATGTTACACTTTGCCGCCGCAGCAAGGAGGAGAGGGGACAATGAAAATCAAGAGTCCGAAAGACTTCTGGTCGGGCCTGATGTTTCTTGGCTTCGGCCTGTTCTTTGTCATCTGGGCCGCCATTCACTACCAGATGGGCACCGCGGTGCGCATGGGGCCGGCGTATTTCCCGATCCTGCTCGGTGGCCTGCTTTCTGTCCTTGGCCTGGCGATCCTGCTCGAATCCTTCGTCGTCGAAGGGCCGCCGGTTCCGGCCTTCGCCTTCCGGCCGCTGATCCTGATCTCGGTCGGCTGCGTGCTCTACGGCTACCTCATGAAGCCTCTCGGGCTGTTCGTCGCGACGCTGGCGCTGGTAGTGGTCAGTGCCTTCGGCGGTCACGAGTTCAAGTGGAAAGAGGTGCTCATCCTGTACGTGATCCTGATGCTGTTCTCGTGGCTGGTGTTCGTGAGGGGGCTGACGCTTCCGTTCCCGCTGTGCCCGGATTTCATCGCCAACTGCCCGATCAGGTAAGGAGCCGACGCGATGGAAATCTTCCACAACCTGGTGATGGGATTCGGGGTCGCGATCACGCCGATCCACCTGCTCTATGCCTTGATCGGATGCCTGCTCGGGACGCTGATCGGCGTGCTGCCGGGGATCGGGCCAGTGGCCACGATCGCGATGCTCCTGCCGATCACTTTCAACCTCAGTCCGGTAGCGGCGCTGATCATGCTCGCCGGCATCTACTATGGCGCGCAGTACGGCGGCTCGACCACCGCGATCCTGGTCAACATCCCCGGCGAATCATCGTCGGTGGTCACCTGCCTCGACGGCTACCAGATGGCGCGCCAGGGCCGCGCCGGCCCGGCGCTCGCCGTGGCGGCGCTCGGCTCGTTCTTCGCCGGCTGCGTGTCGACGCTGATCATCGCGCTCGCCGCGCCGCCGCTTGCCGAGGTGGCGCTCAAGTTCGGCCCGTCGGAGTACTTCTCGCTGATGGTGTTCGGCCTGGTGGCGGCGACCGTGCTCGCGCACGGCTCGCTCATCAAGGCGATCGCGATGGTGGCGTTCGGCCTGCTGCTCGGCATCGTCGGCACCGACGTCAACTCGGGCGTGCTGCGCTTCACCTTCAACATCCCGGAGCTTTCCGACGGCATCGGCTTCGTCATCGTCGCGATGGGCATGTTCGGTACCGCGGAGATCGTCGCCAACCTCGAGTTGAAGGACAACCGCGAGATCTTTACCAAGGACGTGAAGAACCTGTGGCCGACGAGGGAAGACTTCAAGCGCGCCTGGGCGCCCGTGATGCGCGGCACCGCGCTCGGCTCGTTCCTCGGCATTCTTCCCGGAGGCGGCGCGCTGCTCGCCTCCTTCGGCGCCTATACCCTGGAGAAAAAGGTCTCGAGACATCCCGAGCAGTTCGGCAAGGGCGCGATCGAAGGCGTGGCAGGGCCGGAGTCGGCGAACAACGCCGGCGCCCAGACCTCGTTCATCCCGATGCTGACGCTGGGCATCCCGAGCAACGCGGTGATGGCGCTGATGATCGGCGCGCTGATGATCCAGGGCATCGCGCCCGGGCCGCAGGTGATGAACGAGAAGCCGCAGCTGTTCTGGGGGCTGATCGCCTCGATGTGGGTAGGCAACCTGATGCTGGTCGTCCTCAACCTGCCGCTGATCGGCATGTGGGTCAAGCTGCTGACCGTGCCGTACCGCTACCTGTACCCCTCGATCCTGGTGTTCATGGCGATCGGCGTGTTCAGCCTGTCGAACAACGCCTTCGACGTGCTGATCATGGCGGTGTTCGGCGTTCTCGGCTACATCTGCGTCAAGCTCGAGTGCGAGCCGGCGCCGATGATCCTCGGCTTCATCCTCGGGCCGCTGATGGAGGAGAACCTGAGGCGCGCGATGCTGCTCTCGCGCGGCGATCCGATGACCTTCATCTACAAGCCGATCAGCGCCGGCTTCATCATCGCGGCGACGATCCTGCTGATCGTCGTGGCGCTGCCGGCGATCCGCAAGAAGCGCGAAGAAGTGTTCGTCGAGGAAGTCTAGAGCGCCGCCACCGTCTGCACTTCGAGCAGGTATTGCTCGCCTACCAGGCGGTCGATGATGAGCAGCGTGTTGGGCGGATAGGCGCCGTTCGGGAACATGCGCGGGAATTCGCGCAGCCTGAACTGCATGAATCTCGCGATGTCCTGCGAGTGCACCAAGTAGGTGGTGAACTGCACTACGTTCCCCCAGCCGGCGCCCGCCGATTTCAGCGCTTTCTCGATCTGGGCGAACACGCCGGCGCACTGCGCGTCGAAGTCGTCGCCGGGCGCCAGCATGCCGGCAATGAAAAGGAATTCACCGGCCTTGACCCGGGTCAGGTGCGAGTACTGGCCGAGCGGCTTGCCGAGGGCGTCAACGTTGTAGATGCGGATGTCTGCCACGGAGGGCTCCTGGTCAGGGTGCGGGTTTCTTGCGCTCGTGGCGCCACTGCACGTCGCTGCGCCCCGCGTGGCGATTGAGAATCCGCGCGGCGACGAACAGCAGATCGGACAGGCGATTCAGGTAACGGCGCGCGTGCGCGCTGATCCCGTCTTTTTGTCCGAGCGCGACCACGCTGCGCTCGGCGCGCCGGCACACCGTGCGCGCAAGGTGCGCGAGCGCCGCGGCGCGCGTGCCGCCTGGCAGGATGAACTCCTTGAGCGGCGGCAGACCTGCGTTCCAGGCCTCGAGCCGCTCCTCGAGACGCGCGACGTGCGCATCGCCGAGCAGCGCGTGGCCAGGGATGCTCAGCTCGCCGCCGAGGTCGAACAGGTCGTGCTGGATTGCGCCCAGCGCATCGCGCAGCTCCGGCGGCAACTCGTCCGCGAGCAGCACCCCGATCGCCGAGTTGAGCTCATCGATATCGCCCAGCGCGCGCACGCGCGGGCTGTCCTTGGGCACGCGCGAGCCGTCGCCGAGCCCGGTTTCGCCCGCATCGCCGGTGCGCGTGGTGATTTTTGAAAGCCGGTGGCCCATGGGAGATTATAGGGCCGGCTTTTTCCGGACTTCGCTTTCGAGCCAGCCGCGCGCAAGGGTCGTCCTTAATAGTTCCCCTTCCTTGACGACTGCCGCGTCGCGGATCACTCCGCCCGCGGTATTACGAGTGATGCTGTAGCCACGTGCAAGCACTGCCGTCGGGTCGACGCTTGCAAGCGTCGCCTGGAACCGCTCGAGAAGCGCGCTGCAGCGATGAATCCGCTGCGAAGCACCGAAAGCGAGACGCGCTCGCAGCTGCGTCACGAGCTGCTGGTGGGAACGCAGGCGCTCGCCCGGGTGCACCAGCCGGCGCGCCAGCGAGTCGGTGTTCTGCATGGCGTATTCGAGGCGGCGGCGCATTTCACGCCCCACGCCGCGCACGCAGTCGGCGAGCCGCCCGAGCAGCTCTGCGCGCGGCGCGCTGACGAGCTCGGCCGCCGCCGTGGGCGTAGGCGCACGCCGGTCGGCGGCGAAGTCGGCGATGGTGAAGTCGCTCTCGTGGCCGACGCCGACCACCACGGGGATGCGCGAGGCGCGCAGCGCGCGCGCCACTTTTTCCTCATTGAAGGACCAGAGATCCTCGATCGAGCCGCCGCCGCGCACGAGCAGCAGCACGTCGCATTCGTCGCGCGCGTTGGCGGCCGCCAGCATCGCGGCGATGCGCGCCGCGGCGCCCTCGCCCTGCACCGGCACCGGATAGACGATCACCGGAATCGCCGGGTTGCGCCGCGCCAGGGTCGTCAGCACGTCGCGCAGCGCCGCGGCGGCAGGGGAAGTGAGCACGCCGATGCAGCCCGGAAACGCCGGCGGCGCGCGCTTGGCGGCGAGGTCGAACAAGCCTTCTCGCTCGAGCTTTTCCTTCAGGCGCAGGAAGCGCTCGTAAAGCGGCCCCAGGCCGGCGGGCCGCATCCCCTCCACCGTGAGCTGGAAGCGCCCTCGCGGCTCGTAGAGCGTCACCAGGGCGCAGACTTCGACCTGCGCGCCGTCGCGCGGCTCCCAGTCGAGCGCCGCTGCCCGGCTGCGGAACATCACGCAGTCGACCTGCGCCGCCGCATCCTTCAGCGTGAAGTAGCAGTGCCCGGAGGGCGCGCGCGACAGATTGGACAATTCGCCCCGCACCCAGAGCAGCGGAAAGCGCCGCTCCAGCGCGTCGCGCACGCTGCGCAGCAATTCGGAGACGGTGAGGACGCTGTTAGGAGGCATGGATTGCCAAGCGGGGGATGCCATTTCATGTTACCGCTTGTCTGAATGCCCGCCGCTGTCGCCGCACGGCGTCATAAAAGCAGCCACCGTTTCGCGTCGTGGGGCAGCGACTTTGCCGATCACCATTGACTTTGTCTTTCAAGGAATAAATACCCACTAATCCACATCACCGCCGGCGCGCCGCCGCGATGCAGCGAAGCATCGCGCGGAGCCCGATTCTGTTACGCAAGACGCTGTTTGCTGAAGGGAAAAACCTGCTCAAATTTTGATCGCAACCGTCTTGCGCCGCGTTGCAAGTCGGTGAGGCGACTCTATTCAGCGATAATCCACAAACTTATCCACAGGTTCTTGTGGATATCGCCTGACGCGCTACATTGCATCGTTCCGCCGCTGCGGAAGGGCCGGCGTTTGTGCATCGCGAAAACTTGCCGCGGCGTGAGAGTTTGACTTAAAGTCGGCGGCGCAGCGCCCCAAAAAGACAAGGAACAAGAGTTGTTCGCGATCATTCAGGCAGCGGGATGGCCGATCTGGTTCCTGCTGCTCGCTTCGGTCGTCGCCGTCGCCCTGATCATCGAGCGCTCGATCTCGCTCCGCGAAAGCAAAATCATCCCGCCCACGCTGCTCGATCAGGTGATCACGGTCTACCAGCGCCAGGGCGTCAACGAAGAGGTGCTGCAGAAGCTCGCCAAGGATTCGCCGCTCGGCACGGTGCTCGCCGCGGGCCTGCGCAATCACAGGAGCTCGCGCTACGTCATGAAGGAGGCGATCGACGAAGCCGGTCGCGCCGTCGCGCATGAGCTCGAGCGCTTCCTCACGACGCTCGGCACCATCGCCACCGCCTCGCCGCTGCTGGGACTGTTCGGCACGGTGATCGGCATGATCGAGATCTTCGGCTCGCAGTCCCCCACCGGCAGCAACCCGCAGCAGCTCGCGCACGGCATCTCGATCGCCCTGTACAACACCGCGTTCGGCATCGGCATCGCGGTGCCGTCGCTCATCCTCTACCGGCACTTCAAGAACAAGGTCGACGGCCTGGTGGTGGAGATGGAGGAGCAGGCCTCCAAGCTGGTGGACATCGTTCACGGCGAGCGCAGGCAGTAGATGAACTTCCAGCGCGGCAGGGGCAAGGAACCGCTCGAGATCAACCTGGTCCCGCTGATCGACGTGATGATGGTGATCCTGATCTTCCTGATGATCACCACCACCTATTCCAAGTACACCGAGCTGCAGATCAACCTGCCGACCGCGGACGCCGAAAGGCAGCTCGAGCGCGCCAACGAGATCACCGTGCTGGTCAGCGCGCAGGGGCAGTACGTGATCAACCGCAATCCCATCCCTTTCCGCGGTGTCGAGCAGCTGGCCGAGGAACTGAAGCGCGCCGCCGGGGCGCTGAAGGCGCCGCTCGTGGTGATCAGCGCCGACGCCGCCGCCACGCATCAGGCGGTGGTGCGCGTGATGGAGGCGTCGCGGCTCGCCGGCCTGACGCAGCTCAGCTTCACCACGCAGTCCGCCAAGTAGTGAGGCACTGGTATCGCCGCGGCGCCATCGCCTGGCTGCTGTGGCCGGTCAGCCTCCTGTTCGGGGCAGCGGTCCTCATGCGCCGCTTGCTCTTCAAGCTCAGGCTCCTGAGCTCGAAGCATCCCGGCGTCCCGGTGATCGTCGTCGGCAACCTCACGGTCGGCGGCAGCGGGAAGACGCCGCTAGTGCTCTGGATCGCCGAATTCCTGAAATCGAAGGGCTGGTCGCCGGGCATCGTGTCGCGCGGCTACGGCGCGAAGATCGATGGGCCCCGCGCGGCAAGCGTGGCCGATCAGGCCGCCGAGGTCGGCGACGAGCCGGTCGTCCTCTCGCGCCGCAGCGGCTGCCCGGTCTGGGTCGGCGCAGACCGCGTGGCAGTCGCCGCGGCCCTGCGCGCCGCGCATGATGACGTTGACGTGCTGGTACTCGACGATGGGCTGCAGCACTACAGGCTGCGGCGCGATCTGGAAATTGCGGTGGTCGACAGCCGCGGCTTCGGCAACGGCTTTCTGCTGCCTGCCGGTCCCTTGCGCGAGCCCGCCTGGCGCCTGCGATCCGTCGACGCGGTGGTCTCGCATGGCTCCTCCATCACGGGCTATTCCATGCAGCTCGAAGGCGAGCTGCTGCACCGCATGACGGATGCGCGCGACCGCCGCGCCGCGAGCGCCTTCGCCGGCCAGAAAGTCCACGCCGTCGCCGGCATCGGCGATCCGGACCGCTTCTTCCTGCACCTGGCGAAGCTCGGCCTCAAGGTGCTGCCGCATCCCTTTGCGGATCACCACGCGTTCTCGCCGCGCGAGCTCGAGTTCGGCGACGACCTGCCGGTGCTGATGACCGAAAAGGACGCGGTAAAATTGCGCCACGCCGCACGGCCGCAGTGGTGGGTGCTGCCCGTGACTGCAAAGCTCGATCCCGCGTTCGGCGACTGGCTGCTGGAGAGATTGCATGAGTGGCGTCGATCCAAAGCTGCTTGAGATCCTGGTGTGCCCGCTATGCAAGGGCAAGCTCGTCTACCGCAAGGAGGCGCGCGAGCTCGTCTGCAGGCCCGATCGCCTCGCGTACCCGGTGAAGGACGGCATTCCGGTGATGCTCGAAGAGGAGGCGCGCAAGCTCCCGCCAGAAGAAGAAGTGGCGTGAAGTTCAGCGTCATCATTCCCGCGCGCTACGCGTCGACCCGCTTCCCGGGAAAACCCCTCGCCGACCTCGGCGGCAGGCCGATGGTCGTACGGGTATGCGAGCGCGCCGCCCAAAGCGGCGCCGCCGCGGTGCACGTCGCCACGGACGACCCCCGCATCGCGGACGCGGTGCGCGCGCACGGCCACTCGGCGCTGATGACGCGCGCAGGGCACGCCTCCGGCACCGACCGCATCGCCGAGGCGGCGAGGCAGCTGCGCCTCGGAGACGACGAGATCGTCGTCAACCTGCAGGGCGACGAGCCGCTGATGGAGCCGGCGCTGATAGCCGAAGTGGTAAACATCTTGTGCGCACAACAAGAGGCCAGCGTTGCCACGGCCTGCCACGCGATTCACGATGCAGAGTCGTTTTCCAATCCGAACGTGGTGAAAGTGGTGCTCGACCGGAAAGGCTATGCGCTCTATTTCAGCCGCGCCGGGATTCCGTATCCACGGCAAGGGCAGGCAAAGGCTTATCGCCATGCCGGCCTGTACGCGTATCGCGTCGGTTTTCTTCTGAGGATTTCGCAGCTGGAGGAAGCGCCGCTGGAGAGAATCGAGGCGCTTGAGCAGCTGCGGGTCCTTTGGCACGGCTACCGCATTGCCGTGGCCGTCAGCCCGCGCGAGATTCCGCCGGGGGTCGATACGCCTCGAGACCTGGAGGCGGTGCGTAAAATGCTGGCATGAGGTTGATCCTCCTGGGCCCGCCGGGCGCCGGCAAGGGCACGCAGGCCGCCTTCATCCGCGACAAGTTCGGCATCCCTCAAATCTCGACTGGCGACATGCTGCGCGCCGCGGTCAAGGCGGGGACGCCCCTCGGGCTGGCGGCAAAAAAGGTGATGGACGCCGGGCAACTGGTGTCCGACGAGATCATCATCAGGCTGGTGAAGGAGCGGCTGAAGCAGGACGACTGCAAGCGCGGCTATCTGTTCGACGGCTTTCCGCGCACCATTCCGCAGGCCGAGGCCTTGAAGGCCGCGGCCGTGCCGCTCGATTACGTGCTCGAGATCGATGTTCCGGACGATGAGATCATCACGCGAATGAGCGGCCGGCGCGTGCATCCCGCCTCGGGCCGCACCTATCACGTGAAATTCAATCCGCCGCAGGTCGAGGGCCGCGACGACCAGACCGGAGAGCCGCTGATCCAGCGCGACGACGATCGCGAGGATACGGTGCGCAAGCGGCTCGACGTATACCGGGCGCAGACGCGGCCGCTGGTGGACTACTACGGCAAATGGGCCGCATCCGGCGATCCGCGCGCGCCGAAATACCGCAAGATCTCCGGGCGCGGCGCGGTGGACGAGGTCACGGCGCGCGCTTTCGCCGCCTTGACCTGATAAAATTTCGGTCCTTTCAAGGGGAGAGAGACATGTCCGGGGGGCTCCTGTTCGCGCTCGGCTGCGCGCTGGCAGCCATCGTTTACGGCGTCTGGCAGAGCACGCGCATCCTGCGGCTGCCCGACGGCAACGAGCGCATGCGCGAGATCGCCGCGGCAGTGCGCGAGGGCGCGATCGCTTACCTGTGGCGGCAATACAAGACCATCGCCATCGTCGGCGTGATCCTGTTCCTCGTGATCGGCTTCATCCCCGCGCTCGGCTGGCCGACGGCCTGGGGCTTCCTCATCGGCGCGCTGTTGTCGGGTGCCTGCGGCGTCATCGGCATGAATATCTCGGTCCGCGCCAACGTGCGCACCGCCGAGGCGGCGCGCGTCGGCCTCAACGAGGCGCTGCAGGTAGCATTCAAGGGCGGCGCGATCACGGGAATGCTGGTGGTCGGCCTCGGCCTGCTCGGCGTGGCGGGCTACTTCGCGGTGCTTTACGCCAATGCGATCGACAAATCGGAACTCGCCCACCTCATCCATCCGCTGGTCGGACTGGGATTCGGCGGCTCGCTGATCTCGATCTTCGCGCGTCTCGGCGGCGGCATCTTCACCAAGGGCGCCGACGTCGGCGCCGATCTGGTCGGCAAGGTCGAGGCCGGCATCCCGGAGGACGATCCGCGCAACCCGGCGGTGATCGCGGACAACGTCGGCGACAACGTCGGCGACTGCGCCGGCATGGCAGCCGACCTGTTCGAGACTTACGCAGTGACCATCATCGCCACCATGCTGCTCGGCGCGCTGATGGTGAAGACGGCGAGTCCCGCGGCGCTCATCTACCCTCTCGCCCTCGGCGGTTTCTCGATCATCGCCTCGATCCTCGGCACCTGGTGGGTAAAGGCCAGGCCCGGCGAGAAGAACGTGATGCCCGCGTTGTACCGCGGGCTGTGGGTAGCGGGTGGCCTCGCCTTCGTCGCCTTCTGGCCCATCACGCTGTACGTGATGGGCGACGTGCTCAAGGAGGTCCCGTTCGACATGCCGGGCGGCAGGAGGCTGATCACGGTGTGGCACCTGTGGGGCGCGGCGGTCGTCGGACTTGCGCTCACCGGCTTCATGGTGTGGATCACCGAGTACTACACCGGCACTCAATTCAAGCCGGTGCGCCATGTCGCGGCAGCGTCGGTGACCGGTCATGCGACCAACATCATCGCCGGCCTCGGCGTGTCGATGAAGTCCACCGCCTGGCCGGTGCTCGCGGTCTGCGTCGCGATCCTGCTTTCCTACGTGCTCGCGGGACTGTACGGCATCGCGATCGCCGCGACGGCAATGCTGTCGATGGCGGGCATCATCGTCGCGCTCGACGCCTATGGCCCGATCACCGACAACGCCGGCGGCATCGCCCAGATGGCCGACCTGCCCGAGTCGGTGCGCGACATCACCGATCCGCTGGACGCGGTCGGCAATACCACCAAGGCGGTGACCAAGGGCTACGCCATCGGCTCGGCGGGCCTGGCGGCGCTGGTTCTCTTTGCCGACTATACGCATGCGCTCGAAGCCGCCGGCAGGAGCTTCAGCTTCGATCTCTCCAACCCGTTGGTGATCGTCGGCCTGTTCATCGGCGGCATGGTGCCCTTCCTCTTCGGCGCCATGGCGATGGAAGCCGTAGGGCGCGCCGCCGGCGCGGTGGTGCTGGAAGTGCGGCGCCAGTTCAAGGAGATCCCGGGGATCATGGAAGGCCGCGCCAAGCCCGAGTACGGCACCGCCGTAGATATGCTGACCCGCGCCGCCATCAAGGAAATGATGATTCCGTCGCTCCTGCCGGTGCTGGTGCCGATCGTGGTTGGCCTGGTTCTCGGGCCGCAAGCGCTCGGCGGCGTGCTGATGGGAACGATTGTCACCGGTCTGTTCGTCGCCATCTCGATGTGCACCGGCGGGGGCGCATGGGACAACGCCAAGAAATTCATCGAGGATGGCAATTACGGCGGCAAGGGCTCGGACGCGCACAAGGCTGCGGTCACCGGCGACACGGTCGGCGATCCCTACAAGGACACTGCCGGCCCGGCCGTCAACCCGCTCATCAAGATCATCAACATCGTCGCGCTTCTGATCGTCCCTTTGATGGTCTGATGTCTTCTGTCTCTATGTTTTTGAGGAGGGCGGCCGCGGCCGCCCTTTTTCTTTTCTGCCTTGTCGCCGATGCGCGAGAAGCGCTCACCGCCCAGCGATTCATGGTGGCCGCGGCGCATCCGCTCGCCGCCGAAGCCGGCTACGCGGTGCTGCAGCTCGGCGGCAGCGCGCTCGATGCCGCGGTCGCCGTGCAGATGGTCCTCGGCCTGGTCGAGCCGGAATCCTCTGGGATCGGCGGCGGCGGCTTCCTGCTGCACTGGTCGGAGCAGGAGAAGAAGCTTCGCACCTACGATGGCCGCGAGACGGCGCCGGCGGCCGCGCGGCCGGACCGTTTTCTGGACGCGGGTAAAAAACCCATGGAATTCTACGCAGCCGCCGTGGGCGGGCGCTCGGTGGGCGTCCCGGGCGTGCTGCGCCTGCTCGAGCTTGCGCACCGGCAGCACGGGCGCCTGCCATGGAGCGAGCTGCTGCAATACGCGATTTTCGCCGCGGAGGAGGGCTTCATCATGTCCCCGCGGCTGCACGCAGTGCTCGAACGCGAGCGGTTCCTGCAGCAAGATGCCTTTGCAAGGAAGCTCTATTACGGCGCGGACGGGCGAGCCAAGCCGGCAGGTACACGGCTCGTGAACCGGGCTTATGGCGCGACGCTCCGTACCTTGGCGCTCGAAGGCGTAGGCGCTTTCTACCGCGGACCGATTGCCGCCGACATCGTGCGCGCGGTGCGCTCGCATCCGAAGCCGGGCGATCTGTCCGAGGAGGATCTCGCCGGGTACCGCGCGCTGGAGCGCGAGCCGGTCTGCGGACCCTACCGGCAATGGCGCCTGTGCTCGATGGGCCCGCCCAGCGCCGGCGGCGTCGCTGTGCTGCAGATCCTGGGTTTGCTCGAGCGCGTCGGCTTTGAGCGGGCCGCGCCCGACTCTGCCGCCGCGGTGCATCTCTTCGCCGAGGCCGGGCGGCTCGCCTACGCCGACCGCGCTCGCTACCTCGGCGATCCGGATTTTGTGCCGGTTCCGGTTCGAAAACTCCTGGATGGAAAGTACCTCGACCGCAGAGCACGCCTGATCGGCGAGCGAGCCATGCGCGAGGCGGCGCCGGGCGATACCGAGGCGAACGGCACCAGCCACTTCTCGATCGCCGATGCGCAGGGCAATGTTGTTGCCATGAGCAGCACCATCGAGAGCCAGTTCGGCAGCCGCATCATGGTGCGCGGCTTCCTGCTCA
>VBBY01000224.1 GCA_005881595.1 Betaproteobacteria bacterium | reverse complement strand
CGAGAGCACCTTCGTCATCGCCGCGTTGATCTTCTGCACGACGTCGGAAGGCATTCCGACGGGGCCGAGAAGCCCGAGCCAGATCGTCGCCTCGTAGCCTTTCACGCCGGCTTCATCGAGCGTCGGCACGTCGGGAAGATCCGGCGCGCGCTTGCGCGAGGTGACCGCGAGCGCCTTGAGCTTTCCGCCGCTGACGTTCGCGAGCGCGTTGGGCATTCCCACGAAGCTCAGCTTCACCACGCCGGCGATGACATCCTGCATCGCCTGGTTGCTTCCCTTGTACGGCACGTGGTTGATGGGCGCGCCCGCCATGGTCGCGAAGAGCGCGCCGACGAGGTGCTGGCTGCTGCCGTTGCCGGAGGAGGCGAAATCGATCGTGTTGGGCTTGGATCTCGCGAGCGCGATCAGCTCGCGGACGCTGTTCACGCCGAGGCTCGGATGCACGACGAGCACGTACGGCCCTTCGCCGATCTTCATGACGGGCGTGAAGTCGCGGATCGGATCGTAGGGGACGCTCTTGTAGAGATGTGGGCTGATCACGTGCGTGGTGGAAACCATCACGAGCGTATAGCCGTCGGGCTTCGCCTTCGCGACGATGTCGGTGCCGATGGTCGATCCGGCGCCCGCACGATTCTCGATCACGACGGGCGCCCCGATCGCGGGCGCCAGGTCCTTCTGGATGATGCGCGCCACGACGTCGGTGAATCCGCCGGGACCGAAGGGGACCACGATCTTGATCGGCCGCTCGGGATACGTCTCGGCGAATGCCCACGCCGGGCCGGCGAGCGCGGCCGCCGCGGCGGCGAGGACGAAAGCGCGCCGCATCATGCGTGCCCTCCGCGATACACGGCTTCGGGCTGCGTGAAGAACGCGTGCAGGATGTGGTACACGGTGCGATAGTTTTTCTGCTGGAAGCTCGCGTGCGAGATTCCCGCCATCACCGCGAACTGCTTGTCGGGATTGGGCAGGCGCTTGAAGAACTCCACCAGGTCGTCGAATCCGGCGATGCCGTCGTACTCGCCGCGCATGACGATCGCAGGCACCGGAATCTTCGCCGGGTCGACGAGCGGCAGCTTCGAGCACATGTCGACGTAGGTGCCGGTCGGCACCGA
The DNA here is from genome assembly GCA_005881595.1 of Betaproteobacteria bacterium. GTDB lineage: Bacteria > Pseudomonadota > Gammaproteobacteria > Burkholderiales > SG8-39 > SCGC-AG-212-J23. The sequence continues at coordinate 2,977 of VBBY01000224.1, read as the reverse complement.
GTCGTCGAGCGCCAGGATGGCGGTGGCGAACGCCTCGATGGTGGCGTCGTCCGCGGTGCCGGGGTGATCGCGCTGGAAGATGCTGCGCACGAAAGCGCGGTCGATCGGGCGGCGGTTTTTCGACTGGAACTCGGGCAGCCGCTTCCTGCGCTCGGCGAGCGTCGGGCTGCCTTCGCCGGTCCAGACGAAGGCGTCGAGCGCGAGCCGCGCCACGCGCTCGGGATGGCGCTGCGTGAACAACGCCGCTTTCAGCGCTCCCGAGGAAATTCCGTAGACAAGGAGTTTCTTCTGCCCGGAATTCTTGAGAACGTACTGGCTGGCAACATCCAGATCATCTGCACCGTTCGAAATGTCGCAATTGATCGGCCGCGACTTGTCCGAGCGCCCGTAGCCCTCGTTATCGAGGCACCAGGTGTCGAAGCCGCGCGCGGCGAACCATTCCATCGCCGAGGAATCCGGCCGCCCGGGCACCTGCAGGTCGAAAGTGGGCTGCGACGCCATGGACGAGCCGTGCACGAACAGGATCGTCCCTCTGGCAGCCGCGGCCGGGGATTTCTGCCACAGGAAAAGCCTGACGTCGCCCTTCCTGGTCCAGTGCTCCTTGCCGGTCATCGCTTTCGCAGTCCTTCCAGATGCTATATACCGCAAATTCTGTGCAAGAATCCGCCGGCTCACGGAGGAGGGCTCCATGACCACGGACGCCGGGACGCTGGACACGTTCCCGAAGCTGCTGATGCACCACGCACGCGTGCGCGGCGCGCGGCCGGCTATCCGCGAGAAGGATCTCGGCATCTGGCAGACCTGGACCTGGCAGCACTATGCCGACGAAGTACGAGCGCTCGCCTGCGGTCTCGCCGAACAGGGCTTCAGGCGCGGCGAGCACCTCGCGCTGGTCGGCGACAACCGTCCGCGCCTTTACGCCGCGATCTGCGCCGCGCAGTGCCTTGGCGGCGTGCCGGTTCCCCTGTACCAGGACGCGGTCGCCACGGAGATGGCGTTCCCGATCCAGAACGCCGAAATCGCCTTTGCCTTCGCCGAGGACCAGGAGCAGGTCGACAAGCTGCTCGAGATCCTGCCGCAGTGCCCGACGCTGAAGCGCATCTACTACGACGACCCGCGCGGCATGCGGCACTACGCGCAGCCGCAGCTGATGAGCTACGACAAGCTGCTCGAGATCGGACGTGCATCGTTGGCGCGCCGCCCCGAGTTTCTGGAAGAAGAAATCGAGAAAGGGCGGGCCAGCGATACGGCGGCGATGTTCTTCACCTCCGGCACGACCGGCGTGCCGAAGGGCGTGGTCCTCACGCATGAAAACCTCATCGACCGCTCGCGCGCGGTCGCCGAGATGGAAGCGCTGGGCGACCACGACGTCGTGCTCGCGTTCATGCCGCCCGCCTGGATCGGCCAGAACATCTTTTCCTATGCGCAGCCGCTCGTTGCCGGCTACTGCATCTGCTGCCCCGAAGCGGCTGAGACGGTGGTGAGCGACATGCGCGAGGTTGCGCCGACCTATTACTTCGCGCCGCCGCGCGTGTTCGAGGCGCTCCTCACCCAGGTCTCGGTGCGCATGGAGGACGCAGCCGCGCTCAAGCGCTGGCTGTACCGCTCCTTCATGGCCGTGGCCAAGCGCGTGGGAACCAGGATCCTCGAGCGCCGGCCGGTCAGCCTGCTGGACCGGATTCTGTACTACCTGGGGGACTTTCTGATCTATGCGCCGCTGCGCAACGTGCTGGGAATGAGCAAGGTACGCATCGCCTACACCGGCGGCGAGGCGATCGGGCCGGATCTGTTCTCCTTCTACCGCTCGCTGGGCATCAACCTGAAGCAGCTTTACGGCTCGACCGAGACCAGCGTGTTCGTCTGCGTGCAGCCCGACGGCCAGGTGAAGTCCGATACCGTCGGCCCTGCGGTGAAGGGCGTCGAGCTCAAGTTCACGCCGCAGCGCGAGCTCCTGATCCGCTCGCCCGGCCTGTTCAAGGAGTACTACAAGAACCCGCAGGCGACGCGCGAGGCGAAGGACGCCGAAGGCTGGTTCCATACCGGCGACGCAGGCTACGTCGACCAGGACGGGCACGTGCGCATCATCGACCGCGCCAAGGACGTCGGCAAGCTCGCCGACGGCACCTTGTTCGCTCCCAAGTACCTCGAGAACAAGCTGAAGTTCTTCCCCTACCTCAAGGAGGCGGTCGCCTTCGGCGACAAGCGCGAGCGGGTCTGCGCCTTCATCAACATCGACATGGAGGCCGTCGCCGACTGGGCGGAGAGGCGCAACATCGCCTTCTCGGGCTACACCGACCTCGCGCAGCAGGACCCGGTGTACGAGCTGGTGGCGCAGTGCCTCGAGCAGGTGAACGCCGATCTCGCGCGCGAGCCCGAGCTCGCCAACTCGCAGATTCACCGCTTCCTGATCCTGCACAAGGAGCTCGAGGCCGACGACGGCGAGCTGACGCGCACGCGCAAGGTCCGCCGCGGCTTCATCGCGGAGAAATACGGCTCTCTGGTGGAAGCCATGTTCCAGGGCAGAAATTCGGTTCACGTCGAAGCGCAGGTGAAATACGAGGACGGCCGCAGCGCGACCTTCGCCGCCGAGCTCAAGATCCGGGACGCGAAGACCTTCGCGCCGGCCGCGGCGCGCCGCGCGGCATGAGCAGCGCGCGGCGCATCGGCGATGTGATCCTCGCGGTCGACGGCGTGTCGCTGGCGTTCGGCGGCGTGCGCGCCCTGCAGGGCGTGTCGTTCGACGTGAGGGAGCACGAAGTACGAGCCATCATCGGGCCGAACGGAGCCGGCAAGAGCTCGATGCTCAACGTGCTCAACGGCGTCTACCACCCCCAGGAAGGGAAGATCTCCTTCAGGAGCTACGAGTTCCGGGACATGGATTCACGCCGCGCGGCGAAGCTCGGGATCGCGCGGACTTTCCAGAACATCGCGCTCTTCAAGGGCATGACGGTGCTCGACAACCTCATGACCGGGCGCA
>VBBY01000153.1 GCA_005881595.1 Betaproteobacteria bacterium | reverse complement strand
GGCTTCCTCGCGAGGATCTCGTGCCGGATCGCGATTCTCTCGGCGTAGGCGCCTTCGCGCGGCACTTCGCACACGCCGAACACCGCGTCGCCCACCTTGAAGTCCTTCGCCCCCGCGCCGAGCGCGGCCACCACGCCCGAGAAGTCCCGGCCCGGGACATGCGGAAGCGCGATGCCCTGGGAATACTGCCCCGCGCGCATCTTCCAGTCGGCCGCATTGACGCTCGCCGCGTGGATGTCGACGACGACTTCCCCGGCTGCAGGACGCGGGTCCGGCAGGTCCCCGTACTGGAGGACCTCCGGGCCGCCGAAGCGGCTGAAGAAGGAGGCTTTCATCCGCGCGGCGAACCCCGTTCCTCGAGGAGCTTCACCAGCGCGAGGAGCACCCGGTTGGCCGGGGTGGGAACGCCTAGACCTTCGCCCTTGCGCACCACGAAGCCGTTCAGGTGATCGATCTCGGTGGGCTTGCCGCGC
>VBBY01000152.1 GCA_005881595.1 Betaproteobacteria bacterium | reverse complement strand
CGGCGAGCGGCCGATCACCAGCTCGCCGCGGCCGTGGTGGCGCACGTGCCCGGGACCAGCCATCTCGACCGCGACGTAGACCACGGCCGGCACCACGTCGCGCCCGAGCGTCGCGGCGAGGCGCTCCGCGTTGTCGACGCCGTTCTGCAGACTGAGGACGACGGCGCCGGGCTCGAGGTATGGGGCGAGCGCGGCGCCGGCGCGCTCCGTATCGGTCGACTTCACCGAGAAGAGCACCAGCTTCGCGCCGCGCGCGCCGCTCGCCTCCGCGCTTGCCTGCACGGGCACGTTCGCGTCGAACGCCTTCGTCTCCATGCGCAGCCCCCTCTTCTGCACCGCCTCGACGTGCTGCGCGCGGGCGATCAATGTGACCTCGTGCCCGGCGCGCGCGAGCATGCCGCCGTAGTAGCAGCCGACGGCGCCTGCGCCCATCACGGCGATGGGGCTAAGGCTTGCTTCTTTTTTCATTTAGCAAGCTGCCAAAGCCGGAGATCGGAGCGGAGACCCCGGCGACGCGCAGCGCGTTCCACATCATCGCGGCGGCGGCGGACACGGCGGGCTTGCCGAGGTCGCGCTCCATACGGGCAAGCGAAGCGATCGTGGGCATGCCGACGCCGCTCAGGAACACCGCCTGCGCCTGCGGCACGTCGATGCGGCGCGCGAGGCCGTGGGCGCGCTCCGCGGTCTCCTCGTAGATGTTCTTCACGTTCTCCAGGCGCCCGACGCTGACCACCTCGATGCCGTGCGCCTCGAGGCTCGCCTTGCCCTTCGCGGTGGCGTCGGCGTCGTAGGGCGTGCCGAAAGCGATCCGCTTTACTTTCAGGTGCGCGAGCGCGGCGAGCACGCTGCCGAACGCGGTGATGAAGGGGATCCCGGTCTCGCGCTGCATGCGCTCGACGAGCTCCGCCTCGCCCTTCTTGCCGAGCGTGTAGCTCGTCGCGGTGTGCGCGAGCACGATGACCTTGGGCGCGACCATGGCAAGGAGCGCGACGTTCTCGGAAAGGTGCGCGATCTGGCTGCGGTTCCTCTCCTCCTGGCCCTGATGAGAACCAGGTATGGAACCTGAGGCGCCGTGCGCGACCATGCGGGTGAAGTGCACCGAGACCTCGGGCGGCGCGGGAGCGATCATCTCCACCTCCACCGTCGGGTTGCCCGGCGGCACGAGGAAGCCGATGCGCACCGGCCTGGTTTTTGGCTCCACTTATTTGAGCTCGACGCCGGCGGCTTTGAGCACCTTCTCCCAGCGCGCGATCTCGCGCCGGATGTGCGCGTCGAGCTGCTCCGGGCCTGCGCCGATGGCGAGCGACCCCGACGTCGCGAGGCGCGCTAGCACTGCCTCGTTCTGCAGCGCTTTCGCCGCCGCGGCATGCACGCGGTCGATCACGCTCCTCGGCGTCTTCGCCGGAGCAAGCAGGCCGTACCACCCGCTGACCACGAAATCCGGCATCCCGCCTTCCGCGGTCGTGGGGACGTCCGGCAGGCTCGGCGAGCGGCGCTCGGCCGCAATCGCGAGCGCCTTCAGGCGGCCGCCCTTGACGTACGGCGTCGCGATGGAGATCACCGACCACATGTAGGGCACATGGCCCGCGACGACGTCGGCCGCCGCCGGGCCGCTGCCCTTGTACGGGATGTACTCGACCTTCACGCCCGCCATCTGCTTGAAGAGCTCGCCCGCGAGAAACCCCGCGCTCCCCGGATCGGTCGCGTAGCTGAGCTTCCCCGAGCGCTCCCTTGCGTACGCGATGAACTCGGCGAGCGTGCTCGCCGGCACGGACGGATGCGTCACGAGCAGCGTCGGCTCGTGCGCCACCAGCGTGATCGGCGCGAAGTCGCGCAGCGTGTCGTAGGGGAGCTTCGCCGCCAGCGTCGGGTTGGTGGCGTGGCTGACGTAGCAGAGCAGCAGCGTGTAGCCGTCGGGCGCCGCCTTCGCGACGAGGTCGGTGCCGATGATGCCGCCCGCGCCGCCGCGGTTCTCGATCACCACCGGCTGGCCGAGGTTGTCCTGCAGCGCCGGCACGAAGCTGCGCGCGGCGATATCGGTGCCGCCGCCCGGGGCCGCGGGGACTATGAGGTGTATCGGCTTCGTCGGGTACTGCGCCGCCGCCGGAGGAATGGCGAAAGGCGCGGCAAGCAGCACGAGGGAAAGAATTGCGATCGGCTTGGTCATCGCGAGGCGTCGCACGAATCCAAGACTACCAAAGAAAAAGGCTTGGCCCGCTGAGCGGACCAGTTATGCGCTAAATTCGTTGGGTGATTACCCGCGGCTAGCGCTAGCCTCGCGACCCATGCGTCTACCCAATTTGCTTGCCTCCGCCAAGGGACGGCTCGCAGCGTTCTTCTTCCTCTACATTACCGAGGGCATCCCACTCGGCTTCGCGGCCACCGCGGTCGCGACGCAGCTACGCCGCCAGGACGTGGGCCCGGCCGAGATCGGCGCGTTCGTCGCATCGTTCTACCTGCCGTGGGCATTCAAATGGGCGTTCGGTCCTCTCGTCGACGTCTTCGCCTCGGAGCGGCTCGGCCGGCGGCGCGGCTGGATCATCGGAACGCAAATCCTCATGGCGGCGACGCTGTTGTCCCCCGTAATGCTGAAGCTTCCCGGGCAGCTCTGGCTCTTCACGATCATTCTGCTCGTGCACAACACTTTTGCCGCGATGCAGGACGTGGCGATCGATGCGCTCGCCTGCGGCACGCTGCAGGAGCACGAGCGCGGCACGGCCAACGGCATGATGTTCGCCGGCGCCTCGATCGGCCGGCTGATCGGTGGTAGCGGCGTGCTGTTCCTCATGAGCTACACCGGCTTTCAGCCTACGTTTATCTTCGTCGCGGGCTGCATCCTGGTCGTGACCGCGTTGGTCGTTCTTCCGATGCGCGAACCTCCCGGGCCGGCGCGGCCCCCGGTTGCGGGTTCGCGGCTGCGCGCGGCCGGCCGCGAGATGCACGATTTCGCGGTCAGCTCGTTCCGCGCCTTCCTCGGCACGCGCGGTGCGGCAAGCGGACTACTGCTCTCCCTGCTGCCGCCAGGCGCGATGTGCCTCGGGCTGTCGCTGCAGTCAAACCTGGCCGTCGAGCTGGGCCTCGACAACGACGAAGTTGCAAAGCTTAACGCCTGGTCCGCGGTCGTCGCCGCGGCGTCCATGGTTGCCGGCGGCTACCTGTCCGACCGTTTAGGCCGGCGCCTGATGCTTTCCATTTACATCGCGTGCCTGGGCCTGCCGGTGCTGTACCTGATGAGCGCTCTCGCGCAGCACGGCTGGATCATGCCGGTGAGCCCCAACGCGCCGAACCGCCCCGAGGTGCCGGCCGCGCTCGTTACGGCGCTGTGGATTGCGACGCTCGTCTACAACGTATTCAACGGCCTCATGTACGGCACGTCCTCGGCGATCTACATGGATGTCACAAATCCGCGGGTCGCGGCGACGCAGTTCACGGCCTACATGGCGCTCGCGAACCTCACGATCTCCTACAGCGCCGCATGGCAGGGGATCGCGATCGAAGCCTGGGGCTACCCGCGCACGATGCTGGTGGACGTGATCTTCGGCGTGGCATGCCTCGCCTTGATTCCTTTCATGGCGCGCAAAGCCGGCGAGGCGTTCGCCGATGACGCGGCGCCGGTGCGTGCCCGCGCCCTGGCCGGAGTGTTGGGCCTGATGTGTCTCGCCTGGCTGCCCTATCGCGCCTGGCATGACGCGTTCGGCGCCGCGCAGCCCATTGCCGGAACCGTGTTCACGCTGGTGTTCGTGGGCTCGGCCCTCTTCCTGCTGGCGGGGCGCGCGGTGCTCGGTGATGCGGCGCGGAGGCTTACGCGATTCGGTGTGTGGCTCGCGCCGCTGCTGCTGGCGATGCACGCGCGCTATTACATCGATTTCAACGGCGCCGCCGAGACCGTCATGCGCGCAGTTCCCCTGGCGGGCGGCGCCGTGTTGCTGCTGCTTGCGCTGCGGCCGTGGCGCGAGCTGCTGCCACCGCGCGCGGTCGCGCAAGCCGCCTAGAGACCCCGGAGATCCATCGTTATTCCTGCTTGATGCCCGCGGCGTTCACCGCGTCGCGCCACAGCGGTGCCTCGCTGCGGATCAGCGCGGCAAACTCGGCGGGCGTGTTGCCGAGCGCATCGACGCCGATTTTGTTCAGCCGCTCGATGAGGACGGGGTCGCGCACTGCCTTCGCGACCTCTTGCGCGACGCGGTCGATGATCGCCTTCGGTGTCCGGGAGGGTGCGAGCAGCCCGTTCCAGACGATGGTGCGAAAGCCCGGATAAAACTCCGCGATCGCCGGCAGATCGGGTAGTTGCGGCATGCGCTTCTCGCCGGTTACAGCGAGCATCCTGATCTTGCCGCTTTTCGAGTGCTGGATCATGTCCGAGGTGTTTCCGAAGGACATCTGGACCTGACCGCCGACGAGATCGGTCACTGCCTGCGCGCCCTTGTAGGGAATGTGAGTCATCTGCAGTCCGGCGCGCGAGGCGAACAGCGCGGCCGACAGATGCGGCGTGCTGCCGGTGCCGCCCGAGGAGTAGCTGAGCTTCCCGGGATGCGCCTTCACGTAATCGATGAATTCCATGAGCGTTTTCGCTGGCACCGAAATGTGCACGCCGAGCACGAGCGGATTGGTGCCCAGGATCGAGATCGGCGCGAAGTCCTTCAGCGGATCGTAGTTCACCTTCTGCACCAGCGGCAGGCTCGAGAGCTGCGTGGTGCCAGCGAAAAACAGCGTAGAGCCGTCGGCCGGAGATTTTGCGACGAACTCCGCGGCGATCGCACCGCCTGCGCCGACCCGGTTCTCGACGATGAATTGCTGTCCGAGCGCCACCGACAGCCGCTCGGAGATGATTCGCGCTTGGGTGTCGGTGTGGCCGCCCGCAGTGAAAGGCACGATTACCTTGACCGGCCGCTGCGGCCAGGTTTGGGCTTGGAGAAAGGGCGTGGGGAACGCAGAGCCGAGTGCGATGCAGATTGCAATCCATTTGTTCATCGTTGTCCTCCCATCTCACCGGTCGCAAACCATTCCCACTCGGCGCCATTTTTCGTTGTGTTCATCGTCTAACGTCGTCATTTGCCTCAGCCTGCGCCGGCAGGATTTGAACCCACGACCCCCTAGTAATCGGCGGCCGCGGCGCGAAGTCGATCGGTAAGGACTACCTATCGACTGCAGCAGCCGCAGCGTCCCTATCGTGAATCAGTACCCCGATTATCGTGACGCGCCGCTTCTGACGTCTGCGTAGCTCCTTGATCATGTTGGCCGCGATCGAAGCGTGATCGCTGCCTCGTCTACTGGCTTTCCAGGTCGAGATTTTTGAGCCGCGCGATGACTGATAGGTGATGATGCACTGAGCGTTCATGGAGCGGGATTGTAGGGCGGCTGCCAAAACATCGTGGCGCCGTTTCGCGCGTTGGTGTGCTGACCGAGGGCGCGCCACTATGCCTGCACGCCCTACTCTCTCGCGCTCCACGGCATCACGCAGGCTGCGTACACGAGCGCCGGAAGGAAAAGAAGAGCCCACCACGCCAGGAGACCCTCAAGAGCCGTAAGCAGACTGCCGAAGGTAACAAAGGCGCGAAGCGAAACTCCGAAGAGCGCGAAGGAGAGCCAGATCAGCAGTGCCGCGACAGGCACGAACAGGGCGCTGGTGACAATAGCCGCCATCACGACCATCTGCGGTAGGGAGCGCAACACGAGGCGCATGCGCGGGTAAGGCTATCACCTTACGCATCTTGCCGACCGCTCTCGGCCAAGAGCACCGAGTTTAGTGGATCCGCTGTCATTGACCCTGCGTTTAGTTCAGGACTAGAGTCATCGTACCGTCCCGTTAGGCGGCTTCGAAACGTTTTGGATGACCCACCGGCTTGCGAACTACTCCCCCTGTACCCCTTGTATCTGAGAGGTCCTCATGTTGCGCTCGACCGTTCGGATTGCGACCCTTGTCGTTCTGGTAATCGCTGCGCCAGCGCGCGCTCAGCAGGTTACGGCAGTCACACATGCCGTCCTCTTAGATGGGAACGGAGGTGAACCAGTTCCAGATGCCGTGGTGGTGATTCGCGGCTCCGTGATCGAGGTAGTGGGCCCAGCTAGGTCTGTTTTGGTGCCGCGAAGCGCCAACGTCATCGACGCCCACGGTCGGACGCTTATGCCAGGCCTTGCGGACATGCACGTGCACCTCATGGGCGGCTGGGATGGGGAGCACGTGGACATGCTGGGCTACCAGCGATACCTGAATTCACTGCTCTATGCAGGCGTGACCACGGTGCTGGACATGGGGAATGTCCTCCCCTACATCCAGCAACTTCGACATGAGATCGCGGCGGGCAGGATTCTTGGTCCGCGGATCTACCTAGCCGGGCCCGTAATGGATGGCCCCGACCCGTTCTGGCCACCCATTTCATATGTGGTGTCGTCCGAGGCCCAGCTGCCCAGTTACGTCAATCAACTCAAGATGGCCCGAGTCGACGTCGTGAAAGCCTACGTCGGCCTTTCTGAGAGACTCTTGACGGGCCTCGTGCGGGAGGCGTCGAAGGACTCCTTGCGCGTCTTTGCCCACTCCTGGTCGCTCGGTTCGGCGGACGTGATTCGGACCGGAATCGCGGCCTTTGCACACGTCGACAGTCCGCCCATCTCTGATGAGACCGTGCGACTGATGCGAGAGCGGGGCGTTGCCTCTATTACGACGCTCGCAATGCTTGAATCCTTCTCACAGCGTCGCCTCGACAGGCTCGCCTTTCTCTCGGCGCCGCTCGTCGCGCAAGTGACGCCCTCCCAGTTTCTCGCGGCGCTCCGTACCTTCGCGGCCAAGGCTCCGACACCGGCGGAGAGCACCGCGCGGGCACGCGGACTAGTGCGGCTGCAGACCGCTATGCGGAACGTCAAGCAGCTGGTCGACTCGGAGATCGTGGTAGCGGCCGGCACGGACGCCCCCTATCCCGGCGTATTCCTCGGTGAGGGAGTGCATCGCGAGCTTGAGCTGCTCGTCGAGGCGGGCCTCACTCCGCTTCAGGCCATTAGCACCGCTACACGGAACGCTGCGCTGCTCATGAAGGACACGACTTGGGGAACGGTCGCAGTGGGTAAGCGGGCGGACCTGCTTATCATCAACGGAGACCCCGCTCACCACATCGCGGACACCCGTGACATTGAGACGGTGATCTTACGTGGGCAGGTACTCAACAGAAAGGATCTCGAGTTCGACCCCAAGTCGGATCCCGGATTCGAGGTTGTCGGCTCAATATTCCGAGAATAACGCGCGTGGCGAAGCTGCCTAACGAAGCTGCCTAACAAGCAATTGAAGCTGACAGGCTTTCGCCGTGTCTGCAGAACCAGAGAGGTTCGCATGACCGCACCAAAGCTCGCGCTCGCAGCCGCCTCGCTCGTCCTTAGCGCCACCGCGCTCGCGCAGTATCCAACCAAGCCGATCCGCATCATTTCGCCGTCTCCGCCCGGCGGGACGACCGATGTGCTCGCGCGCATCATCGCCACCGAAATGACCAAGACTATCACCCAACCGGTATTCGTCGAGTACAAGACCGGCGCGGGCGGCATCGTCGGCACGAATGCGATCGCCCAAGCGCCGGCCGACGGCCACACCATCGGTCTGATCATCAGCGCGCACGCGGTGCACCCGGGGATGGACACAAAGCTTCCGTACGACTCTGCGAGCGACTTCACGGCGATATCGCTGCTGTGCCGCATGCCGAACGTGTTGTCCGTACATCCGTCGCTGCCGGCAAAAAACCTGAAGGAGTTTCTCGCGCTGGTGCGCGCAAACCCCGGCAAGTACTCGTTCGCATCACCCGGGACGGGGACCGCGGCGCATCTTGCCGGCGAGCTCTTGAAGCTGCGCGGTAACGTGGACATTCAGCACGTGCCTTATCGCGGTGGTGCTCCCGCGGTCCAGGACTTGATAGCCGGACAGATCCTGCTGGGTTTCAATAACGTGAATACCATCTTGCCGTTCATCCGCTCGGGGCGAGTGCGTCCGATCGCAGTCACCAGCACCACCCGCTCGCGGGTACTGCCCGACGTTGCGGCCATGGCCGAACAGGTGCCGGATTACGAGAACACCGAGTGGTACGGCATGGTCGGTCCGAAAGGCATGTCAAGGGAGATCGTCGCCAAGCTTCAAACCGAGATTCATGGCGTCCTCAACGAGCCAGCGCGCAGATCCAGGTACCTGAACGAGCTGGGTGTAGAACTCATCGGCAGCTCAGCCGAGGACTTCGATGTGTTCTTGAAGGCGGAGTTGCAGCGCTGGCCACCCTTGGTCAGGCAGCTCGGCATTAAGGGCGCGTGATGCGGCCTACCGGGAGGTCCGGAATGGGAAACCTTTTGTCCATGCTCGCGCTTGCCGTCTCGTTCGCGGCCGCTGCAAATCCCGCCTCAGCGCAGTATCCAACCAAACCGATCCGGATCATCGTGCCATTCGCCGCCGGCGGGACCACCGACATCCTGTCGCGCGCGGTGGGCGCGAAGCTCGCGGCAGTGCTCGGCCAACCGGTGATCGCCGACAACCGGCCCGGCGCCAGTGGCGTGATCGGCTCGGAGATCGTCGCCAAGGCGTCCCCGGACGGCTACACGATCGGCATGCTGATCAGCACCCACGCAGTGAATCCGTTCGTGATAAAGAGCCTGCCCTACGACACGATCAACGACTTCACCCCGATCACGCTCGTCGCCATCGTGCCCGGGATCCTCAGCGCGAACGCGAGCCTGCCCGTGCGCAGCGTCCAGGAGATGGTGCAGCTCGTGAGGTCGAAGCCCGGGCAGTTCAACTACGGCCTGCCCGGATCGATGACCTCGGGTCACCTGTCGATGGAGCTCCTGAAGGTCATCGCCGGGCTCGACATGGTCGCGGTTCCCTATAAGGGCGGGGCGCCTGCCGCAGCCGACCTCGCCGCCGGCCAGGTGCAGTTCATGATCAACAGCCCGCCGACCGTGCTGCCATTCGTGAAGGCCGGCCGGGTACGCGCGCTGGCGGTCACCGGCGCCAAGCGCTCGCCGGGGCTGCCCGAGCTGCCGACGATCAGGGAGTCGGGCTTCCCCGATTACGAGACCTACGAGTGGTACGGGCTGTTCGCGCCGGCAAGGACGCCGAAGGAGATCGTCGCGCGGCTCGGCCAGGAGATTGCGAGAATCCTCAAGGATCCCGAGCTCCGCGAGCTCATGCTGGTGCAGGGCGCGGAGCTGGTCGGCAATTCGCCCGAGGAGTTCGGGCAATTCGTGCGCGCCGAGATGGACAAGTGGGGCGCGCTCGCGAGGAGAATAAACCTTCGAGTCGACTGAACGCAGATTGGCCGAGTGATGGCACCGCGCATCCTGTTTCTCGATGATGATCCGGTGATCCGCGTGCTGCGGATGGTGCTCAGCGATGCCGGGCACGATCCATGGATCCGCGATTACTTCGCCCCCGAGAAGGTGGACGCGTCGCGGCTCGCGAGGGCAGCGAAGGGGTTGCGCCGCAGCGATGGCGCCGTGATCGGGCTCGCAAGCGATGGAGAATTCGAAGACGCCACGGCCATTTTGTTCCGGCGCGGCGAAGTGAATCGGCAGCTCCTCGCGCGGCATCCGAATCTCAAGCTGATCCAGCGCCTCGGCGAGCGCTCGCAGGGTATCGACCTCGAGGCGGCCGCGGAGCGGGGGATCCGCGTGTCCTGCCTGCCGCGACGAACGTTGCACTACACCGCCGAGCACGGGATCCTGCTCATGCTGGCGCTGGCCAAGCGCCTGATCGCATCGGACAGGGCAGTGCGCGAAGGCGCTACCGCCGCCGTGGGTCCCGGCGAGCCGGGTGGGGTTGCCTATAACTGGGCGGGAATGGATGCGAGCGGGCTCCACGGCAAGACGCTCGGCATCATCGGAATGGGAGAAGTAGGGCTTCTGACAGCGCGGCTTGCCCGCGCTTTCGGGATGACCATCCTCTATACCAAGCGCAGCCGCGCTACGCCCGAGCAGGAAGCGGACACCGGGGCGAGGTTCGTCGAGCTTGGCCACTTGCTGGGCCGCTCGGACTTCGTATCGCTGAACGTCTCCAACATCCCGGAGAACGCGGGGTTCGCCGATCGTTCGTTCTTCGCCGCCATGCGGCCAAGCGCCTTTTTCATCAATACCAGCCGTGGCCGGCTGGTCGACGAGGACGCGCTGTACGAGGCGCTGAAAGCGGGCACCATCGCCGGCGCTGGCCTGGATGTGCACGCCGTGGAGCCTCGTCCTGCAGGCGATCGCTTCGCCACCCTGCAAAACGTCGTACTTACTCCTCATGTCGCCAGCGGCGCGAAGAGCAGTTTGCTCGATGAGTTCGAGGTCGTGATCCGCAACTGTCATGCAGCATTGCGGGGCGAGCCGGCGCTCCACGAGGTTCGCGTCGCGAGGCCCTCGTGATCAGCTGCTATCAGCTTCTGAGCGCACTACGCGAATGGAGTTGCCGTGGTCCGGCTGCATGGGCTGGTAAGGTGATTGTTCAGGATCGAAGCGGTCGGAAATCGAAGCCGGCCCTGGTTCTTCTCCTCCTGATCCACGCGCTCGCCCTGCCGACGGCGGCGCCGGCAGGCGAATCCGCGCCGAGCCGCTACACCACCGTTCCGGCGAGCGCCGACGGCATCGGCAAAGTCTATCTGGGCCGCGAGATTGCGCAGGTCATGAGCTTCCACGGCGCGCAATGGCTGGAGCGCGCCGAGCGCGTCGACGAGGAGCGGCCGGAGCTAGTGCTCGCCGCGCTCGAGCTGAAACCCGGCATGACGGTCGCCGACATCGGCGCGGGCACCGGCTATTACTCGTGGCGAATGGCGCAACGCGTGGGCGCGAGCGGCACGGTGTACGCGGTGGACATACAGCCCGAGATGATAAAGCTCCTCGAGCGGCAGATGTCGCGGCGCGGCGCCGCCAACGTGAAACCAGTGCTCGGCGGGTTAACCGATCCGGGGCTGCCGCCAGGCAGCATCGACCTCGCGCTGATGGTGGACGTCTATCACGAGTTCGAATATCCGTACGAGATGCTTGCCGCCATCGTGCGCGCGCTCAAGCCCGGCGGGCGGCTGGTGTTCGTCGAGTTCCGGGGCGGCGATGCGGCCGTGCCGATCAAGCCTCTGCACACCATGACCGAAGCGCAAGTGCGCAAAGAGGCCGCCATTCACGCGCTGCAATGGGTGAAGACCGCGCGTGACCTGCCCTGGCAGAACGCCATCGTTTTTCGCAAGTTGTCATCCTTCCAGCGGTAGCCCTTACTTCTCTTTGTCCTGATCCTCGTCTTCGTCCTTTTCGTCTTCCCAGGCGTAGCGTTTGAGCGGTGGCAAGTCCAGGCGCCGAAGCGCGATCGCCAGCGCGAACCCGATCAGCGCGGCCGCCAGATGGGTTTCCCAGGAAACCCCGGGCTGGATCGGAAATACCCCCCAAACCACGGAACCGTAGAGAAAGAAAACCAGCAGGGACGCGGCGATGGCACGCCGGTCCCGCCGGATCACGCCAGCCACGAAGATATAGCTGACCAGGCCGTAGACCAGCCCGCTGGCGCCGACGTGGATGGTTGATTCTTTGGCGAACAACCACACCGCGATGCCCGGCCCCAGGTAAACCGCCGGAATCACCTTGATGGCCGAGTTCGGATAGAGGTGCAACATCACCGTCCCCAGCACCAGCAACGGCAGGGAGTTGGTTATCAGGTGGGGGAAGCCACCGTGCAGCAGGGGCGCGAGCAGAATGCCGGGCAGCCCGGCGAGCTCGCGTGGATGGACGCCGAAACGCTGCAGCCCCAGGTCGAGCCCGCCGTTCAACAATTGGATCAGCCAGAGCAGGACGACGAAGCCCAGCGCGATCCTGGCCGCCAGCCGGAAGTTGGCGCGGGCCCGCTCGGAGCTGGTGTAGTCCGGGTCGGGGATATGAACCTGCATCGAGGAACACGGACTACTTCGCGGCGGCCGGGAACGCCGGCAATTTGCCGATGTCGCGCCGGTCGTGCTGGATGATGACCACTGCTTTCAGATTCGCCGCGATCTTCTTGAAGCGGTCGAGCGAAGCTATG
>VBBY01000151.1 GCA_005881595.1 Betaproteobacteria bacterium | reverse complement strand
AGTCGTCGGCGATGCGTTCAAGCTGGTACGCGACGCGCAGATCGACATCGTCGTCGAGCTGATCGGCGGCTACAGCATCGCGAGAGAGCTGGTGCTCGAGGCGATCCGCAACGGCAAGCACGTCGTCACCGCCAACAAGGCGCTGCTCGCCACCCACGGCACCGAGATCTTCGCCGCCGCGCAGAAGCACGGCGTGATGGTGGCCTTCGAAGGCTCGGTCGGCGGCGGCATCCCGATCATCAAGGCGCTGCGCGAAGGCCTGGCCGCGAACCGCATCGAATGGATCGCCGGCATCATCAACGGCACGTCGAACTTCATTCTTTCCGAGATGCGCGACCGCGGCCTCGATTTCTCGGCCGCCCTCGGCGAAGCGCAGCGGCGCGGCTACGCCGAAGCCGATCCGAGCTTCGACATCGAGGGCGTCGACGCCGCGCACAAGCTCACCATCCTGTCGGCGCTCGCCTTCGGCATCCCGATGCAGCTCAAGAAATGCTTCAGGGAAGGAATCGAAAAGCTGACGCGCGCGGACATCGGCTACGCCGAGGAGCTCGGCTACCGCATCAAGCTGCTCGGCATCACGCGGCGCGCCGCGAAGGGCATCGAGCTGCGCGTGCATCCGACGCTGGTGCCTGCGCGGCGCCTGCTCGCCAACGTCGAAGGGGTGATGAACGGCATCCTGGTGAAGGGCGATGCGGTCGGACCGACGCTTTACTACGGCGCCGGCGCCGGCAGCCAGCCGACCGCCAGCGCGGTGGTCGCCGACCTCATCGACATCACGCGGCTCATCACCGCCGACCCCGGGCACCGCGTGCCGCACCTCGCTTTCCAGCCGGACCAGCTTGCCGACACGCCGATCCTGCCGATCGGCGAGGTCGAGACCTCCTGTTACCTGCGCCTGCGCGTGCTCGACCGGCCGGGGGTGCTCGCCGATATCACCCGCATCCTCGCCGGCTCGAAGATCTCGATCGACGCCATGGTGCAGAAGGAGCCCGGCAAGGGCGAGAGCCGCGTCGACATCGTGATGCTCACCCACCGCGCGCAGGAGAAGAACGTCGACCAGGCAATGGCGAAGATCGAGAAGCTCTCCACCGTGGTCGGAAAGGTGACCAGGATCCGCCTGGAAGAGCTCCTTTAGTGCTCTACGTCTCGACCCGCGGCAACGCGCCGCCGCGCCGCTTCACCGACATCCTGCTGGAGGGACTAGCCCCGGACGGCGGGCTGTACGTGCCCGAGGACTACCCGAAGGCCGATCTCGCCTCTCTAAGGGGAAAGAGTTACAGCGAGCTTGCCCATGCCGTCCTGGCGCAGTTCATGGATGACCTGCCTGATCTGAAACGGATCGTCGGATCCACCTACACGAAGAACATTTTTGGAACCGATGACATCACGCCGCTGAAGACGCTCGAGCCGGGCTTTCATCTTCTCGGCCTGTCCAACGGGCCTACGCTCGCCTTCAAGGACATCGCCATGCAGCTGCTCGGCAATCTCTTTGAATCGATTCTCAAAAAAGAACGCACGACCCTCAATATCCTGGGCGCGACCTCAGGCGACACCGGCTCGGCGGCGGAGCACGCGCTGCGCGGCAAGCGCGGCATCCAGGTCTTCATGCTGTCCCCGCACGGCCGCATGAGCCCTTTCCAGCGCGCGCAGATGTACGCGCTGCAGGATCCGAACATCCACAACCTCGCGGTGAAGGGCGTCTTCGACGACTGCCAGGACCTGGTCAAGCAGGTCAACGCCGACCGCGCCTTCAAGTCGAAGCACCGCATCGGCGCGGTGAATTCGATCAACTGGGCCAGGGTGGCCGCGCAAGTCGTTTACTATTTCAAGGGCTACTTTTCGGCTACCGAGGAGGATGACCAGGAGGTCGCGTTTGCGGTGCCGTCGGGCAATTTCGGCAACATCTATGCAGGGTATGTGGCTCGCGCCATGGGTTTACCCATACGAAAATTGATTCTGGCGAGCAACGAGAACGATGTGCTCGACGAGTTCTTCAGCACCGGCCGTTACCGTGTGCGAAAGAACGTGCAGGAAACCTCCAGCCCGTCGATGGACATCTCGAAGGCGTCGAACTTCGAGCGCTACGTGTTCGACCTCGTCGGCCGCGACGGCGCGCGCGTGAGGGACCTCTACCGCCGCCTCGACAGCAGGGGGGAATTCGACCTGCCGCGCCCGGACGGCGAATTCGTCTCCGGCCGCAGCACGCACGCCGATCGGCTGCGCACCATCAAGCAGGTTTATGACAGGTTCGGGGTAATGATCGATCCGCACACGGCGGACGGCGTGAAGGTCGGCCTGGAGCATCGCCAGCCCGGGGTTCCCCTTTTGTGCCTCGAAACCGCGCTGCCAGTCAAATTTTCCCAGACCATCCGCGAAGCACTGGGCCGCGACCCCGAGCGCCCCAAGCGCCTGGAAAGCCTGGAAACGCTGCCGCAGCGCTTCACGGTCATCGAGCGTGACCCGGACGCCGTGAGGCGCTATATCGAGGACCATGCCTGAGAAAAACGTTCTCGGCGGCGAGCTGCGCGCCTGCAGCTATTCGCCGCTCACCGGCTACTTCCGCGACGGCTGCTGCGCGACCCGCGGCGAGGACGGCGTCGCGCACCTGGTGTGCGTGCAGGTCACCGACGAGTTCCTCGAGTTCAGCGTCGCAAAGGGCAACGACCTCGTCACGCCGCGTCCCGAGCTGCGCTTCCGCGGCCTGAAGCACAACGACCGCTGGTGCCTGCACGTGCTGCGCTGGGTCGAGGCCTGGGAAGCCGGCCGCGCGCCGCGCGTGATCCTCGAGGCGACGCACGAGAGCGTGCTCGACTATGTCCCGCTCTCGGCCCTGAAACGCTATGCACTCGATCTCAACTGACCGGCAAATGAACATCCGACGTGTAGTCACCGGGCATGACAAGCACGGCCGTGCCATCGTGCGTGTCGACGAAATCTGCGGGAACGTGGTCTCGCGCCGGCGGCGGCACCAGAGCTGCCTGATCTGGTCGACCGGCTCGTTTCCGGCCGACAACTCGGACGACGTCGATGGCGGCGCGCGCGAAATAGGCACGACACAACCGAACGGCACGCTGTTCAGGATCGTCGAATACGGGCCCGGCGTGGCGCCGCGCAACCATCGCACCGAGTCGATCGATTACGCCGTGGTGCTCTCGGGCGAGATCGACATGCAGCTCGATGGCACCGAGGTTCACCTGCGCGCGGGCGATGTCCTGGTACAGCGGGGAACCATCCACAATTGGGTCAATCGCGGCACGCAGCCGTGCGTCATCGCCTTCGTGCTGATCGCGGCGAAGCCAGTGGAACGCGACGGAAAGGCGCTGCATGCGCTGGGTTGAAGCTGTTCTCGTCTCGGGTCTTCTTGCCGGGCAGGCGCTGGGGCAAACGGACTATCCGTCGCGGCCGGTGCGCATCGTCGTTCCGTCCCCGCCGGCCGGGGGAACCGACATCGTGGCGCGCGTTCTGGCGCAGCATTTCTCGAAGGCGTTCGGGCAGCAGTTCTTCGTCGAAAACAAGCCTGGCGCCGGCAACATGATCGGCATCGAAAGCGTCGCCCGCGCGGCGCCGGACGGGTACACGCTCCTCGTGACGGCGAGTACGCTCGCTCTCAATTCGGTGCTGTACAAGAAGGTGTCCTACGATCCGGTGCGCGATTTCGCGCCGATCACCCTCGCTGCGAGCGCCCCGAACATCCTCATCGTGCATCCGGCGCTGCCGGCCGGATCGCTGGCCGAGTTCATCGCGTTGGCGAAGAGCAGACCTGGGCAACTCACCTACGGTACGCCGGGAATCGGCACTTCCCCGCACATGTCGATGGAGCTGCTGAAGAGCATGGCGGGGATCGACCTGCGGCACATTCCCTATCGAGGCACGGCGGCCGCCGTCACGGATGTCATCAGCGGACAGATTGCGGCAACGTTCGCCAACGCGCTCACGGCGCGGCCCCAGATCGAAGCCGGCAGAGTCCGCGCGTTGGCGGTATCCGGGCCGAAGCGCGTTGCTGCGCTGCCGGCAGTGCCGCCTGTTGCGGAGGCGGGCGTGCCGAACTACGCGGCCATGCAGTGGTACGGCTTGCTTGCGCCGGCCGGTACGTCTTCGGCCATCATTGCGCGTGTCCACGCCGAAGCCATCAAGGCGCTGCGCACCGCTGAGATGAAGGAAAGGCTCGCCATCGACGGCGCCGAGGCTGTCGGCAGCTCACCAGCCGAATTTGCGGTGCTGATCAGAAGCGAGCTGGAAAAATGGGCACGGGTCGCCCGCGCAGCGCACATTGAGCCCGAGTAACGGCGTGCTAGAAGCTGTCGATCTGGCGTGCGAACGCGGCGGCAGAAGCCTGTTCCGAGGGCTGTCGTTCGCGTTGCGCGACGGCGAACTGCTGAGGATCGCGGGGCCGAACGGCAGCGGCAAAACCAGCCTCCTGCGCATCGTGTGCGGGCTCCTGTCCCCCACCGCAGGCACTGTTCTATGGGACGGAGCCGAGATCCGGCGCCTGCGCGAGGAGTACGCGAAGCAGCTGGTCTACATCGGCCACGCAGCCGCGGTGAAGGACGACCTCACCGCGGCGGAGAATCTGCGCATCGCTTGCACGCTCGCCGGGCATCGCGTCTCACCTCGGCAAATACGGCAGGCCCTCGATTCGTTCGAATTGGCCGATCTCCCGGTGAAGCGACTGTCGCAAGGTCAGCGGCGGCGAGCGGTGCTGGCGAGGCTCGTCGTCAGTGAGTCGATGCCCCTTTGGCTGCTCGACGAGCCGTATGCCGCGCTCGACGCAGCGGCGGGTCGCCTGGTCGAGGAGCTGATCGACGGCCACGCGGCGCGCGGCGGGGCCGTGGCGTTCACGACGCATCAGGACACCCGCGTCCGCGCCTCTCAGGTGATCGACCTGGATGCTTGAAGCGGCGCGCTGCATTGTGGTTCGCGACCTTCTCGTCGCGTGGCGGCGCCGCAGCGACGTCGCCACGGCGCTGCTGTTCTTCGTGATCGTCACCAGCCTGTTTCCGCTGGGCATCGGCGCCGAGCCGGAGCTGTTGCGCTCGATTGCGCCCGGGGTGATCTGGGTCGCGGCGCTGCTTTCCTGCATGCTTTCGCTCGGGCGCCTGTTCGCCGCCGACCATGCCGACGGCACGCTCGAGCAGCTGCTGCTCAGTTCGGAGCCGCTCGGTGTCATCGCCGCCGCGAAGGCCTTGGCTCACTGGCTGGTGTCGGGGCTGCCGCTGGTGCTGATCGCGCCGCTCATCGCGCTGCAGTACGACCTCCCGGCGCCGCTCTATCCCGTGCTTGCATTATCATTGCTCCTTGGCACGCCGGTGCTCAGCCTGATCGGCGCGATCGGAGCAGCTCTCACCCTCGGGCTGCGCGGCGGCGGCGTGCTTCTGTCGCTGCTGGTGCTGCCGCTGTATGTCCCGGTGCTGATCATGGGGGCGGGAAGCGTCGACATGGCGGCCGCTGGGCTCGCCCCGGATGGACAGCTCCTGCTGCTCGCCGCGCTGCTGATCGTCGCGGCCGCGTTCGCTCCCTGGGCGATCGCGGCGGCGTTGCGGATTTCCATGGAATGACTGCACAAAGCGTCAAGTGGTTCTGGTATGCATCGCCGCAGACGTTCTATCCTGTCGCGGGAGTGATCGCGCGCTGGTGCGGCGCCGCGGCAGCCGTGCTCTGCGCGGCGGGGCTTTACATCGGCTTGTTCGTCGCGCCGACCGACGCGCAGCAGGGCGAGGCCTACCGCATCATCTTCATCCACGTGCCGGCGGCGTGGATGTCGATGTTCATCTACGTGGTGATGGCGTTCTGGGCGGCCATCGGCCTGGCGTTCAACACGCGGCTCTCGCACATGATGGCGAGCGCGCTGGCGCCCACCGGCGCGCTGTTCACCTTCATCGCGCTGTGGACCGGCTCGTTCTGGGGCAAGCCGACCTGGGGCACCTGGTGGGTCTGGGACGCGCGCCTTACCTCGGAGCTGATCCTGCTGTTCCTGTACTTCGGCTTCATGGCGCTGCAGGCGGCGATAGACGACCGGCGACGGGCGGAACGCGCCGGCGCGCTGCTCGCGATCGTCGGCGTGGTGAACGTCCCGATCATCTATTACTCGGTACAGTGGTGGAACACGCTGCACCAGGGCGCGTCCGTCAGCCTGACCCGGGCGCCGAGCATGGCGGCGACGATGCTGACCGGGATGCTGGTCATGGCGCTTGCCTTCTGGATGTACAGCATCGCGGTAACGTTGCTGCGCGTGCGCTGTCTTATCCTGGAGAACCGGTGAGAGAATTTTTTGCCATGGGCGGGTACGGGCTCTACGTGTGGGGTGCCTACGGGGTTACATTTCTCTTGATCGGGGTGGAGATTGCCCTGCTGGTGAACCGTAGTCGAAAATGCAGTGAAACCAAGACATAAACGCATGACGGCGATCGCCGTAGGCGTCGCGGCGCTGGGCATCGCTGCGGCGCTGGTGCTGAGTGCCTTCCAGAAGAACCTGGTGTTCTTCTTCACGCCTTCACAGGTTGCCGCCAACGAGGCGCCGCAGGGGCGCACCTTCCGCATCGGCGGCATGGTGGTCCGCGGCAGCCTGAAGCGCGAGGGCGTCAACGTCGAGTTCACGGTGACCGACACGGCAAAGAGCATGCGCGTGACTTACCGTGGCCAGCTGCCGGACCTGTTCCGCGAAGGCAAGGGCGTGGTCGCGCAGGGACAGCTCGGCGCCGACGGCATGTTCCGCGCCAGCGAAGTCCTCGCCAAGCACGACGAGAACTACATGCCGCCCGAGGCCGCGGATGCGGTGAAGAGAGCCCAGCAGACGGTACAGAGAAAATGACCCCCGAGCTCGGCCAGTTCGCCCTCTGTCTTGCGCTCATCGTCGCCTTGGCGCAGTCGTTCTTTCCCCTTCTTGGCGCATCAAGACAGAACTTCGGCTGGATGGCGCTGGCGCGGCCGGCGGCGCAGGCGCAGGCGCTGCTCGTCGCCTTTGCGTTCGGCTGCCTGACCTATGCGTTCGTGGCGAACGACTTCTCGGTGGCTTACGTCGCCATGCACTCCAACACCGCGCTGCCCCTGCATTACCGCATCGCCGGCGTATGGGGCGGGCACGAAGGCTCGCTGCTGCTGTGGGCGCTGATGCTCGGCGTCTGGATGACGGCGGTGAGCCTCTTCAGCACGCATCTTCCCGAGGAAATAGTGGCGCGCGTGCTTGGCGTGATGGGACTGGTCAGCGCGGGGTTCCTCGCTTTCCTGCTCTTCACGTCGAATCCCTTCGACCGCCTGCTGCCGCCCGCGGCCGACGGCCGCGACTTGAATCCGCTGCTGCAGGATCCGGGCATGGTGCTGCACCCGCCGATGCTGTACATGGGCTACGTCGGCTTCTCGGTCGCCTTCGCCTTCGCCGTCGCGGCGCTCCTTTCGGGCAGGCTCGACGCCACCTGGGCGCGCTGGTCGCGCCCCTGGACCACGGTGGCCTGGGCGTTTCTCACCGTCGGCATCGCGCTCGGCAGCGGCTGGGCCTACTACGAGCTCGGCTGGGGCGGCTGGTGGTTCTGGGACCCGGTGGAAAACGCCTCGTTCATGCCCTGGCTGGTGGGCACCGCGCTGATCCATTCGCTCGCGGTGACCGAGAAGCGGGGCGCCTTCCGCAGCTGGACCGTGCTGCTCGCCATCGTCGCCTTCGCGCTCAGCCTGCTTGGAACTTTCCTCGTTCGCTCCGGCGTGCTGACCTCGGTGCACGCGTTTGCGGTGGATCCGGCGCGCGGCGTGTTCATCCTCGCGCTGTTCGTGCTGCTCATCGGCGGGGCGCTCGTGCTGTTCGCGTGGCGCACTTCGCGCATCGGCCTGGGCGGCAGCTTCGAGCTCGCTTCGCGCGAGTCGGCGCTGCTCGCCAACAACGTGCTGCTCGCCGTCGCCGCCGTCTCGGTGATGCTCGGCACGCTCTACCCGCTGGTGCTCGACGCGCTCGGCGCCGGCAAGATCTCGGTCGGCCCGCCGTACTTCGAGGCGGTGTTCGTGCCGCTGATGGCGCCGGCGCTGTTCCTGATGGGAGTCGGCCCGCTCGCGCGCTGGAAGCGCACCAGCCTGCCCGAGCTCGCGGTGCTGCTGCGCTGGGCGCTCGGCGTGAGCCTCGCGCTCGGCCTGCTGCTCCCGTTCGCCTTCGGCCGCTGGAGCGCGCTCGTCGGCTTCGGCCTTGCGCTTGCCGTTTGGGTCGCATCGAGCGCCTTCCTCGCGTGGAAGAAGAGGCCGACACACTCGCGCGCCCATGTCGGCATGGTGGTGGCGCATCTGGGCGTCGCGGTGTTCGTCGTCGGCGTGACCCTGGTGAAGGGCTACGAAGCCGAGAAGGACCTGAAGATGAAGCCCGGCGACGCGCTCGAGCTCGCCGGCTACACCTTCCGCCTCGAGGACGTGGCGGCGGCGGACGGGCCGAATTACCGCGCCGCGCGCGCCAGGATAGCGGTGAGCCGCGCAGGCAAGCCGGTCACCGTGCTCTATCCCGAGAAGCGCGTCTACACCGTGCAGGACATGCCGATGACCGAGGCCGCCATCG
Organism: Betaproteobacteria bacterium; assembly: GCA_005881595.1. GTDB lineage: Bacteria > Pseudomonadota > Gammaproteobacteria > Burkholderiales > SG8-39 > SCGC-AG-212-J23. The sequence goes on along the minus strand of VBBY01000151.1, from coordinate 3,533 downwards.
ATCCCGGCCTGACGCGCGACCTCTACGTCTCGCTCGGCGATCCGCTCGAAGGCGGGTACTGGCTGGTCAAGGCGCAGCACAAGCCCTTCGTCGACTGGATCTGGGCCGGCTGCCTGATCATGGCGCTCGGCGGCCTGCTCGCGGCGAGCGACCGGCGCTATCGCGTCGCAGCGCGCGAGCGGCGCGGTGCGGAGGTCACGGCGTGAGGATCGCAGCAGTTATTGCAGTATTCCTTGCCCTGATCGTGTTATTGGCACTCGGCCTGCGGCTCGATCCGCGGGAGGTTCCCTCGCCGCTGATCGGCAAGCCGGCGCCGCACTTCGAGCTGCCGGTGCTGCAGCAGCCCGGCAAGACGTTTTCCGAGAAGGACCTGCAGGGCAGGGTGTGGATCCTCAACGTATGGGCCTCGTGGTGCGTCGCCTGCCGCGACGAGCACCCGGTGCTGGTCGAGTTCTCGAAGAGCGCCGCGACACCGCTGTACGGGCTCAATTACAAGGATTCGCGCGACGATGCGCTCGGCTGGCTGAAGCGCTTCGGCGATCCCTACCGGCTGTCGGCGTTCGATCTCGACGGCAGGATCGGCATCGACTACGGCGTGTACGGCGTGCCGGAGACCTACGTCATCGACAAGCGCGGCGTGATCCGCTACAAGCGCATCGGCCCGGTCACCGGCGAGCTGGTGCGCGACAAGCTCGTTCCCCTGCTGAATGAACTTGATCGCGAGTAGCGCGTTTGCGATGTTCCTTGCCGTTTCGGTCGCGAGCGCGGACGAGGCGGCGCTCGACAAGCGCGTCATGGACCTCGCCGCCGAGCTGCGCTGCCTGGTATGCCAGAACCAGTCGCTCGCGGAGTCGAACGCGGGCCTCGCCGTGGACCTGCGCAACCAGATCCGCGCGCAGCTCGCGCGCGGTGCAAGCGAGCGCGAGGTGGTCGACTTCATGGTGGCGCGCTACGGCGACTTCGTGCTCTACCGCCCGCCGCTCAAGGCGAGCACGTTTCTCCTGTGGTTCGGTCCGTTTGTTCTTTTGATTGCTGGAATTTGCGTTTTGATCCGGCGCATCCGCCTGCAGGGCAAGATGAATCGCCAGCTCTCAGAGGCCGAGCGGCTGCGCGCCGAGCAGCTGCTGAAGGAATGATTCTCTTCTGGGCCGCGAGCGCGCTTCTCGCCGCGGTGGCGCTGCTTCTCGTGATGCGCCCGCTGCTGCGGCGCCGTGCCGCGGCGCAGGTTTCGCGCCGCGCGCTGAACCTCGCCGTGTACCGCGACCAGCTGCGGGAGCTCGAAGCCGACCTGCGCGCCGGCACGCTCGCGCAGGCCGACTACGAGCGCGCGCGGCGCGAGCTCGAAGCGCGGCTGCTTGAAGACGTAGAGAATCAAGCCGGGGAAACCGAGCCACATCACGGCGGCCGCGCGACGATGATTCTTGCGGGGGTCTCGATTCCCGTGCTCGCGCTCGCCGTTTACCTGGTGGTCGGCAATCCGGGCGCGATCGATCCGCAGGTAGCGCATGGCATCACCGCGCGGCAGGTCGAAGCAATGGTGGAGCGGCTCGCCACGCGTCTCAAGGACAATCCCGACGACGCCGAAGGCTGGAAGCTCCTCGGGCGCTCCTACGTCGTGCTCGGGCGCTTCCAGGAGGCGGCCCAGGCCTATGCCAAGGCAGCCGCACGCGCGCCGCGCGATGCGCAGCTCCTCGCCGACTTCGCGGACGCTCTCGGCATGGCGCAAGGGCAGCGCCTCGCGGGTGATCCCGAAAAGCTGATCGCGCGCGCGCTCGAGATCGATCCCGGCAACCTGAAGGCGCTGGCCCTCGCCGGCGCCGCCGCGTTCGAGAGGAAGGACTTCAAGGCGGCGGCGGCGTACTGGGAGCGCATGCTGCCGCTCGTGGCGGCGGATTCCGAGGACGCGCGCGCGATCCGCTCCAACGTGCAGGAAGCAAGAAGCCTGGCGAGCAGCACGAAGGCGCTGAAGGGCACGATCAGCCTTGCGTCCAAGCTGAGACAGAAAGCCTCGCCCGACGACGCGGTGTTCATTTTTGCGCGCGCCGCTGAGGGCCCGCCGATGCCGCTCGCGGTGCTGCGCAGGCAGGTGCGCGACCTGCCGGTCGCTTTCTCGCTCGACGACTCGATGGCGATGGCGCCGGGATTGAAGCTGTCGGGCTTTCCTCGCGTCGTAGTGGGTGCCCGGATTTCGAGGTCGGGGAGCGCTACGCCGCAGCCTGGCGACCTGCACGGGACCAGCGCGCCGGTGGCGAACGATGCGACCGGCGTCGCGGTGGTGATCGATTCAGTTCGCTAGCGCATGCCGCCCTGCTCGACGGCGATGCCGTCGGCGGTAATCGAGCCGCGCAGCCAGCCGACGAAGGGCGAGCCCCAGACCTCGACTCGCCTCATCCCGGGCAGCGGCTCGTCGTTGCGATACACGTGCGTGTCGCCGTGCACGAGGAAAACCCGTCCCGGCCGCTCGGCGCCCATTGTGCGCAGGCGCTCGAGCAGCGTGTCGTAGCCATTCTTCCCAACAAAGGGATCCGCTTGCATCAGGACCACGAGCGTGCGTCCTCGACTTACCGCCTCGGCTTCATCGAGCCACGCGAACACTGCTTCCATGCGCGGCGCATATTCGGGCTGGCCGAGGTTGTTGTTGCTTCCCGGCACATTCACGGCGACGAACACCACGCCGCCTGTTTCCCAGCGCACGTGCTCGCAGTACTCGCCGCCTTGATGGATCAGCCGTTGATCACAAAAAAGCTCTCTCCATTTCCGGAGTCGTTCCATGGGATCGAACCCGCTGCGGTGGCAATCGGTCCAGTCGTTGTCGCCCGGCAGGAGGATGAACGGATGCTCGAGCCGCGCGAACTGGCGCTTGCGCGCCTCGAACCACTCGTCGGTGCAGGGTCCCCGGCCTGAAGTGATGTCGCCGACATGCGCGACGAAAGCGAGGTCGCGCGCATTCAGGTCGTCGATCAGCGCATCGAAGCGCTGCGCTTCCGCCTCGGAGTAGGGGGCATCGCCCGTCAGCGCAAAGACGATCGCGCCCGGCGGTGCCGGCTCCAGCGCCGCGCAGCCGGCGAGAAAAACCAAAATCAGGGACAGACCACGATTCTTTTTCAGATGCCGTACGCTTTTCGCAAAAGCGAAAGCGGATGCGCCTTTTCGGCCGCCTTCGCCTCGTCGCCCATGCCTTGCCGGATGTGCCGCGCGGCGATGGGGCAGTCGGAGGCTACGTAATCCGGATGCGGCTCGGCCATCTGCCTGAACACCGGCCGCCCGATCTTCATCGAGCTGGCGAAGTACTCGGCCTTCACGCCCCAGGTGCCGTCGTGGCCGGCGCAGCGCTCCACCGTGGTCACCGCGGTGCCGGGAATCGCCTCGAGTATCTCGCGCGTCTTCTGCCCCATGTTCTGCACGCGCGAATGGCAGGGGATGTGATACGAGACCTTGCCGAGCGGCTGCTTGAAATCGGTCTTCAGCAGCCCGTCCTTCCTGCGCAGCACGAAGTATTCGAACGGATCGAACATCGCATCGCGCACCGCCAG
>VBBY01000223.1 GCA_005881595.1 Betaproteobacteria bacterium | reverse complement strand
CGTCTTTCCTCCAGCGCGCTCTACAACGCCCTGCTGCGGACCACCTGCGTCGCGACCATGCTGCGCGCGGGCCACGCCGAGAACGCGCTGCCGCAATCGGCCACGGCCACCGTCAATTGCCGCATCCTGCCGCACGACGATGCGGCGGCGGTGGATGCCGAAGTACGGCGCCTCGCCGGCCCGAAGGTCGAGGTCAAGGCGAGCAATCCGCCGCTCGCCAGCCCGCCCTCGCCGCTGCGTCCTGACGTGATGAAGGTCGTCGAGGGCCTGACCGAGGAGAGGTTCCCCGGCGTGCCGGTGGTGCCGTCGATGAGCACCGGCGCGACCGACAGCCGCTTCCTGCGCAACCTCGGCATGCCGATGTACGGCGTTTCCGGCCTGTTCGTCGATCCGGCGGACAACCGCATCCACGGCCTCGACGAGCGCATCGAGATCGCGCGCCTGTACGCCGGCCGCGAGTTCATGTACGAGATGGTGAAGCGCCTGGCGCAGTGATCACTTTGCTCTTACCAGCTCGGGCCTGAACGAGAAGACCTGCGGGTCATCGGGGTCCACGATCGCGCGCACCCAGTGCACGTACGGCGAGCCGAAGGTCTCGACGCGGATGAAGTTCTCGTAGGCGCGCGGGTCCTGCGCGAAGCGCAGCGGCTTGTCGACGCGGAAGAAATGCGTATCGCCGTGCACCAGCGCCACCGGCCGCTCGAACAGCGAGATTTCCTGCTCCAGCGCGGCGAGAAAATCCGCGAAGCCGAACGGGGTCGCGAACGGCGGCCCGATGCGCATGCGGCGCTTGAATGCCGCGTTCCAGGTCTCCTCGAGGTAGGGGTTCGCCTGCGTGACGATCATGACCGCCTTGTAGCCGCCGCGCGCCGCAAGCTCGAATCCCTGCTTCATCCACTCGAGATTGGCCGCCATGCGCTCGGCGTACTCCGCGTCCTGCTCCGGCGTGCGCCCGCGATTGTTGTTGTCGCCGACCATGTGCAGGGTGATGAACAGCACCCCGCCGTGCTCCCAGCGCGCGTTTTCCCTGAACTTCGCGTAGCGCGGATCGGCGCTTTGCCGCACGAGGCGCAGGCGGCGCTGCCCGAGGCTTTCGTCGCCCTGGAAGAACATCTCGCGCAGCTTCGCGAGCCGCTCCGCCGGATCGAACCCCTTCGGCACGGCGCGGTGGCAGTCCGACCAGTCGTTGTCGCCGGGAGTGAGGATCACCGGATGCCGGAGGGTCTCGATCTGCGCCTTGCGCATCGCCAGCGTTGCGTCGGCGCAGGGCAGAGCGCCGCTCGTGTAGCCCGCGCCGTCGGCCTGCATGTCGCCGACGTGCAGCACGAAGGCGAGATCGGCCCGGTTCACGTCCCGGATGAGCGCCGGCATCCTGGCTTCATCGGCCGCCGTATACGGCAGATCGCCGACGATGCCTATCTCAAATTTCCGTCCGCTGTCTGGCTTCTGGGTGGCGCAGGCCGCGGCGAGAAGCGCCAGGCAAAGCAGAGCGCCGGCGCAGTGGAATTGCGGGACCTTCAGGAAAGCTCTCTCGAGCTCTCGATGATCCGCGAGACGATGCCGTACTCGACCGCTTCCGCGGCGTTCATCCAGAAGTCGCGCTCCATGTCGGCCAGCACTTTCTCGTAGGTCTTGCCGGTCTGCTTCGCGATCACGCGCGCGATGCGCTCGCGCGTGCGCAGGATTTCCTTCGCCTGGATGGCGATGTCGGTCGCCGGCCCGCCCGCGCCGCCGCCGGGCTGATGGATCATGAAGCGCGTGTTCGGCAGGCAGACCCGCCGCTCCTTCGGCGCGGCGAGAAAGACGTGCGTGCCCGCGCTCGCCACCCAGCCGGTGCCGACCGTGGTCACCGGCGCGCGGATGAAGCGGATGACGTCGTGGATCGCGTCGGCGGACTCGACGTGTCCCCCGGGCGAGGAGACTAGGACCGTGATCGGCGCATCGGATTCCTGGGCGAGCGCGATCAGCCGCTCGCAGGTCGTGCGCGCGAGCTGATGGCCGATCTCGCCGAAGACGAGCGCAAAGCGCGACTTGAACGCAAGCCGCTCCGCGATGCCTTCCACCCGCTCGACCGGTTCCGCTGCCGGCTTGTCCGCGTCTGCTCTCATCGCCTGCTCCATGGCCATGACATGGGCTCGATTGTACCGCCCGAGCGCCATGCGCCCGCGAGCCACGGCTGCTGCTCGCGCGGCAGGCCGCTCGGGCGGTAGTAATGGCTGAGCTCGTCGAATCCCGCCGCCGACAGGTAGCCGCGCCAAGCCTCGAGATCGTGGTAGGCGCCGTAGCGCTCGCGGTTCCAGCCTTCCTCGTTACTGCCGTGCGGATTCGAGCTGAACAACACCCCGCGCGGCTTGAGCGTGGCCCGCAACTGGGCAAGCACGCGCGGCAGCTCCTGGCATGGCACGTGGAACAGCGCCGCGTTGGCGAACACCCCGTCGAAGCGCGCCGGCGGCAGCTCTAGCCTGAGGAAGTCCTGCTCCCACACCTCGCAGCCGCTTTGCTTGCGCGCCATCGCGGCGAAGCGCGGCGAGCCTTCCAGGCCCACCGCGACGTGGCCGAGCGCGGCGAAAGCCTTGAGATCGCGCCCCGGCCCGCAGCCGAAATCGAGGATCGTGAACGGCGGCCGGCCCTCGATGTGCCGCAGCAGCTCGGCGATGTTCTGGCTGACGTCGTGGTCGCGTGTCCTGCGCTGGAACTCGTCCGCGCGCTCGTCGTAGTGCTCGAGCGTGTCGCGCGTGATGTTCGCCAATTGCCGGCTTTTAAGCATCCTGTGCGACCATAATGGACCTGATCGCGCCGGAATGTTTAACTTTCCAGGAGAATCCGATGCCCAAGGGCCAGGAACGCGGCCGCGAGAAGAAAAAGAAGAAGCAGCCGAAACAACCCGTTGCGCCACCGCAGCCGTGGCGCGTGCCTGCGAAGTAGAAGTCCTTACTTCGCTCCGGCGAGCTGCTTCAGCGTGAACACGTAGCTCGTGCTGTCGAGCGGCTTGTGGCAGGCGAAGCACTCGGCCTGGTTGACCCCGGGCCGGTGCTGCTTGTCGGTGGTGAACACGGCGTAGTTCCAGTCGCCGTTGCGCAGCATGTCGGGGACGTCCTTGCCCCAGCCGGCGCCGCTCGCCATCGCGGTGTACGCAACGAGCTTGTCCGCCACGTAGAAGCCGTCGCTGCCGGTCACCGGCTTCTGGTCGGCGTCAAGCTTCGCCGCGTAGACCTCGACGAACAGCACCGAGCCCGCTGGCAGCGGCTTGCCTTCTCTTGCCGCTTGCACCGCCGCCTGGTTGGCAAAGTAGTGCCGAACTTGCCTCGTCGCGGGGAAATTGATCGTGTGGTATTTCGTGAACGTGTCCTTGTAGCCTTCCGGGAAGCTGACGTGGGTCCTCGCGACGCCCGGCAGGAAGCCGGACTTGGCGCCCTTCTCGGCGCCAGGCTGCGCGGCAAAGTAGGCCGCGACGTTGGCCATGTCCTCGGGGCTGAGCTGGGCCGCGATCGCGTTCATGATCGGGTTCTTGCGCGTGCCGTCCTTGAGCGCCTTCAGCTGCGCCTCGAGGTAGCCCGCGCGCTGCGCCGCGAGGTTCGGGATGGTATCGCTCACGCTCACCCCGCCCGCGCCGTGGCAGGCGGCGCACACGGTGGCGACCTTCGCCTTGCCCGCTTCGATGTCCGCGGCGTGCGCGAGCGGCGCAATCATCAGGACGACGGATAATCCGAGCAGCTTTTTCATGGCCCTTCTCCCCTTGAGACGGGACATGCTACCAGAGGAGCCACGCCATGGCCGAGCCGCAGATGGTCGACCCGCACGACGTCGTGATGACCGGCGAGAATTCGTTCATCCGCCTCTCCAACGACGGCGGCAAGACCCTCACCGACCGCGTCAGCCACTGGCGCGTGCTATGGTCGCCCGCAGGGCAAGGCCACGCGCTTTTCGTCGAAAGTTCTTTGTTGAATAAAATTTCGACGCCGAGTTCGCGCGCAGCGGCAACTCGCTCAGCACCGTCGAGGAGCGCGTGGTCTCCAGTAAGGACGAGATCATCCTGAGCTGGTGGGACCTGATGAAGCCCTTCATCCTGACCATGCCGCCGGGCGCGCTGAACCGGCCGCTCGGGGTCTACAGCACCTTCCTGCCGGCGCGCAGCGCGCAGCTTTCGGTCAACGGCGAAGCCGCCGGCGCGAAGCCTTTCCCGCAGGAGCGCTTCGGCAAGCCCGCATCGAGCTGCTGCCTGGCCTGGTCCGAGACCTGGACCCGGCCCAGGGGCTGAAAACCGTCAACCAGAGGAGACCGACATGGCGAAGGCATATTGGGTGGTGTGTTACCGGGCGATCAAGAACCAGGAAGCGTGGGGCGCGTACGCCAAGCTCGCCGTCCCGGCGATCCAGCAGTCGGGCGGCCGCTTCCTCGTGCGCGGAATGCCCGCCAAGACCTACGAAGGCGGAATCAACCAGCGCGTGGTGCTGGTCGAGTTCGACAGCCTCGAAAAGGCCACCGCGGCGCACGACAGTGCGGGCTACAAGGAAGCGCTGCGCGTGCTCGGCAACGCCGTCGAGCGCGACATGCGAATCGTCGAAGGCGTCGGCTAGCGCGCGCTGAAGGTTATTGCAGGAACTGCTTGACCTTCTCGATGCCGGCGTTGACGCACTCCTCGTCGACGCCGGGCGAGCCCGACAGGCCGATGCCGCCGATCGTGTCGCTGCCGACCTTGATCGGCACGCCGCCGTTGATCGCGATCACGCCCGGCAGCGTGGTCTGCTCGCGCCGCACCGGCCGGGTCTTCATCTCCTGCAGGAAGGCCTCGGTGGTCATCCTGAACGTGCGCGCGGTGTAGGCCTTGCGGCGCGCGTTCTCCATCGTGTGCGGGCCGGCGTTGTCGCCGCGGATCGCGACCATGGTGTCGCCGCCGCGATCGACGACGACCACGGAGACCGCGTAGCCGCGCGCCTTGCAGGCTTCGAGCGCGGCGGTGGCCATGGCGAGCGCCATGGAATAGCTGAGGTCGCGCCGCGCGATGAGCTGGGCCGACGCCGGCAGCGCCAGCGAGAGCGCGGCGGCGCCGAGAATCACGCAACGGGCGAGTGCCATGACTATCGCCTTCCTCGGCTCATGCCGCCATGATGGAATGATGCAACGCGGGCCGATGCAAACCGCGGCGAAACAAAGCTGTGCCCGCGCCCAATAAACCTGCCGGTGAAAACCGCGTAGGGATAGGTCAGCGGATACGAGGGGTAATAGCCCTGGTAGTAACCGCCGTAGTCGACGGAAGGAGGCGGCGGCGGAATGTACTGCGGGTATTGCTGGTATTGCTGTGCCTGGAGCTGCCGCTCGAGGTTGGCGATCCGCTCGAGGAGCTGCTGCTCCCTCCGCATCGCCTCGGCCGCGGGCGCTCTATCGGCAGGCTTCTCTTCGACGACCATCTGCGCGTTCTTCGGGCTCTTCTCGGGCAGAATGTTGGAGTAGACGGTCACCCCGCGCTCATCGACCCATTTGTAGATGTGCGCCCAGGCCGGCGCCGGCAGCGCCAGCGAGAGCGCGGCGGCGCCGAGAAACGCGGAACGGACAAGGAGAAGTGCCAGAGCTGCAATGCTACGCTCAAGCGGCGGCCGGCGCGAGCGGGCCGGCGGGCTTGCGCTCGCGCGGCGGGCGCTCGTCCATCAGCCACTGCAGCGTGAAGGCAGTGATGCCGATGACGATCAGCGCGCCCCAGGCGAAGTT
>VBBY01000257.1 GCA_005881595.1 Betaproteobacteria bacterium | reverse complement strand
GGAAATGGCGATCATCATTCCAGGGTACGCGATGAAACTGAGCGAACTTGGACTGGGACCGGCCATTATTCAAAGGTCGCAGACCACGCAGGAGGAGCTATCGTCCATCTTTTGGTTTAGCGTGTTCATTGCGCTATTCCTTGCCGCTATCTCCTACGGAGTCGCGCCTTTAACGGCGTGGCTCTTCAACGAACCGAAATTGCTCGTCCTCACACAGGCGGTGTCGGTGTTGTTCCTGCTCCAGGGCCTGCAGGTTGTGCCAAACAGTCTCTTGAGGAAGAAACTGGATTTCAAGACACTTGGCCGAATCGAAATCCTTGCCGTTATCACCTCCTCTGTGATAATGCTGATCATTGCCAAGTCCGGTGGCGGAGTGTGGACATTGATTTTCGGCTTGATAGTTCTCGCATCGGCCCAGCTCTTCTTTACATTTGTTACGGTTAAATGGCTGCCAAGGTTCCACTACAGCTTCAATGACGTTAAACCATACCTCAGATTCGGTTTCCTGGTGAGCGTACAAAGCACCATGTATTATGTCTACGAGAAGTCAGATAGATTCTTCGCCGGCAGAGCCTGGCAGCCGACGACATTGGGCCAATACTCATTGGCCCTGCAACTCGCGCAACTCCCGACAGAGAAAATAGTCGTCTTGATCAATCATGTCTCCTTCCCGACATTTGCATTGCTGGGATCTGACCGAGAAAGACTTAGAAACTTTTATCTAAGGACAGTCAACATCTGTGCGACGCTGGTATTTCCGCTATNNNAATGGGCGCCTATAGGGCGTATGTTTGAGTACTTATGTTTGGCCCAAATTATGGTGTCGCTCAATGCCGTTAACAGTTTTGTTCACAATGCCCAAGGTCGAGCTTCCTGGAGCTCTTTGTATTTCGTTGCTTGCGCAATTCTTGTGTCGCTGTCGTTTTTTCTCGCTGTACCGTATGGTCTGGAGGCTGCACTAATACCCTGGTTCACGACCTATGTGATTCTTTCTGTGTCGTGGATCGCAATTACCACCAGGAAAATAGGCATCACTCCTGGTGTTTACCTGAAGGGGCTATCTATTCCTTTCGCGGCTACACTTACGATGGCCACCGCCATTCAGTTGGTATCAATTTTGGGCGGCGATTATCTGAACTCCTTGGGACAGTTGTCCAGCCTGATAATCAAGTGTGGAATCGGCGCATCCACGTACATCATGTTTTTGTGGGTTTTTGATAAGAGAATATTCAATATACTAAGGACCTTGCGCAGGACGTAACCCGTATTGAGACATGCGACAACGACGTGACCCCTGTTTTAGTAGCAGTTATGTTTGGCAAAACACGCAGCCGCACGGCTAAGGCGGTGCGCATGGCGTTTGAAGTCTTGATCGCCCACCCCGATGGGTTGCATCCGCACACCATCCTGCAATACGTCAAGGAGAAATGGCCGGAGCGCGACTGGGGGAGCCTGGAACACGAACAGGTTTGGGGTGACCTGCTGTATGGCTCGATCGCACCCCAAAAAGCGTCGTGGATGTTCCACAAAGAAGGACGATGGGCAGTGACAGAAGCCGGCCGCGAGGCATTCCATCGATACACAGATCCGCTGCGATTCCTGGACGAGGCAGGACGGCTTTCCTTCAAAGGGTGGTTCGCTGCCAAATTTCCCGCCCCGATCGCGACGATCGCCAGAGCGCGCTACCAGATGCTGGTCGAATTGCGGTTGATCCACCGCGTCGGCGTGGCGCAGCTCGCGCGCGACATGTTCGGCATCACAACCCCATGGCAAAAAGCATTGCCGGTGCAACAGCTGCGGCGATTCCAGATTTCCGGCGTGCAGGTGAAAACTCTGCATGAATTGCTAGCCTATTTGCGTTCACCCGATTCATGGTTGCGAACCGCTTTTGCCGCGATTCAGAAGTTCTACCCGCCGGCCACCGGGCTGAAGATCATCAAAAACCCTGGCGGCGTCAACGACAGCAATTACGTCCACACCTCGCATCAAGGAATCAGCAAGCTGCACAAGAAGATCACGTACAGCCACAGGCATCTCTCGCTCGTCTCGAACACGCTATACACTCATGGCATCGGCCCGCGCCTCTACGATCTCGTCGAATTGCAGCTTGGCGACCAGACTTGGACAGCCAACGTTTTCGAGCACATCGAGGGACGCACACCAACGCACGCCGAGACCGAGGCCGGCGTTGAGAGGATTCGCGAGATGGAAGCTCAGCAGATTATCCGCGTGACGATACCCGACGGATACAACGACGAAGATTTTCTTCCCCCTGATTGCAACGGGAACGCGATCGTCGGCCGCGACGGCAAGTGGAGATATGTCGATCACCAGAACTTCCTGCTCGTGGATTACGGGAACTACCTCAAAAAGGTGGCGCTCGAAAGCGCCGACGATTCGCATTACGGCGACCGGAGCGTCCTGCGCGGCAACCGGTACCTTTATCAATCTGTCCCAGGCGTTGCGGTGCCCGGCAAGCGTAACGCGGAGAAGCGCATGGAGACGCTGACTCGAATGATGGAGCGCGCAGGCGTAACGGTCAAAGACCGGCTGGTGCTCGATGTAGGCTGCAACGTGGGGATGATGATGGCGCAATATCTGAAGCAGGGCGCCATGTGGTGCCATGGATGGGACCACGAGAACGTCACACCGCAGACCGAGAAATTGCTGTACGCTATCGGCTGCACACGGTTTTCCGTCACCGGTGGCAACATCCTGCAACACCCTCGGCCCGAGGACGATCTGCCGCAATTCTTGCATTCACACCTCAATGGCTGCGCCATTTCGTACCTGGCCGTGCATAACTGGATCGGCTGGGTGGAGATGTTTGGCCGCCTTCCCTGGTCGTTCATCGTTTTCGAAGGGCACGAGAACGATACGGACGAACACAATCAGCAATCGTTCGACGTCTTGCGCAAGATGACACGCTTTGAAGT
>VBBY01000222.1 GCA_005881595.1 Betaproteobacteria bacterium | reverse complement strand
AGCTACCCTGCCAGGCGACGCGGCCGCGCTCGATGATGGTATGGCGGTCGGCGAGCCTCACCAGGCGCTCGAGGTATTTGTCGATGACCAGCAGCGTCTGCCCCGCCTGCCGCAGCCGCTCCAGGCACTTCCAGATCTCCTCGCGCACCAGCGGCGCGAGCCCCTCGGTCGCCTCGTCCAGGATCAAGAGGTGCGGGTTGGTCACCAGCGCGCGTCCGATGGCGAGCATCTGCTGCTCGCCGCCCGAAAGCTGGTTGCCCATGTTGCCCGCGCGCTCAGCGAGCCGCGGGAAAAACTCGAGCACTCTGCCTGGGGTCCAGGGATCGGTCCGCGCCGCGCGGTTGCCGGCAAACGCGACCAGATTCTCGCGCACCGTGAGGTTGGGAAAGATCTGCCGCCCTTCGGGCACCAGCGCAATGCCGGAGCGCGCGATGCGATCGGGCGCCTCGCGCTCGATGCGCTTGCCGCGGAAGCTGATCGTTCCGCTTTTGGCGCGCGTCAGGCCCATGATGGAGCGCACGGTGGTGGTCTTGCCCATGCCGTTACGGCCCAGCAGTGTCGCTGCCTCGCCGGTCTTGATCTCGAAATTCAGCTTGAAGAGCACTTGACTTGCCCCGTAGGAGGTCTCGAGATCCCGGATCTGCAGCATCAGGCGGCAACCTCGTCGCCGAGATAGGCCTTTCTCACCTGCTCGTCCGCCTTGATTGCCTCGGGCGCTCCGCTCGCAATGACGCGGCCGTTCACCAGCACCGAGATGCGGTTCGCGAGGCGAAACACCGCGTCCATGTCGTGCTCGACGAGGAGCACCGTGACGCGCGAGCGGACGCGGTCGATCAGGGCGATCATGCGCTGCGCCTCCTCGGGCCCCATGCCGGCGAGGGGCTCGTCGAGCAGCACCAGCTTGGGACGCGTGGCGAGCGCGAGGCCGACTTCCAGGGCGCGCTGCTCGCCATGGGCGAGCGTAGCTGCGATGGAACTGAGTTTTTGGGAAAGACCGATTTCTCCTGCGACGGAGCGGGCTTCGTCGAATAGACTGCCTTCCGCAGCGACCGGCCGCCAGAACGAGAAGCTCGAGCCGCTGCGCGCCTGCACCGCGAGGGCGAGGTTGTCCAGCACGGTGAAACGCTTGAAGATGCTCGTGACCTGGTAGCTGCGCGCCAGCCCGAGCTTCACCCGTTCGTAGGGGCGGGCGCGCGTGATGTCGTGCCCGTCGAAGCGGATCTCCCCGCGATCGGAAGGCAAGCTGCCTGAAATCTGGCTGATGAGCGTGGTCTTGCCGGCGCCGTTGGGGCCGATCAGCGCATGGACCTCGCCGCTCCTTACCTCCAGCGACACGTCGTCGGTGGCGACGACGCCGACGAAGCGCTTCGACACGCGCCTCAGCTCAAGCACCGCGCCTCCGCGACAGCAGCCCGGCGATGCCGTGCGGCGCGAACAGCACGACCGCCAGCATCACCAGGCCGACGCCCAGGTTGGCGTGCTGCGGGTAGTTGGGCGCCACGGCGGCGAGCCAGGGGAGCGGATAGTCGGAGATCACATGCTCGAGGCCGAGGAGCACGAACGCCCCGATGGCCCCGCCCCAGAGCTGGCCGACGCCGCCCAGGATCACCATGATCATCAGCGTGCCGGACTGCACCCAGTGCAGCACGTTCGGGTTGACGTACTTGCCGTGGCTCGCGAGGAGCGCCCCGGCGAGCCCGGCGACCGCGCCGGCGATGACGAAGCAGGCGAGCTGGTAGCGGTATACCGGCAAGCCGATCGCCTCGGCCCTCGCCTCGTTTTCGCGGATCGCGATCACTACCCTGCCGAAGCGGGACTGCATGACCCTGTGGAGCCCGTAAAGCGAAAGGGCGAGAAAGAAAAGCACCACGTAGTAAAACACCACCTCGTTGCCGAGATCGAGGCCCAGGCCCAGCTCGGCGCGCTGCGGCAGGGGCAGGCCTTCGTCGCCGCCGTACGCCTTCATCGAATTGACGAGGTAGAACGCCATCTGCGCGAAGGCGAGCGTGATCATGATGAAGTAAACCCCGCGCGTGCGCAGCGACACCGCGCCGATCAGCCACGCCGCGAGCGCCGAGGCGGCGATCGCCGCCGGCCAGCCGAGCCAGGCGCTCGCCACGCCCTCGGCGATGCAGATGCTCGCGGCGTAGGCGCCGGCGCCGACGAACGCCGCGTGACCGAACGAGATCATGCCGCCGTAGCCCAGCACCAGGTTCAGGCTGGTGGCGGCGATCGCATAGATGATCACGCGGCTGGCGAAGCTGACGTAGAACAGGTTGTCGATCGCGCTCATGGCGAGCGGAAAGCCGAGGAGGACGATGAATACCGCGATGCTGCGTTTCATCCGCGCGCCGGAAACAGGCCTCGCGGCCGCAGAAAGAGCACCACCGCCATCAGCAGGTAGATCAGCACCGAGGCGATCGCCGGGCCGGCGGCGCTCGCGACGCGCGGCTGGAAGAAGATGCCGAACAGGATCGGCAGGAAGGCCCGGCCGATCGTGTCGACGATGCCCACCAGCACCGCGCCGACCAGCGCGCCGCGGATCGAGCCGATGCCGCCGATGACGATCACCACGAAGGCGAGGATCAGGATGTTCTCGCCCATGCCGACCTGCACGGCGAAAAGCGGCGCGAGCATCGCGCCGGCCAGCGCGCAGAGCGCGGCGCCGGCGCCGAACACGAGCGTGAAGAGGGTCTTGATGTCGACCCCCATGGCGAGCGCCATCTCGCGGTTCGACGCGCCGGCGCGCACTCGCATGCCGACGCGGGTCTTCGTGACGAGAATGAAAAGCAGCACAGCGACCAGAACCCCGACCGCGATGATCACCAGCCGGTAGGCCGGGTAGCGCAGCCCGGGCAGCAGCTCGACCGGCCCGGAGAGCGCCTGCGGCATCGGCAGCGCGGCGTCCGAGCCCCACGCGAGCCGCGTGAGCTCGTTGATGATCAGGATCAGCGCGAAGGTGGCGAGCACCTGCGAAAGGTGGTCGCGCGCATACAGGGTTCTCAATACCGAGATTTCCAGGACCATCCCGAGAATCGCCGTCGCCGGGATGGCGAGCAGCACGCCGGCGACGAACGAGCCGGTCGCCTGCACCAGCGTCGAGGCGATGAAGGCGCCCAGCATGTAGAGCGAGCCGTGCGCCAGGTTGATCATGTCCATGATGCCGAACACCAGCGTCAGCCCGGCGGCGAGCAGGAACAGCATCAGCCCGAACTGCAGGCCGTTCAGCGACTGCTCGAGGATCAGGATCCAGGACAAAACAGATTACTTCATGGGGCAGTCCTGCACGTAGGCGTCGCCGTGATCCCTGAAGACGGTGCCGATGGTCTTGTTGACGAGACGCCCCTGGGAATCCTTGCCGACGACGCGCAGGTAGTAGTTCTGGATCGGGTACTGGTTGCGGTTGAACTTGAACGACCCGCGCACCGACTCGAACTTGCCGGCCTTCAGCGCCTTGCGCAGCGCCTCGACGTCCGCGATCCTGCCCTTCACCCCGCGCACGCCGGAGTCGATCAGCATCGCGGTGTCCCAGCCCTGCGCGGCGAACACCGACGGCAGACGCTTGTATTCCTTTTCGAACGCGGCGACGAAGCGCTTGTTCGCCGCGTTGTCGAAGTCGATCGCCCAGTGCGCGGTGTCGAACAGCCCGAGCATCGCTTCGCCGACCGGGCGGATGATGTCCTGGTCGGAGCCGAAGCCCGGCACGATGAGCGGGATGTCAGTCGACAGGCCGGCGGCGACGAACTGCTTGATGAAGTTGATGCCCATGCCGCCCGGCAGGAAGATGTAGAGCGCGTCGGGCCTGGCGGCGCGCAGCTGCGCGAGCTCCGCCGAGTAGTCGAGCTGACCGAGCTGCGTGTAGACCTCCGCCGCGACGTTGCCCTTGTAATAGCGCTTGAAGCCGGCGAGCGAATCCTTCCCGGCCTGGTAGTTCGGCGCGATCAGGTAGGCGTTCTTGTAGCCCTTGTTGGTGGCGTGCTGCCCGGCAGCCTCGTGGTAGGCGTCGTTGGGCCAGGAAGCGACGAAGAAATACGGGTTGCACTGCTTGCCGGCGAGCGGCGAGGGCGCGGCGTTCGGGCTGACGTAGATGATCTTGGCTTCGAACGCCACCGGCACGGCCGCGAGCATGATGTTCGAGAACACGAAGCCGGTGAGGAAGTCGACCTTGTCGAGCCGGACGTATTTCTCGGCGATCTGGCGCCCGAGGTCGGGCTTGAACTGGTCGTCGCCGACCAGCACTTCGGCCGGCAACCCG
>VBBY01000199.1 GCA_005881595.1 Betaproteobacteria bacterium | reverse complement strand
TGAGCTGCTTTCTGTCGAGAACCGAAATGTCTCTCAGGGACAAACCGCAAGCTCTCGCATGCGCTTCCAGCGCGCCGCGATCGCCGATGACGACCGGACGGCAGATCGCCCCCACTTCCGGGTCGAGCGCCGCCTTGAGCGAGATCTCCGGGCCGATGCCGCCCGGGTCGCCGGTGGCGATCGCGACGCGCGCGGTCACTTCCAGGGCAGCAGGGAGGCGTGGATCACGTCGGGCACGCCGTGGCCGCCGACCGACTTGATGGCCAGGTCCACGTCCTTGAGCCCGAAGCGGTGGGTGGTGATCCTCTCCAGCGGAAAGCGCTTCGATGCGAGCTGCTGCAGGGCGAGCTCGCAGGCCCTGTAGCTGTGGCCGCGCGCGCTCTTGATCGTGATGAACTTGACCGTGACTTTGCCGAGCGGAAAAGCCGGAAACTCCGCCATCTCCCCTTGCACCACCATCGTCCCGCCCTTGCGCTTGAGCGCGTCGACGCCGAGCAGGACCGGAGTGGTCCCGGCGCCCGCGGTGCAGTCGAGCACGACATCCACGCCTTTGCCGCCGGTGATCTCGTTGATGCGCGCAAGCGGATCTTCCTTCTGCACGTCGATCACGTGGTCGGCGCCCAGATCTTTGGCAACCTGCATGCGCGCTCGATCCTTGGAGGTGCCGGTGACGATGATGAGCGAGGCTCCGGCCTGCTTGCAGATCACCGTCTGCGACAGCCCCTGCTGGCCCGGGCCCTGGATGAGCACGCTGGAGTCATAGCCGACCCCGCCGTCGAACAGCGACCATTCGACGCCGTTGGCCATCGGCGTGACCAGTCCCGCCAGCTCCGGCGTGACGCCCTTCGGCACGCGGTGCACGACGGCGTTCCACGGCAGGTAGACGTACTGCGCAAAGCCGCCCCACAGATGGGGGGCCTTCTCGGCCGACGTGTAGCCATAGCGGATGGCGTCCGGGTTATGGCGCCAGTCGGTGTTTTCGCAGTGCCGGTACTCGCCCAGGTGGCACCACTCGCACTTGCCGCACATGACGTAGTGCTCGACGAACACCAGGTCGCCCTCCTTGAAGCCCTTGCGCCGGGTGAACTCGCGGCCCGCCCTGGCGATGGTGCCGATGTTCTCGTGGCCCATGATCACCGGGGTGCTAGAAGGCGGGGTCTTGTAGAGCTTGACGTCGGTGCCGCAGATCCCGGCGACCTCCATCCTCAGGAGGGCGCTGTCCTCGGGGATGTCCGGCATGGGAAACTCGCGCATCTCGGTCCTGCTGGGACCCGTCCTGACCGCCGCTAGGACTTTTTCCACGGCCGCATTCCTCCGATAATGGCGCTCAGTTTCTCATGCTTGCAGCCTTCAGGAGGAGCGCATGCTGACGCGACGCAGGTTCATGGCCGCATCGATCGCCGGCGGGGCGCTGTTGCGCGCCGGGGCTAGCTTCGCCAGGGCGGCACAGCCGGCGACGCCGGTGAGCTTCGAGGTGCCGCGCGGGGCCTGCGACTGCCATACGCATATCCACGGCGATCCCGGGAAGTTCCCGTTCTTCGCGGGGCGCGTGTATACGCCCGAGATGGCGCTGCCGGAAGAAATGGCGGCGCTGCACCAGGCGCTTGGCATGCAGCGCGTGGTCATCGTCACGCCGAGCGTCTATGGCACCGACAACTCGGCCACGCTCTACGGCATGAAGGCGCGCGGCGCCGATGCGCGCGGCGTGGCCGTCATCGACGACAGGACGCCGGAGAGCGAGCTCGATGCGATGGCGAGGGCCGGAGTACGCGGCATCCGGCTCAATCTCGCGACCGGCGGCGCAGCCGACCCGGCGACCGGGCGCTCGCGGTTCGAAAAGGCCGTCGAGCGCGTGAAAGGCCGCAACTGGCACGTGCAGATGTACACCAACCTGGCGACGATTTCGGCGATCAGCGACCTGGTCGCCGTCTCGCCGGTGCCGGTGGTGTTCGATCATTTCGGCGGCGCGCGCGCCGAGCTCGGGCCGCGGCAACCGGGGTTCGCCGAGCTGCTGGATCTCGTGCGCTCCGGCCGGGCCTACGTGAAGATCTCGGGCGCCTATCGCTCCTCGAAGCTCGAGCCGGATTACGCCGACGTGGTGCCGCTCGCGCAGGCGCTGATCGCCGCCAATCCGGAGCGCATCGTCTGGGGCACGGACTGGCCGCACCCGAATTCGGCGTCCGGGCGCAAGGCGACCGAGGTCACGCCCCTGTTCCAGATCGATGACGGCCGCCTGCTGAACCAGCTGCCGGTGTGGGCACCGGATGCGGCCACCCGGAGCAAGATCCTGGTAGATAATCCAGCGCGTCTGTACGGCTTCTAGGCCCAGAGAGGAGATCGCAATGAAAGGTTCGTCAATCACGGTCGCGGCATTGCTCGTGACCGGCTGCACCATTCTCGGCTGCTCGAGCTCGCCGTCAGGGCAGGGCGACACAGGGTGGACCACGCTGTTCGACGGCTCGAGCCTGGACAATTGGAACCAGATCGGCAGCGCCAACTGGCGGCTTGCCGAGGGCGCGGTGCAGGCCGACCAGGGCAACGGCTATCTCGTGTCGAAGAACTCGTACGGCGACTTCCAGATCAGGTCGGAGTTCTGGGTCGACTCCGACGCGAACAGCGGCATCTTCCTGCGCTGCGCCGATCCGCAGAAAGTCACCGCGGCAAACTGCTACGAGGTCAACATCTACGACAAGCGCCCCGAGCCGTCGTACGGCACCGGCGCGATCGTCGATGTTGCCAAGGTCGTGCCGATGCCGAAGGCGGGCGGCCAGTGGAACATCTACGAGATCACCGCCAGAGGCCCGCACCTCGTCGTCACGCTCAATGGAACCCGTACCGTCGACGTTCTGGACTACAAGCTTTCCCGCGGCCCGATCGCGCTTCAGTACGGCGCGGGAGTGGTGAAGTTCCGCAAAGTGGAGATCAAGCCGCTATGACTACGCAAGAAGCTTCGACCAGGCCCCAGGTCGCCATCATGAACGCGGTCCACGACCTGCCGGTGCTGGTCGCCCGCGACGCGGGCTTTTTCAAGGACGAAGGCCTGGACCTAGAGTTCGTGACCACGCCGGGGATGGCGCAGATCACGACCTCCCACTTCGTGAAGTTCGATTCGGTCTTCGACCGCCCGCTCGACTCGGTCTACAACGAGGGCGGCATCGACCAGTACCGCATGTGCGAGTGGGGAATCATGAAGCGCGCCGTGGAGGCCGACAGCCAGGGGCTGCGCGGGCGCAAGATCGTGGCCCTGGGCGCCTCGATGTCGAAGTTCGCCATCGTCGTCTCGCGCGACTCCGGGTTCTACGAGCCCGAGATGCTGAAGGACAAGCCGATCGCGGTCACTCCGAACAACGGCTCGGAATTCACCACGCTGAAGATGATGGAAGGCTTCCTCGCGCCGGAGCATGTCAAGCGGATCCACGCCGGCTCGATGCTCAAGCGCCTC
>VBBY01000198.1 GCA_005881595.1 Betaproteobacteria bacterium | reverse complement strand
GGCGCCACAGGATGTCCGCTTTACCGTCGCCGTTGTAGTCGCCGAGCGCTGCCACCCGCCAGTTCAGGTCGGCCACCGTGCGGAGGTAGCCCTCGGTCCCGAGGATCGTGGTGCCGTTCATCGGGTAGAGGTAATTCTCCCCGGTGCTGGAGTTCCTCCAGAGAATGTCGGCTTTGCCATCGCCGTCGAAGTCCGCCACGCCCCCGACCTTCCAATTCAAGTCCGCCACCCGCCTCAGATAGCCCTCCGTCACGATCGCGGTCACATTCATCAAGTAGATGTAGTTCTCCCCCGTAGCAGAGTTCCGCCAAAGGATGTCTGCCTTTCCATCGCCGTCAAAGTCTCCGGATCCGACGACCTGCCAGTTCTGGTCGGCCACGGTGCGCAAGTAGCCCTCAGCCGGTTTGATGGATAGCCCATTCATCGGATAGACGTAGTTCTCTCCGGTGGTGCTGTTTCTCCACAGGATGTCGTCCTCGCCGTCGCCGTCGAAGTCGCCGATGCCTGCGACCTGCCAACTCTGATCCGCGACGGTGCGGATGAAACCCTCGCCGGCTATCGCGGTTCCGTTCATCAAGTAGATGTAGTTCTGGCCGGTGCTCGTGTTTCTCCACAGGATGTCGGCCTTGCCGTTGCCGTCAAAGTCGCCGACACCTGCAATGGTCCAATTCAAGTCCGCCACCGTGCGCAGAAAGCCCTCGGTCCGGACCGCGGTCCCATTCATGAAGTAGATGTAGTTCTGTCCCGTGGCAGGGTTGCGCCACAGGATGTCGTCCTTGCCATCGCCGTCAAAGTCGAAGCGCATCTTCCTGATAGTGCCCGTCACGCCGGCGAAATTCGTCGGCGAATTGATCGCCGTTGCTCCAGCGCGATCGATCGAGAGCTTTCCATCGGTCGGCAGCGAAGCGTAGCTGACGATATCCGTGCCGCCTCCCCAGTTGAGCGTGCCCCCGCCGGTGAAAAGGAATCCATTCGGCACAACGTAGTCGGGAGCAACGATATTCAAGGCTGCGAAGCCCTGAGTGCCGATGAGGAAGGTCTTGTTGGCGGAGTCACCGGGGAGATCGGTCGTGACGTTCAACGTGTAGGTGGTGGCGCCCTGCGAGCTGGTCATCGCCTGGCCGGTGACGAACTGCTGCCCGCTGGAGGCCGTGATCAGCTCGATGAACTGGACGCTGCCATCGGCGTTGGAATAGATCTCGTTGATCTGCCACAGGCTGGACGCGTGCGCGCCGCAGCCGATCGCAAGCAGCATCGCGGCCGCCCAAATCCGTACGCTAAAACTCTTGAGCACGATGAGTACAAAAATGCCAGCTTGCGAGCGAGACTGTCACCTGGGAACGTCAGCCTCAATGAGCCAGTTGGATCATGGGCGAGTCCCTTGGGTATCACGGACAACAGCAGAGTGCGCCGGCGAAGGGGGAGTCAAGGGGGAGCGCGCAGCCGCCGAAGAACTCGTCTACGCCGCCGTTGAGTTGCCCCAGACCATCCGTCCCATACCCCAGTGGTTCAAGCCGGCCACCTGGTTTCCGTAGCGGTCCGTGCTGAGTCCAGTGGTCACCAGCATGCAGGGGCTGCCACCGCTATTGAACGGGCTAACGGAGCACCGCCCCGCAGCGGGAGGGTTTCCAGAGGTTCCGTAATAGTAGAGAAGGTCCGACGTCCAGTAGTGCGCGTTCGGGCCGATGCCGCGGTTGTGGGCCACGTACTCCTGCGACGTGCACACGTGGCAGCCCGACGAACAGAGCGTGGCCGCGCTGGCTTTCGGCACGCGGCCGCCACAGCCCGCCATGGTGCTGTCGTAGACCTGCGTCTCGGCCGCGCTCGCGTCGCACCTGCCGCCAAGCTCGCCGCCATTGATCGGCGAGACGACCTTCCACGCGCTCGGCACGTTGCGCAGGTAGCCTTCGCCGGCGAGGATGGTGGTGCCGTTCATCGGATAGACGTAGGTGTCCCCGCTAGATGCGTGGCGCCACAGCAGGTCGGCGCGACCATCGCCGTTATAGTCGCCCACCGCGACGAGGTGCCAGCCCTGGTCGGCCACCGTGCGGACGTAGCCCTCGCTCGCGATCGCCGTGCCGTTCATCAGGTAGATGTAGTGCCGTGGCACAAAACGCTTTCATAGCGCGACCCCCCAAGGTCGACATCGGCCGGGCGGCCGATTGATGCGGCTTAGCCGACGAGGCTACGCCCGCAACTTGAGTGCAGCAACCTAATTGAAGCGGGGCGGACGATCCTTCGTGTCGCCAGGCTGCGGATCAGTGCCGAGCTTTCCGCGCGCAGTGGGTTCCGTGCCGAGCTTTCCCTTTGGCGCCGGACCTTTCGGCATGGATCCCGATTTCGGCGCGGGCGCAGTGGACATCGGGGACGCGCCTTTTTTCCGATCTGCTTGCGCTTTGCGCGGGAGCCCGCCAGGCGGCTTGGCCGCGGGTTCCGGATCCGCGCCTACGGCTGGAGCCGCCCAAAAAGTCGCTGCAACAATCAGCGCTGACAAACGCCGGCTGTTCATGCTTTACAACCCCAGCTTGCCGCGCTGCACGGCTTCGCTGCCGAGCTTGCCGGATGCCGCGGGCTCGACGCCGAGCTTCCCGCTCGGCGCGGAGGCGGCAGGAAATGCGTCGGACGGCACAGGCCCGACTTGCATGGGAACTGCGGGCGCCTGCCCCGTCGGCATTGAACCCGACGGCGGTGCATTTGCGGCAACGCTGATGGCTTGAGGAATCAACCCTGCGCTTCGCGGTGTCGTCGGTGCCGGTGCCGCGGCGGCAGCAGCCGGCGCTCGCCCTCCGGCGAGAGCCGCTGCCTGCGAGGCGCCGGGAGCGGAGGCCGCCCCGCCGCCGGAGCTCGAGCTCTGTAGCGCGGCGGACTGCTGCGGCAGGCCGGCCGTGCCCGATGCACCCGCGAGCACCGCACCGTCCGCCGCTCCAGTGAGGCTCGCAAGGAGGAGCGACGACTGCTCGCCGCTGGCCAGATAGGTCACCTCGATGCGCTCGCCCTGCACGGCGTCGATTCTGAATCCCTCGAGCACGTCTCCTGCCTTGATGGGGAAAACAGTGTCGCCGCGCGACAGGTAGACCTTGCTTGGACCGCGGCCTTCCTGGAACCAGCCTGCGTATTTGAAGGGGAACGGCGGCGTGACGGGCTTTGCTGGAATCGGCGCAGCCTGCACCTGCGTCACAGGCGCCGGCGCGCGCCCGGCGAAAGGATCGCCCGCCACCTTGCGCGGCAGCGGAGCCCTGCGAGCGTTTGCCAGCAGGTCGGCGAGGCTGCCTCTTGGCGGAGCGGCCTCTGGAGGCGTGGCCTGGGCCGGCGCTGATGCAACCGGCGCCGGGGCGTCGCGCTGCTCCGGTCCGCTAAAGTGGACCGCGGCCGCTACTGCGCCGACGCCGATGACGGCCCATCCAGTCAGGGTCTTGGAGGCGGGAATCCACATGCGGGAAGTATAGTCTTTTCATAGGCGTGATCCTGCAAGCCTACTTGTTCACAATCTGCCAGTTCGTGTCGCCGACCTGCGGCAGGAACTCGCCCTGCGGGCATCCCATGTTGCCGCAGGGGCTGTTGGAGATCCGCAGCGGGATGGACATGCTCCATACATAGGCGGCGCCCGTTGCGGAATTGCGCCACAGAATGCCCGAGATGCCGCGGCCATGGATGAGGCTTTGGTCCACCCAATTCGGACCGTGGTAGTCGCCCACGCCGACGATGTTCCAGTTGAGGTCCGCTACGGTCGGCAGATAGGTCTCCGAGGGAAGAATGGTCAATCCGTCCATCGGATAGATGTAGTTTTCACCGGTCGTAGCGTTGCGCCAGACGATGTCCCTCTTGTTGTCCTGGTTGAAGTCGCCCAGGCCCTTCACCTGCCATGAGGTGGGAACGGTGCGGATGAAGCCCTCGGAGGCTTTCACGTTCGTTCCGTCCATCGGGTAGATGTAGTTCTGGCCGCTCGAAGCGTTTCTCCACAGGACGTCGGCTTTGCCATCGCCGTCGAAGTCGCCGACGGCTGCCACGGTCCATGTGGCATCGGCGACGCTGCGCATGAAGCCCTCCGCGACGATCTGCAGCCCGTTCATGAAATAGATGTAATTGTCGCCGGTGGCGGTGTTCCTCCACAGGATGTCGCTTCTGCCGTCGCCGTCGAAGTCGCCGACGCCGGCGACCGTCCAGTTGGCATCGGCGACCGTGCGGATATAGCCTTCGCTGGGCAGGATGTGGCCGCCGTCCATGAAATAGATGTAGTTCTCTCCGGTAGAGGTGTTCCGCCACAGGATGTCGGTCGTGCCGTCGCCGTCGAAGTCACCCAAGCCGGCGATCGTCCAGGGGCTCGCGACCGTGCGCAGCGCTGCGACTCCGCCGGATGCATCTCCACGTCCGAAGAACTGAGCCCCCGCCATCTGCCACACGGTGTTGCCGCCGTTCGCTGCATTCCTCCAGAGAATGTCGGCGCGGCTGTCGTTGTTGAA
>VBBY01000197.1 GCA_005881595.1 Betaproteobacteria bacterium | reverse complement strand
CATGTGCCGGCCGAAGCTGCCCAACATCATGTCGAGCGGCTGGCATCTCCATCAGTCATTGCGAAAAAATGGCGTCAACGCCTTTGTTTCCGACAAGGAGGATTTATCTGAAGTGGGAAAGGCCTACCTCGCCGGGCTTCTGGCGCACGCGCGAGCCTCGAGCGCGCTCAGCACCCCGACGATCAACGGCTACAAGAGATACCGTCCCTATTCGCTCGCGCCCGATCGCGTCATCTGGGGCAAGGAGAACCGCGGCGCGATGCTGCGCGTCGTCGGCGGGCCGGGCGACCCGGGCACGCGCATCGAGAACCGCATCGGCGAGCCGGCGGCGAACCCGTATCTCTACTTCGCTTCGCAGATCTACTCGGGGCTCGACGGCATCGCCCGCAAGCTCGCATTGCCGCCCTGCGCCGACACGCCCTACGAGGCGAAAGCGGATCTTCTCCCCCGCACCCTGAGCGAAGCGCTCGTCGCCCTGAGAAACGATGCTTGCCTCAAAAGCGGCTTTGGTGAGAAGTTCATCGACTACTACTGCACGATCAAGGAAGCCGAGATCGCCCGCTTCAACCTCGAAGTGAGCGACTGGGAGCACCGCGAATACTTCGATTTGTTTTGATACTTACCCCTCAAGGACCATGGAAAAACGCAAGATCGGACGCAGCCCGCTCGAAGTCTCCGCCGTCGGCCTCGGGCTCATGTCGATGTCGGGCGTCTACGGCAACGCGAATGACGAAGAGTCGATCAGCCTCATTCACTACGCGCTCGACAAAGGCGTCAACCTCCTCGACTCGGCCGACATGTACGGCTGGGGCCACAACGAGCAGCTCCTCGGCCGCGCGCTGAAAGGCTGGCGCCACAGGGCGATCGTCGCGACCAAGTTCGGGCAGACGAAAGACGCGAGCGGCAAGCAGGGCGTCGACGGCCGGCCCGAGTACGTCATGCAGGCCTGCGAAGCGAGCCTCAAGCGCCTGGGCATCGACGTAATCGACCTCTACTACCAGCACCGCGTCGATCCGAACACGCCGATCGAAGAAACGGTCGGCGCGATGAAGCGGCTCGTCGAGCAGGGGAAGGTGCGGGCGCTGGGACTGTCCGAGGCGCGTCCTGCGACCATCCGCCGCGCGCACAAGATCCATCCGATCGCCGCGGTGCAGAACGAATACTCGCTGCTCTATCGCACCGAGGGCGAGGAGACCCTGCGCACCACGCGCGAGCTCGGCATCGGCTTCGTCCCCTACGCCCCTCTCGGGCGCAGCATGCTCACCGGCACCGTCCACGGCAAGGCCGACGTCCCCGAGGGCGACCGGCGCCTGCAGCACCCGCGCTTCCAGGGAGAGAACCTCGACAGGAACGTGCAGCTCGTCTCCCGCCTGGAATCGATTGCTCGCGAAAAGAAATGCACGCCCGCGCAGCTCGTGCTCGCCTGGCTGCTCGCGCAGGGCAGCGACATCGTGCCGATCCCCGGCACCAAGCGAAAGCAGCGCGTGGATGAAAACCTCGCCGCTCTCAACATCAGGCTTTCAAAGGAAGACATCAAGCGGATTTCCGACGCCGCCCCGGCCGGTGCCGGCGCCGGCACGCGCTACCCCGCCGACGCGATGAAGCGCGTGTACCTCTAGAAGCTACTACACATTTCCGGCTTTAGTACCGACGCGGCCAAGCTGCGGGATTGCGCATGGTGTTGATGCGGCTGTTAACGGTCATTTGCGAAACCACTTGCGCGCAAATACCACGGTCGCAACACAGAGGATGCCTACTTCGACTGCGAGCGTGGGTATCAAGATGTCCAGCGTAAATGAGATCTCCATCGCGGCGAGATACACGACAAGGGTTACCGCAAAGAAATGGAACAGTCGACGTGGCGAGGAGCGCCACCATGCTTCGGCAAAGAAGCTAGCGGCGAAGAACGGTGGCAGATAGAACGCGCCCCACAGAGGCCAGTAGAGTATCCAGCCGCCGGCACCGAATTTTGGGTCGCCAAGCCCGAACACAGTGGTGTTCGCAACCATGAGCAGGCCGGAGCTCGCGATATATGCCAGCAAGTAGCCGAGGAGCCAAACAAATCGGTTTTCGAGGCTAAAAACCATCGCGTGTTGTTAGCGCGCAGACCCGCGGGGCTGCGGCCAGATGCTTGGGTCACGAGCCGTGTGCAACACCGCGAGGACAACCACGCGCTTGGATTCGGCCCGATAGAAGACAGCATACGGGAAGCGGGACACGAGTGCCAGGACGGAACCGACAGCAGCAAGAAACCGCTCGCCCAGTCCTTCCGTTCGCCCTTCGTAGTACCCAAACCCAGCTGCAAGATCCCGCCCAACCTTCCGACGGAAGACAACCGGCAGAGACATCAGCGTCGCCGAGCGTCGGCGAGCACCTGGTCTCTAGATATCACGTCGTTGGGATCTTTCTTGTGTTCAGCCAAGCGCTCGTCAAGCACCTGACGATGGGCGTCACCCAATGGCACCGTGGAGGGCTCGGCGGCTAGGCTTGCCCAAATGACCTCCGCCAGGCGCAGGCGCTCTTCAGGAGGAAGCTTGAGGATCTCGGCAACGTCAGCGTCGCTCATATGACTAGCCTACCACTCCATTTATCTGCGCGCTAACGCGGCGTGGAGCCTTAACCCTTTTCGTGGACGCCTACGTTTATAGGCGTGGGAGATATCCATCCCGCGATGAACAAGGAGAAATGCCATGCAGCCCAAGAAGCTCTATGCCGCGGTCGCCGCGGCGCTAGCGACGTGCCCGCTCGCCCATGCCGCGGTGGAGGAGATGCCGAGCACGCTGAAGGACCAGCAGTCGGTGGCCATCACAATCTATAACGAGAACCTGGCGCTGGTGAAGGACACGCGGCGCGTGACGCTGGAGGCGGGACCGAACCGCCTTGCGCTGCGCGAGGTGAGCGGGCGCATGCGCCCGGAGACAGCCTCGTTGCGCAGCCTGTCGCATCCCGGAGCGCTCACGCTGGTCGAGCAGAACTTCGACTTCGACCTGCTCACCCCAGCGAAGCTGCTGGAAAAATACGTCGGGCGCACGGTCCGCGTGGTGAAGACTCATCCCACCACCGGCGCCGAGTCGGTCGAGACCGCGACGGTGCTTGCGGCGAGCAACGGCGTGGTATTGAGGATCGGCGATCGCATCGAGACCGGCTTGCCCGGGCGCATCGTCTACGACGGCGTCCCGGCCAACCTGCGCGACCGGCCGACGCTGGTGACCGAGCTGCTGAGCGCGCGCGGCGGCGTGCAGACGCTAGAGCTCTCCTACCTGTCGGGTGGGCTGTCGTGGAAAGCCGATTACGTCGCCGAGCTCAACGGCGCGGACAGCGCGCTGGATCTGAACGGCTGGGTGACGCTCACCAACACGAGCGGCACCGCCTACCCGAGCGCACGGCTGCAGCTGGTCGCCGGCGACGTCAACCGCGTGCGCGACGAATTGCGGCAGGCGGCAGGACTCGCCGGAAGGATGGCCAAAGCCGACGCCCCGGCAAGCGAGATGGCGCAGGAGTCGCTCTTCGAGTACCACCTCTACACGCTGCAGCGCCCGACCACGATCGCCGACAACCAGACCAAGCAGGTCGCGCTGCTCAGCGCGGGCGGCGTGCCGGTGGCGAAGGAGCTTGTGCTGCAGGGCAGCGACTATTACTACCGCTCGAGCGTCGGCGGCATCGGGCAGAAGATGAAGGTCGGGGTATTCGTGCAGTTCGAGAACCGCGAGTCGTCGCGCCTCGGCATGCCGATGCCGAAAGGCGTGGTGCGCGTGTACAAGAAGGACAGCGCCGGCAACGCGCAGTTCGTCGGCGAGGACCGCATCGACCACACCTCCAAGAACGAGAGGGTTCGCCTGAAGCTCGGCGAGGCTTTCGACGTCACCGCCGACAAGAAGCAGACCGATTTCCGCCGCCGCGAGCCGGGCAACAAGGCGAGCTACGTCTTCGAGAGCGCGTACGAGATCGTGCTGCGCAACGCGAAGAAGGAGCCGGCGACGGTGGTCGTGCGCGAGCCGGTGCCGGGCGACTGGACCATGCTCGAGGAATCGAGCCGCCACGCGAAGGTCGCGGCCGGGACCGCCGAGTGGCGCGTTGCAGTACCCGACGAAGGCAGCTCGACCCTGCGCTACCGGGTGCTGGTGCGCTACTGAAAATCAGCCGAAAAACGTGGTCTGTCCCTGATTAGCCTTCCACAGGGAGGACCTTCACGCGGTATTCGTGAGACAGCTTTCGCCTCAGGACGGGATCCTCGAGCTCCATCGTGAAGCGCTCGCCGCCGCGGATGCCGCCGAGCGCGGCGAGCGT
>VBBY01000196.1 GCA_005881595.1 Betaproteobacteria bacterium | reverse complement strand
CGGAACTGCAGCCGCGGCTGGCCCGTCGAGACCCCGAAGGTATAGACCACCTTTCCGTTCCACTGCGGCTGCGGCGACAGGGCCGACCACGGCCTGGCGGGATCGAACAGCACCGCGATGTCGTAGATGCCGCGATTGATCGTGCCGCGCTCGACGCGCACGATGTACGGCACCGTCAGCCCGGCGGTCGTAGTGGTCATCGCCAGATCGGCGGGCGCGCTGCCGGGCGTGTACGGCTTGAAGCAGTTGTTGGTCGGTGGCGGAGCGGGCGGGCTCGGGTCCGGCAGCGCGCTCGAGCAACCCGCGGCGGTCGTGCGATAGAAGATTCGGCGACCGGCGTGGGCGTCGCGCAGATCCATGGCGTGGTCTGCGAGCCCAGCAGCACCGGGCCGCCGATTGCGTGGTTGGTGATGGTGAGCGAAGCGCGCCGGCCTTTGGAGTCGGCGAGGAAGTCGTTGCGCCCGGGCACCATGCCGGTCAGCACGCCGCGCATCACGCCCGCGGTCGAATCGACACGAAACATGGCGGTGACGTCATGGCCGTTGAGCGACAGCCGCACCTGGCTCGGCGCCACGCTCCTCGGCACGCGCACCTCGACCAGGGCGTCGCCGCCGCTGATGAGGTCCGCTCGGTTGGAGAGGGTGACTATCTCGAGCTGGCCGGATGCAGCGTCTTTTGCAGATGCCGCGACAGCGAAACAGGCGAGCAGCGCCGCGACGGCGCGCACAAGTACGGACATGATTCCTCCCCGGATCAAACCGCTCCAGCGTCGTAAGCGATCTTGCCGTCCACGACGGTGAGAACCGGCCGCGTCTGGCGCGCCTGGGCGTCGCTGACGCTGAAATAGTCGCGATCGAGCACCACGAGATCGGCGAACTTGCCGACTTCGATCGAGCCCATCTCGTTCTCGCGGTTCAGATACCACGCGGCGGCGCGCGTGTAGCCATGCAGCGCCTGCTGGCGCGTGATCTGCTGTCCCGCATTGATCTGCTGCCCGAGGACGTTGAGGCCGGTGGTTGCATAGTGCATCGCGAACCACGGGTTATGCGGGGCGATGTGCACCCCGTCCTCGTGCAGCGCGGCGGGAATGCCGCTCGCGATGATTTGCGGGAAAAGTGGGCCCACCGGAGCACCGTCGGCGCGCGGAACGCCGTTCAGCCAGCGGAAGCCCGACATCGACACACCGCAGTTCAGTACCTTGAGGCGCGCGAGCTGATCCGGGGTCGCCAGGTCCACCGCCTGCAGACCCCAACGCAGGTCCTTGATGCCGAATTCGCGATCCATCGCCTCATAGGTCGAGACGACCTGCTCGATGCCCGCCACCGAGCCCTGGGCGTTCTCGTTGCGCCAACCCGCCTTCGCGACCAGGCGCTGCGCTTCGTACCAGACGGCGTAGCCGTTCGCGTTCGACGGGGTGGCGAAGGGCGCGGCCCACTCGCCGATCGCGCCGGTGCGCAGCATGTCGTCGCCGAAGAAGAAGAACTGGTTCTTGAGCCGCTCGCGCAGCTCGGGCAGCTGATGATCGAGGTCGCCGAGCTCCGGGATGTATCCCTGGTTGTGCAGGAAGTTGATCTGCAGGCGGATCAGCGCGCGGTCCTCGCGGTGCAGCGCGCGCCACGCGTCGTACATGCGGTAGTGGTTGAGAGTGAACAGTGGGTCGGTCGGCTGCGGATCGAGCGAGGCCGGATTGAGCGTCCCGGTCGCCGCCGCAACCAGCGTCTGGTCGAGCACCGCCGTGATGCCGACGCTCGCCGAGAACGCCATGGCGTCGAGCGCGCTCCTCTTCTTGTCCTCGAAGGTCTGGCGGATGCGCAGGTGGTACAGCGCGCGGTTCGCCATGTTGGGATTGCCGCCGGCGATCGTGCCGTCGGCGCCGACGACGCACGGGCCCGCGAGCGGCGATGTCACGCTTTCGAAGAACTTCTTGCCCTCGCTATTCGTGCGCGCCGGGCCGCCGCCGCCCTGGTACAGGAACACCGGCCGGTCGGGCACCACAGAGTCGATCTCGGCGAGCGTCGGCAGGCGCAGCTCGGCGAACATGCGTGGCGTGCCGGCGCCCATGGCGGTGATGAACTGCCCCGGCGGCACTTCCGGCTGGGCGGCGCGGCGCGCGGCGAGCAGCGCCAGGACTCCGGCGACGTTCGAGGCGAGCTCCCACTGCGCCACGTGATAGCCGGGACGGTTGGCGAGGCTTACGAAGTGCGTATGGCTCTCGATGATCCCAGGCACCACCGTGCGGCCGTGCAGGTTGACGACGTTCGACCCCGGGCCGGGGTTGGCGGCGTTGCCAACCGCGACGAAGCGGCCGTCGCGGATGGCGACTGAACTGACGACGCTGTTGTCGTCGTCCATCGTGTGAATGCGGCCGTTGACGAAGGTGAGCTCCGGCGCAGCCGAACCGCCTCCGCGGGACCCCGCCACCGGCTGCGCTGCTTGCGCGGGGCCCGCCGGCAGCGCCGCGGCGACGCCGGCCGCCGCACCGGCCTTGAGCAAGTTGCGCCGCGACAGGCGCTTGAGATCGTTGTTTTCTTCGCTCATGAGGTTCTCCTCTATCAGGGATTCACCGCGGCCTGCGCGCTCAGCGCGTCCGCGTCCTCCTGCAGCAGGAATATTGGACGACCCCTCAAAAGATCTTCTGCCTGCACGCTACACCTGAGCGCGCGCGGCCATCCATTGGAAATCATTCTGAATTGATGCCGAATTCTCATGAATCGCCGCTATGCGCGCTCACATAATCGACGGCAACTCTTCTGAGGAGGGGAGATTTCATGTTCGGCAAGCACGTAGCGTTTCACGCACCGCTCGCCGCCTGCCTGGCGGCGGCGTTCGCCACCTGGGGACCGTCCGCAGACGCACGCGTGACGAGGATCGTCATCGATACGACCACTGCCATCCCCGGGCAGCCATACGAAGAGCTGACCGGGCGTGCCTGGGGCGAGCTCGATCCAGGCAATCCGCAGAACGCGCTGATTACCGATATCGAGAAGGCGCCGAAGAACGCCAATGGCAAGGTCGAGTACATCGCGAGCTTCCGCAGACGTGCCGAACCGCGGCGGCAACGTGGCCTTCCCGGCCGATTCCTTTGCGGCGAACGACATGCATCTCCTAAGCGGCTGGCAAGGCGACAACGCGGGCGCGACGCGCCTTCCCGCCAACGTCGACTGCAAACCGCCGTATGTCGGTCCGTGCGCGGCACCGGTGTTCGCCAACCACTACGTGAAGACCCCGGTGCTAAACGGCGTGACCGGGCAGATCGTGGGCCGCATCGTGAACCGCAGCGGCCTCAACGCGCAGCCGCTGAACGTGATGGGCAACCCGATTCCGTATTTCCCGGTCGACGTCAACAGCAACGCCGGCGCGACGCTCGTTACCCATCTGCATGAAACCGTGAACGGCGTCATCACGCTCGGGGAGACCATCCCGAACAGCGACTGGAAATTCTGCGGCGGCGGCACGTTCGCGGCCCCAATGCCGGTGACCGCACTGCCGGTAAATGTGTGCATGAAGAACGGCTTCGACGCGGCCAAGCTTTATCAGCTCAGCTACACCGTCAAGAACCCATACGTGCTCGGCACCGGCACCGCGGCGTTCCGCGATGTCGGCTCGTTCTTCCGCTACGAGACCAAGGACGATTTCGGCACCGCCAACCCGATCGCCGGCGCGATCAAGTCGGAGATCGTGCGCGGCTCTTCGCAGTCGGGCAACTTCATCAGGCACTTCCTGTTCCTCGGCATGAACGAGGACGAAGCGGGCCGCATCGTGCACGAGGGCGCCTGGCCGCTCATAGCCGGGCGGCGCGTGGCGAACAACTCGCGCTGGGGCCAGCCCGACGGCGTGCTCGAGCTCTACCAGATGGGAAGCGAAGGCCCGCAGTGGTGGCATTCCTTCCCGGATCGCGTCCGTGATCTGCATCCCGGCGGGATCCTCGATCGCTGCCAGAGATCCGGTACCTGTCCGAAGATCGTGGAAACATTCGGCGGCGCCGAGGTTTTTGCGCTGAAGATGACCCCCTCCTGGGTCGGCACCGATCCCAAGAACGACATCCCTCTGCCCGACAACGTACGCCGCTACTATCTGCCCAGCTCGACCCACGGCGGCGGCAATGGCGCCACGACCGAGAATCCAGCTAACGTTGGCGCAAACTGTCCTGGCAACAACTGGGGGACCGGCACGCTGCGCGCTAATCCTGTGCCTGCGACCGGCCTTGTCAACCGGATGCGCGCGGCTTTGCGTGACTGGGTCGTAAACGGGACGCCTCCTCCTCCGAGCCGCTGGCCGCTGATGCTGGGCGCCAAGAACGAGCGCAACCTGGTCGAGCCGACAAAAGCGGCGATGGGATTCCCGAGCGGCGTCCCCGGCATCCCGGATTCGATCTTCCTGCCGGAAAACTTCGTCTTCCCGGTGTTCGACTACGACTGGGGCCCGGACTACGATCACTTCGAGGCCTCCGGCGTTCCGGGCAACGCCCCGCCGCCGATCCTGCACGTGATCAAGATGATGGTGCCGCGCGTCGACGCCGACGGCAACGAGCTCGGCGGCGTGCCGACGGTGCAGCGTGACGCTCCGTTGGGAACCTACCTTGGCTGGAACATCACCGCCTCCGGCTTCCATACCGGCCAGGTGTGCAACTACGTCGGCGGCATGGTGCCGTTCTTCAAGACGAAGGCACAGCGCCTCGCTGCGGGCGATCCGCGCCTTTCGCTCGAGGAGCGTTACGGCACGCACGCCGGCTACGTCGGGGCAGTGACCGCAGCCGCGAACAACGCCTACAGCCAAGGCTACCTGCTGGCGGCGGACCGCGATGCTCTCATCGCACAGGCAGCGGCAAGCGACGTCTGCAACCAGCCCACCGACGGAGGTAAATGCAATCCAGCAGCACCGTGAGCAGTTTGTTTATAGAAATGGGGACGTATAGAAATGGGGACGGACCCCATTTTCCAAGCAGGGGGGAGAAATGACAGCAATAGCCAGTAACGCGCGGCGGTCGGCGCTTGCGCTCGCATGCGCGGCCGCCTTCGGCCTTGCAGCGCCCGCCGCCGAGGCGCGCATCACCAGGTTTGTCGTTGACCCTGCGCTGTCGCAGTCGCCCACTTTCGAAGGCAGGACGTTCGGCAGCGTCGGCGCCTACGAGAAGCTGCGCGGCAAGGCCTACGGCGAAGTCGATCCGCGGGATCCGCAAAACGCGGTGATCGCCGACATCGAGCTGGCGCCGCGCAATGCCCGCGGCAAGGTCGAATACTCGATGGACTTCTTCATCCTCAAGCCGGTCAACCTGCGCGATGGCAACCGCAAGCTGTTCGTGGAGGTGAACAACCGCGGCGGCAAGCTGTTCGGGCCGTTCAACGGCTCCGGCGGCGGCAACAATCCGACCACCGCCGCGGACGCCGGCGACGCATTCCTGATGAACCACGGCTACAGCATGGCGTGGAACGGCTGGGATCCGTCCGCGAGCGCGGGCGCCGACGGAACGGGCCTGACGATTTCAGTGCCCGTGGCGAAGCACCCCGACGGCACCGAGATCACCGGCCCCTCGTACGAGTACATCGTTTTCGACAACGCCACCACGACGCAAAGCGTCCTCACCTACGCCGCGGCGACTACCGACAAATCCAAAGCCACGCTGACGGTGCGCGATCACATTGCCGACACACCAACCGTGATTCCGGCGACGGGCTGGGAATACACCTCGGAAGCCGGCACGGCAATCCGGCTGCTGCCTCCGGGCACGCGGTTCAAGCAAAGCGCGATCTACGAGTTCAGCTTCACCGCCAGGAACCCGATCGTCGCCGGCCTCGGCTTCGCCGCCAGCCGCGACTTCATCTCGTTCCTGCGCCATGCGCGCCACGACGACTACGGCAATGCCAATCCGTTGGCGCACCATGTAAGGCACACGTATACCTTTTCGGTTTCGCAGCCCGCACGTTACCTGAACGACTTCGAGACCCTCGGCTTCAACGCCGACGAGAGCGGGCGGCGCGTCATCGACGGCATCCTGAACTGGATCGGCGGCGGCAGCGGCATCGGCATGAACTTCCGCTTCGCGCAATCGGCGCGCACCGAGCGCAACCGCCAGAACCATCTTTACCCCGAAGCGAACTTCCCCTTCACCTATGAGGCATTCAGGGACCCGTTCACCGGCAAGGTGGCCGGGCGCGCCGAGCGCTGCTCCGGCCTTGAGCGGGAGCACGGAAGAGACAGGCGCGATGACGATGAAGACGACGACCGGCGCGACGAGCATCGCGATACCTGCGCCAAGTCCCTGCAGGTGAATTCCGCCAACGAATATTGGGTCAAGGCGGGCTCGCTGCTGCACACCGATCCGCGCGGCGGGGACATTCGCCGCGATCCCGAGAACGTCCGCTTCTACCTGCTCTCCAGCGTCGAGCACACGGTCGCCGGATCCGCGCCGACGCCGGGCAGCTGCCAGCAGATCCGCAACACCACGGATCCCAACCCGGCCCTGCGCGCCTTGTTCATCGCGCTCGACGAATGGGTCAGCCAGGGTCGCAAGCCGCCCGAGAGCCAGGTGCCCGATCGCGAAACCGGCGTGTATTCCGTTGCGCAGGCCAATGGGCTCGGCGTGGTCCCGCAGGCGGCGCTCGGCTTCCCGAGCATCCCGGGCGTGGCCTACAGCGGCGTGATTACCGTGCGGCACCTGTTCAACTTCGGGCCGCGCTTCAACGACGGGATCCTGGATGTCAATCCGCCGGCGTTCTCCGGCCCGGTGTATCCGTCGTTCGTCTCGAAGGTCGACAAGGACGGCAACGACGTCGCGGGGATTCGACTGCCGCCGGTGGCGGCGCCCATTGCCACGACCACCGGCTGGGGGCTGCGCAGCGCGGCGTTCGGCGGCGGACCGGCCGGCGGCAACATGGACGGCTGCGAATCCTCCGGTCAATGGATCGCGTTCCAGGCCACCAAGGCCGGCCGCCTCGCCGTCGGCGACCCGCGTCTTTCGCTCGAAGAGCGCTATGCAAGCCACGCCGGATACGTGCAAGCGGTGGCGAGCGCGGCCCGGAAGCTCGAAAAGCGGCGCCTGCTGCTCGAGCAGGACGTGCAGCGCTACATCGATGCGGCTGAAGCCAGCGACGTGCTGCGCTGAACACAATACAAGGGAGGATTTCCATGAAAACCAGAATCGCGCTCGCCGTCGCGGCGGCATTTTCTCTTTCCGCGCAGCTCGCCGAAGCGCCGCACGCGATCACCAACATGATGACGACGATTGAAAGGGAGGAAGGATGAAACAGTCAACGCTAGCACTCCTGGTCGCAGGAATCGTCTGCGCGCCGACCTATGCCGCCGCGCCGATGTCCTGCGAGAGCCTGGCGGGTCTACACCTGCCCGACACGACGATCACGACCGCCACGGTGGTGTCAGCGGGCGCGTTCAACTCGGCCATCGTGACGACCGCATGCCGCGTCGCCGGGTCGATCAAGCCCACGAGCGATTCCGACATCCG
>VBBY01000150.1 GCA_005881595.1 Betaproteobacteria bacterium | reverse complement strand
TCATCGGCACGCGGCAGCCGTAAGCCCTCTCAGGCTCCGGCAAGCCCCGCGCCGGCGGGGCTTTTTATTTGCGAAAATCGGTGCGTGAACGCGGACCCTGCGGAGCTCGCCAAATTCAACTCCCTCGCGCACCGCTGGTGGGATCCGCAGGGCGAATTCAGGCCGCTGCACGAGATCAACCCGCTGCGCCTCGGGTGGATCGATGCGCACCTCGGCCTGAGCGGCAAGAACGTGCTCGACGTCGGCTGCGGCGGCGGCATCCTGGCCGAAGCGATGGCGCAGCGCGGCGCGCGCGTCACGGGCATCGACCTCTCCGACAAGGCGCTGAGCGTCGCGCAACTGCACCTGCTGGAGAGCCGGCTGCCGGTGCGCTACGAGAAGGCCGTGGTCGAGGACTTCGCCGCCGCGCACGCTGGTGAATTCGACGCCGTGACCTGCATGGAATTGCTGGAGCACGTTCCGCAGCCGGCGAGCATGGTCGCCGCGTGTGCGAAGCTGGTGCGGCCCGGCGGGCAGGTATTTTTCTCGACCATCAACCGCAATCCCAAGGCCTACCTGTTCGCCGTGATCGGCGCGGAGTACGTCCTGAAGCTGCTGCCGAAAGGCACGCACGATTACCTGCGCTTCGTGAAGCCCTCGGAGCTCGCGCGCTGGAGCCGGGACAGCGGCCTGCGGCCCGACGAGCTGATCGGCATGACCTACAGCCCGATCTCCCGGCAATACCGCCTCGGACGCGATTGCGGCGTCAACTACCTCCTGCGCTGCCTGCGTGACGCCTAGCGCGGTGCTGTTCGACTTCGACGGCACCCTGGCCGATACCGCGCCCGACCTCGCCGCCGCGGTGAATCGGCTGCGCGCCGAGCGCGGGATGGAAAGGCTCCCGAGCGAAGCCGTGCGCCCTTACGCGTCGATGGGCGCGCGCGGCCTGCTGCGCATCGGCTTTGGCCTCGCGCCCGGCGACGCGGATTATCCGAGCCTGCGCGACGCGTTCCTGGAGCGCTACGCCGAGTGCGTTTGCGTCGACACGCGCCTGTTCCCCGGCATGCCCGAGCTCCTGCATGAGCTCGAGAGCCGCGACATCGCCTGGGGCATCGTCACCAACAAGGCTACGCGCTTCACCGACCGAATCGTCGAATCGCTTCGTTTGAGACCCGGCTGCGTAGTGTGCGGTGACAGCACGCCGCATCTCAAGCCGCATCCCGCCGGGTTGCTGCTTGCCGCGGAAAAATTGAAGCTGCCTCCCGAGAATTGCTTCTATCTGGGCGACGACTTGCGCGACATCCAGGCCGCGCGCGCTTCCGGCATGCGTGCCGTGGCCGTGGAATGGGGCTATCACAGCCCCGACAATGCCGGCCCGCGCGCCTGGAGCGCCGACTTCGTCCTCTCGCAACCTCTGGAGCTCATCGACCATCTATGAAAGCCATCGCCGCGCCTGCGCTCGTCGAGATCGAATTGCCGAAACCGTCACCTAGCGGCCGCGACCTGCTGGTGAAGGTCGAAGCCGTGTCCGTCAACCCGGTCGACACCAAGCGCAGGCCCGAAGCGAGCGACGCGCAGCCGCGCGTGCTCGGCTGGGACGCAGCCGGCACGGTCGAGGCGGCAGGCCCGCAAGCGACGCTCTTCAAGGCCGGCGACGAGGTGTACTACGCGGGCGACGTCACGCGCCCCGGCTGCAACAGCGAGTTCCATCTCGTCGACGAGCGCATCGTCGGCGCCAAGCCGAAGAAGCTGGACTTCGCGCAGGCCGCGGCGATGCCACTGACCGCGATCACCGCATGGGAGGCCTTCTTCGACCGGCTGAAAGTTCAGCCAGACAAGTCGATGCTGATCATCGGCGGCGCGGGTGGCGTCGGCTCGATCGGCATCCAGTTCGCCAAGATGGCCAGGCTCACGGTCATCGCCACCGCATCGCGGGAGGAATCCGCGGCGTGGGCGAAGACCATGGGCGCCGACCACGTCGTCGACCACCGCGAGCCGCTGCGCCCGCAGGTCGAAGCTCTGGGCATGAAGCACGTCAACTACATCGCCTGCTTCAACGACCTCGACCAGCACTGGGCCGCGATCGGCGACCTCATCGCGCCGCAGGGCGCGATCGTCGCGATTGTCGGCAACCGCAATCCGCTGCCGCAGGACGCGGTGCGCGCGAAAAGCGCCGCGCTGTGCTGGGAGCTGATGTTCACGCGAGCGCGCTTCCAGACGCCCGACATGATCGAGCAGCATCGCCTGCTCGACCGGGTGGCCGACTGGCTCGACGCCGGGCGGCTGCGCGGCACGCTGCGCGAGACGCTCTCGCCGATCAACGCCGCCAACCTGCGCGCCGCGCATGCCAGGCTCGAAGCGGGAACCATGATCGGAAAACTGGTTCTATCGGGCTGGTCTTAGGAGTAAACTGCACGCTGAATCCGGGGGCGACCTGGTTTCGACGTGGGCAGCGAAGCAGCGCAGGGCATGCCGAGGGCCAGATCACCTCGTAAATCCAGTCTGGAAACACTACAAACGCCAACGACGAGCGTTTTGCTCTAGCGGCCTAATACCCGCTGGACGCTGCACTGGCTTGCTGATGGGCCAGGCCCGGAACATCGGGTGCAGCGTCATTCACATCAGCCTCTCCTCCCGGTCTGGCCGCTTGGCCGGGGGGATCCGTCGAAGCGGCTAGCCGAGCGTCAGCCTGCCGGTTGGCGGGCGCGAGGCGAAGCTCAAACAACCAGGCTAAGCATGTAGTCCTGACTGTCTAGGGCTCACGGACGCGGGTTCGATCAGCACGGTCGCCTTTGCCCGAGAGGGCAAAGTGAAAACGGGGCTCACATCGGCGAACCCTGTTGCCGCACCGCTCGGAAAAGAGCGGGCGGCATGGCAACGCCGAGGGGTAGGTAGAGGGCCAACCTCAGGCCTGCCCTGTAGAGACTCATAGGCGCGCTGCACGGGAGACCGCGGAGCGCGTACTAGGATCCGCCGCTGGCGGATAACACGCCCCGCATCCTGGCAACAGGATGAAGGCATAGTCCGGCCCGCCTCGAAAGAGGCGGAACACAGCCGTCCCGCCGCCTCCACCAATTCTTCGGCCGCTCAGAGCGGCCGTTTTCTTTTCCCGATGGCGCGCGTTCATCTTTCCGCTGCGGCCCATTTTCGCAGCGTCACCGTAGTTCCCGCACCCGTTTTCGATTCGATCCCAAACTCATCCACGAGTCGGCGCGCCCCGGGAAGACCGAAGCCGAGACCATGCTTAGTCGAGAAACCGTCTTGCATCGCCTGTTCGATGTCGGGAATGCCCGGTCCGGCGTCGCGCGCAATCACGACGACCCCGCGTCTCGGACCATCCACGGCCTGTCCGAAGAGGATCTCGCCGCCGCCCGCGTGAACGACGATGTTCCGCGCGATCTCCGTGACCGCAGTCGCGAGGGCTTCGGCCTCGGCCTCGGAGAATCTCTGCTGCGAAGCCAGCTCGCGAGCGCGTCTCCGGGCCACGACCACATCGGACTCATCGCGGATGAAAACCCGGACCTGAGCCCCGGAGGTGGCGCGCTCCATCACGGCTTGCGTCCACCCCCAAGCGTGAAGTAGAACGTCGCGCCGCCGTCGATTTTGCCATCGGCTCCCACGCGACCGCCGTGCCTTTGTACGACACGCTGGACCGTGGCCAGACCGATCCCGGTAC
This sequence comes from Betaproteobacteria bacterium, assembly GCA_005881595.1. Classification (GTDB taxonomy): domain Bacteria; phylum Pseudomonadota; class Gammaproteobacteria; order Burkholderiales; family SG8-39; genus SCGC-AG-212-J23. The sequence continues at coordinate 12,033 of VBBY01000150.1, read as the reverse complement.
CGTCGAACTCTCGTGAAGAGTGAAGGCGCTGGAACGCTCCAAAGAGCTTATCGGCGTAGCCCATGTCGAACCCCGCTCCGTTGTCTCTGACGAAGTAGGTCGGGTTGCCATCGCGTTCCTCGCAGCCGAAAGTGATCTCCGCCTGCTTGCGCTTGGAGGTGAACTTCCAGGCGTTGACGAGGAGGTTCTCCAGGACCACGGCGAGCAGGCTTGGGTCGCCGTTGCCGCGCACGCCGTCCTCGATGATGAAGCGGCCGCCGCGCTCGGGTGACTCGGCCCGCAACCGCTCGGAAATGCGCCGGGCGAGGGCGGTCAGGTCCACGTCGACGCGCTGAATCTCGGTGCGAGTAACGCGCGCGAGTGACAGCAGGCCGTCGATGAGTAGCGACATGCGCTGCGCGGCTTCGCGGACATTCCCGAGGTACTTCTTGCCATCGCCACCGAACGCGTGAGCGAAATCCTCGAGGAGGATCTGACTGTACCCGTCAATGCTCCGAAGCGGCGCGCGCAGATCGTGGGAGACCGAATAGCTGAACGACTCCAGTTCCCGATTGACGATCTCGACTTCTTCTTTCTGCCGTCGCAGCGACTCGTTGAGACGTTGCAGCTCCTCGTTCGCCTCGCGGTAGCCCCGAAACGACATCTCGAACGGCGAGAGCAGCTCGTTGAAGAAGTCCGCCACCGCCCTGGCGAACTGCGGTTGGTCACGCGCCGGCGCAGAGACGACGAGAACATCGACGGCGCCCCGATGAAGGACGGCCATGTCCAGGACACCCAGGCCGTCGGCCATTGCGCGTCGACCGAGCTCGTAGGCGCGGATCAGCGCGGATTCATGCCTGACTCTGAGATACCCTTCAAGTGCGGAGAAATACTCGAACGCGAGCCCGTCGGTCCGGTCGCTCACGGCCTGGCTCCTAGATAGCGAGCAACCACGATGTGAGCGTCGTCCGTCCCCTTCGCAAAGCGCGCGAGGATGGATTCGGCGATTTCCTGGGGGCCATACTCGATCGCCAGGCCGGTGGCGAAGCCGCCTCGGATTCCGTCGGTCGCCATGATCAGGGTGTCGCCCGGGAAAACGAGCAGCGTCTCTGCTCGCAACGGAGGGAGCTGATACCCCACGACGCCGCCACGGACGCTCATCGATGCGTCGGGATGCCCCGGGTCGCCCCTGGCACGCAGGAGAACGCCCTCGACGTTGCCGACGCCTGTCCAGGTCATCGACGAATCGGCGGTGCGGAAGGAGGCAAGGCTCATCACGACACCGCGTGTCCTGCGGAGGGCGTCGTGGCATCGCGGCACGAGCAGCAGCGGAGAGTCTCCCGCGTGATCGTGAAGCACCGGGAGTGCCGCCTTCGAGGCTGCGGCCGCCTCTTCTCCGTGCCCGAGCCCGTCGAGAAGGGCAACCAGGACCCCGCCGGGAAACGGGGCGACGACGTGCAGGTCACCGGAGGGCGCTTCCAGCGCGCTGCCCGCCCACCCCCAGTCGATGATCGGGTGTACATGCGGCGCGACATCGGTCATCGAAGCCATTTTTTCATCGTCACCGTCGTGCCCTTGCCCGGGGCCGAGACCAGCTCGAACTCGTCCATCACGCGCCTCGCGCCGGGAAGCCCGACGCCCAGGCTCCCTGCGGTCGAGTAGCCGTCGCGCATGGCAAGATCGATGTCGGGGATGCCTGGACCGTCGTCTTGGGCGACGATCAGGATGCCGCGACGTCCGCCTTCGTCCATCCGGCTGAGAGTGAGCTTGCCGCATTGTGCGTAGCTGACGATGTTGCGCGTGATCTCGGAGATGGCGAGGGCGATGATGGTCTGGTCGGCGCTCGAAAATCCGGCCGCGGCGGCAAGCTGACGCCCTTCATGACGCGCGGTCACGATATCCGCGTCGCGCTCGATCGAGACAGACACCTCAGCGGACACGCTGGCCGCCCCGTTTCGCGACGTCCCTGATGTACGCGAGGCCCTCTTCGAGGTCGAGCGCCGTCGCCACGCCCTCCAGAGACAGACCGAGCTGGACCATCGCAAAGGCGACATCGGGCTGGATGCCGACCACCACCGCGTTGGCGCCGCGGAGCTTGGCCGTGTACGCGATCGATCGAAGGGTGCGGGTTGCGAAAGAGTCGAGGACATCGAGCGCCGTCACGTCGATGATCACCCCGCGGCTCCGGAATCGCCCCACCTGCTCCGCGAAGGCGTCGTGAAGTTGAGCCAGCTCCCGATCGGAGAGAGCGGCCTGGATCGAGGCGATGAGCACATCGCCCTGCTTGAGAATGGGGACAGACACGGGCTCAGGTCCCTTCCGGCGCCGGACCCGCACCCGCCTCGGCCGTGAGCACGCGGTACCCCAGAATCCGCTCGGCGTCTTCGAGTCCCCCCTGGAGGTCGCCGACGGTGTTCAGCTTCGAGAGCTCGATGCCGAGCGCGACGAGCGACTGGGCGACTTCCGCGCTGAGGCCGGTCACGATCACGTGGGCGCCCATGAGCCGCGCTGCGGTCACCGTCTGCAGCAGGTGATTCGACACCTTCGAGTCGATCGTCGCCACCCCCGTGATGTCCATGACGACGACCTTCGCGCGGTTCGCGCGTATCGAGCGAAGCAGGCTCTCGGTGATGAGCCGCGCGCGCTGGGTGTCGATGACGCCGATGATCGGGAGCAACAGCAGGCGCTCGCGGATCTGGAGCACCGGCGTCGAGAGCTCCCGGATGGACTCTTGTTGCTGCCGGATGGTGCGCTCGCGCTCGAACACGAGGATGTCCACAATGAGGCCGATGTCGAAGAACGCGATCTTCTTGAGCGACATGAAGCTCTCGAAGCCGTCCACCGGCTTGCGGTCGAGCTGCTTCATGACCGCGCTGCCGATGTGCTTGAGCAACTGGTGGAACGCGCCGAGGAACACGCGCGCGTCCAGACCGGCCTTGGCGTAGAGGATGCCGAGCTCGATGCGTTGCTCGACGTACTTCATCCCGTACTCGCCTTGCACCATCGCCACCAGGTGCTCCCTCTTGAGCTGGCGCGCCCTCTCCGCGATGGCGCGGCTCGCGATCAGGGGACGGGCGTCATCGAGGCCCGAAAGATGGTTGAAGAACGTTGTCACGTAATCATCGGCGTGCTGCGTCACCAGGTCCCGGATCGCCGCGATGCGCGGCAAGTCCGACGCCTCGAAGCCGACGATCTTCTTCCGGCGCTCGATGTTCGCTTCATCGAGCCCCATCTCGCGCAACAGGGCTTTGGATGCGGCCTGCTGGATCCCGTCGGCCATGTTTTCTCCTTAGTTGGTATACTGGCTGGGCCGAATGAATGCCCATCATAGACTCGTTCACGGGCAGCGAAAACCGCTGAGCAGTCAGGCAAACCCTACACAGCGCGTCAGGTAATCCCCGCATCCTCACGGATTCATTGGCGATCACATTGCGCGGGGGCAATTCTGGGGGCAACCGAGCGCCCCGCGTGATCCATGAGAGATGCACATCGATTGATCAGCATCTCGAATCGATCGGCGGCGACGTACTGCTATGTTGCACGCGTGGCGTCAGCGGAGCGGGCCCATCAACCAACCATAGAGGAAATCATGCAAGTGACGAGGCGGGGAAGCATCGGGGTCGCGCTCGCGCTCGGACTGACGGCTGTGTCCGGGGCAGCCCAGGCCGCCATGAGCTGCGACAGTCTGACAACGGTGACACCGGAAGCATCCACGATCACATCGGCGGCGATCGTGACTCCGCCGGCGACGATCGGCGGCGCCGCGGTCAGCGTGCCGTTCTGCCGTGTGCAGGGTACTGCCAGGCCGTCTTTCGACTCGGAGATCAAGTTCGAGGTGTGGCTGCCGCCCACCGCTGCGGACTGGACCGGACGCATGAAGGTGAACGGCACGGGCGGCTACGCCGGCGCAACGCCGTACGCACGCCTGGCACAGGACATCGGTGACGGCTTCATCACCGCCGGCAGCAACATGGGACACGACGGCGGCGAGGCGGCGAGCTGGACGATGAATCACCCGGAGAAAGTCAAGGACTGGGGCTTGCGCGCGCACTACTACGTGGCCACCGCAGCGAAGACGCTGAGCCTCGCGTTCTACGACAAGCCGGTAGCGCATTCGTACTTCGAAGGCTGCTCGAACGGGGGGCGCCAGGCGATGATGATGGCGCAAAACTATCCGGAGCTCTTCGACGGCATCGTCGCGGGTGCGCCCTCGATGTTCTACCCCGACATCCTGTTCTGGCTGCTCTGGACCGGCAAGACCCTGACGCCCGTCTTTGGACAGCCGGCCGTCCTGAGCAGCGCGAAGCGCAGCTTGATTACAGAACGCGTGCTCGCCAAATGCGACGCGATCGACGGCCTCGCCGACGGACAGATCACCAACCCGCGCGCGTGCAGCTTCGACATCGACACGCTCGGCCCTTCGGGCGAGAACCTGCTCACCGCGCAGGAGCTCGCGACCGTCAAGGCGATGTACGCCGGCACGACGAACGAGGACACCGGCCAGCAGCGCTACAGCGGCGCCAAGTTCGGCTCCGAGGCGAACTTCGATCCGAACTTCGCCGACAACGGCGGCTACGGCCCGTTCATCGGCCACTACGTGTATTCGATGCTGTCACCGCCGTACGAATGGCGCCGCGACATCAACTGGTCGACGGTCTACGACCGCGCGAAGGCGGCGCTCTCGCCCATCACCGCGGCGCCCAGCCCGGACATCAGGGCGTTCACGAGCCGCGGCGGCAAGCTGATCCAGTACCACGGCTGGAACGACTCGGTCGTGCCGCCGGATGGATCGCTCGCTTACTTCTTCGCGCTGACGCAGTTCGAGAAGCTGCAGCACCTGCCCGACCACGCCTTCGACAGGCAGGTCGAGAAGCTCTCGCCCCAGGTCGTGGCCGCCACTGCGCAGGCCTTCGGCAAGCGGGTGCGGGAATACCACCGTCTCTTCATGCTCCCCGCCGTCAGCCACTGCGGCGGCGGCACCGGGCCCAACGCCATCGGCGGAGGCGCTCCGGAGCCCACGGCGGCGCTTCGCAATGCCGAGCACCACGTGGTGAGCGCCGTGATCAAGTGGGTCGAGGAAGGCGTAGCGCCCGAGAAGATCGTCGCGAGCCGCATCGTCAGCGGCGCCGTGGTCCGGCAACGTCCGGTGTGCCCGTACCCTGCCCAGGCAGCCTACAACGGCTCCGGCAGCATCGACGACGCCGCCAACTTCTCCTGCGTAACGCCGAAGCTCCAGGAGCGCACGATCAGCTCGACCGACATCTTGCTCATCCAGAACTCGCTGCGGCAACGCGATCTAAAGCTGCCGAATCGCTGATCCGCAGGGGAATAGAGAGCGATGGGATTCAGTCAGTGAGAAGCGGGGCCCCGCCGCGGTCAGGGCGACGGGGAAGCACCGAACCGATTGAGCAGATTCGCCGTGATGCGCTGGATGAGCGGGTTCATGTAGCCATCGCCATCGTCGGACAGTCCCCAGCTCCAGCTGGTCGTGCCCGCGCCGAACACCCACGCGCTGCTCGGTGCCTGGTAGATCGAAGAGTTGGCGGTCTTCGGTCCGCTGTAGGGATCGACGTACGGGGATTCCGACAACACCTGGTAGGTGCCGGCGACGGAAGCCGGAAGCGGGAAGCCCGACATCGACGAGTCCATTTCGTAGCCGACCATCAATGGAATCCTGTCGCCGTCGTGCAGTCCGGTGCCTTCATACACCCAACTCGAGCTGTTCTTGACGACATACGGCGCGTTTGGCGTGCTATAAGGGATCTGTCCGGAGAACTGCACTCCGATGAGCTGCTGCTCGGGGCGGTTGAGAAACGGATCGCGCCACAGGATGGTCGTCGTCGGGCCTTGCACCGGGTCGATCGTGCGGTCCTTGTAGCCGACCATCACCCGGTCGGCGGCGCCGCTCAGCGGCGACGCCTCGAACCGGACTTGCCAGAGCACCGCGTCCGCGCCGAAGAACCCGAGATGGACGCCGGCGTCGCGTGCCTGCTGGACACCGTCGTACATCGGCTTCGACCAGTACTCGTCATGACCGACCGACAGGAACGCTTTGCTATTGAGCAGCCGTGCACTGTTCTGATGCGTGTCCAGGTCAGTGGAGTACTTCACGTCGTAACCGGAGCGTTCCAGCCAGCGAATGGAGTAGACCTCATAGTCGAGAAGCTGCCCGATGCCGCGCCCGGCATACGGTCTGTTCCACGACACCTTCACCGCGCGCGGCGTGCCCGCGACCGTGCTCGCGCCGTAGCTGTTGAAGTCGTAGAGGCTCTTGCCGGTCGCGCCGTCGTCCGGGTAGTTGTTGGACGCCTGGTAGGTTGCAACCGCCTGTTGGAACATGATGTCCGCGCGCCGCGCATCGTCGCGCACGACAAAGGTGATGTAGTTCTGGTAACCCTGCGCGTTTGTGAGCATCACGACGAACGCGCCGCTAGTCCAGGTCGTAGGCACGCTAAGCGTGTAGCTCGCCGTCCAATCGCACTCGATGAGTCCGGTGTTGGCGTCGACCGGGCATGCGGGTTGCGCCACGCCCTGCAGCGGGCCGATGCTCTGCATCAACCGGCCCCCTTGGCCCTGGTACCAGCCCATGCGATACACGTCCATCGTGTACTGCTGGGCGGGATTGACCGTGACATAGAAGGTGATCGACTCGCCCAGGTTCACGCTGGTGGCGGAGGCGTAACCCTTGATCTGCTTGCCGGCGTCGTCCGCGGGCTTGCCGGCGGGCCACATTGACCAGCCCATCGAACCCGGCTGCTGGTTCTCGAGCACGATCGGTGACGCATTGACAACGGTGACGCTCACCGGCGCCGAAGTGGTGCGATTGCCGGCGGCATCGCGCGCAACCGCCGTCAGGGTATGCGGGCTTCTGCTCGCAGTGGTGGTGTCCCAGGGCGCCGAGTACGGCGCGGCGGTGACTTCCGCGCCGACGTTCACGCCATCCAGCAGGAACTGCACGCCGACGACCCCGATGTTGTCGGAGGCATTGGCGGTCATCGTGACTGTGCCGGAAACGCGCGCCCCGGATGCGGGAGACGCGATCGACACCGCTGGCGGTGTCATGTCGGCAGGCGCACCGTTCGAGACGGTGACCGCGACCGGCGCCGAGGTGGTGCGGTTGCCGGCGGCATCGCGCGCAACCGCCGTCAGGCTATGCGAGCCATTGCTTGCGGTGGTGGTGTTCCACGAGGCCGAGTAGGGCGCCGCAGCGGCTTCCGCACCGGTATTGAGGCCGTCCAGCAGGAACTGCACGCCCACGACCCCGACGTTGTCGGAGGCGCTGGCCGTGACGCTGATCGTGCCGCCGACGATGGTCCCGGAGGCCGGAGAGGTAATGCTGACCGAGGGCGGCGTGGTGTCGTTGAACACCGTGACCGTGACCGGGTCGGACGTCCACAGCATGCCAAGCGAATCTCTCGCCACCGCGGTCAGCGTGTGCGAGGCATTGCTGGCGGTGGTCGTGTTCCAGGAGACTGAGTAGGGCGCGGTCGTGTCTTCCGCGCCGAGGTTGTTGCCGTCGAGCTTGAACTGCACCCCCGCGACAGTGAGAGCGCCGACGCTGGTTACGCTGGCGGTGACTGGCACCGTGCCGCTGACGGTGGATCCGGAAGCCGGGGAGGTGACGGTGACGATCGGGCTGCCCGTCCCCAATTGCGCCTGGGCCGGCTGTGGCGCGATCAGGCTCCAGCCGACCATCGCCAGCAGGACTGCTACGCGGGCAATTCTCTTATTCACGTTCATTCCAACAATAATAGTGGCTCGGGTTCTCGATTCGCTATCGAGAAAGCCTGATTCTGTTGTAGCCAATCGACGATCTGAACTCGTCGCCCGACTACATAACGTTGCAGGCGATGCCTTTCGGATCATTGCTCATGCGAACCGCGCTGCAAATCGTGTAACGCCGTTCTTCTAATCTGCAGATGGTCGCTTCCATCCCTTTCGCCTCGGAGCGGCTCCAAGCCCCGGCGCCCGCCTCCCGGCCGCCGGGGCTTTTCCTAGCAGGAGTGTTCGACCTGCCATGCCACCGGATATGAAAAAGTACTTGTAATGGGCTGAGGAGCGCCCGGCGGCTGGCCTAGCGTCATTCGCGTCGCCTCCACCACCTTGCCGAACTGGCGCCGCCGCAGTTATATTTGCCGCGACAATGGTTGCCGAGGCAAATAAAGCGCACGCCGCGCCGATCTATTCCGCCCGCTCGTTCCGCAGCCGCGAGGCCGTCGGCGCGCTGGTCGCGCTGACGCGCAAGGCGCTGATCGAGGAGTTCGAGCGCGAGCTCGCGCCGCTCGGCCTGAACGCCGCGCAGGCGCTCGTCATCGTGGTGCTCGCCGACGAGGGCGCCGGCACGGCGGCCGAGATCTGCAAGCATCTGTCGCACGATCCCGGCGCGATGACGCGCCTCATCGACAAGCTCGAGACGATGGCTCTCGTGCGCCGGGTGCGCGGCAGGGAGGACCGGCGCAGCGCCCGCCTCGAAGTCACCCAGCGCGGCCGGGCGCTGCGCGCCCAGGTGACCCAGGTGCAGGTCAGCGTGCTCAACCGCATGCTGCGCGGCTTCTCGCGCGCGGAAGCACGTCTGCTCGAGCGCTTCTTGAAGCGCATGCTCGGCAACGCGGCGCAGCTCGCGGTCGAATGAAAGCGACGCTCGCGCTCCTCGCCACGGTGGCTCTCGCTGCCGGCTGCGCAAGCTTCAAAGGCATCGAGCCGAGGGGCTCGCTCGCCGACCCGGCGGACCTGAAGGCCGGGGCGTCGCTCGCCGGCACACCGGTGTCGGCGGCCTGGCCCGAGCTCGACTGGTGGAAGCGCTTCGGCGATTCGCAGCTCGATCGGCTGGTCGAAGAAGCGCTCGCGGGCAGCCCGGGAATGCGTCTTGCGCGCGCCCGCGCCGATCAGGCGCTCGCGGCGGCGCAGATCGCCCGCGCTCCGCTCGGCCCCCAGGTCGGCGCCGGCGTCGATGTGACTCGCCAGCGCTTCTCCGGGAACTACATCTTTCCGCCGCCGATCGGCGGCTCGAGCTTCACGACCACACAGCTCGCCTTGAGCTTCGGCTATGAGCTCGATTTCTGGGGCAAGAACCGCGCGGCCTACGACGCGGCCCTGGGGCGCGCGCGCGCCGCGGACGCCGAGGGCTTCGCCGCCCGCCTCGTGCTCTCCTCGGCCGTTGCTGGCGTGTACGTGCAGCTCGCGCGCTCCCACGATCAGCTCGACCTTGCGCGCCGGGAGCTCGCGGACCGGGAGGCGGTGCAGCGCCTGACGAGCGAGCGCGTGCGCGCCGGCCTCGACTCGAAGCTCGAGCTCAAGCAGGTCGAAACGTCCATCCCGGCAGCGCGGGTGCGCATCGCGCAGGCGGAGGAGCAGATTGCCCTCGCCCGCAACCAGCTCGCCGCGCTCCTCGGCAAAGGGCCCGATCGCGGCCTCGCGATCGAGCGCCCGTCGCTCCGCGTGGCGCGCGTCGACCTGCCTTCGCGCGTGCCTGCGGACCTTCTCGGCCGCCGCCCCGACGTCGTCGCGAGCCGCTGGCGCGCCGAGGCCGCGGCGCGCGACATCGCTTCCGCAAAGGCGCAGTTCTACCCGGACGTCAATCTCTCGGCGCTGATCGGCGCGCAGTCCGTGACCTTGTCCAAGCTGCTGGAGCCGGGCAGCGCCATCCCGTCTTTCGGCGCTGCGATCCGCCTGCCGATCATGGATGGCGGACGGCTGCGCGGCACGCTCGCTGCGCGTGATGCCGACTACGATCTCGCGGTCGAGCAGTACAACCAGACGCTCTCCGACGCGCTGCGCGAGGTGCTCGACCAGCTCACCTCGCTGCGCTCGGTGGAGGTGCAGCGCGGCGAAGTCGATTCCGCCCTCGCCGCCGCGGAAGAGGCCTACAGCCTCGCGGTCGCGCGGTACCAGGCCGGCATCGGCAGCCTGCTGCAGGTGCTCGCCGCCGAGATGCAGGTCCTTGAGCAGCGCACGCTGCGCGCGGAGCTCCAGGCGCGCGAGCTCGCCGTGTCGATCAACCTCATCCGCGCCCTCGGCGGGGGCTTCGACCTGCAGGTGGCGTTGCAATGAAACGACGGCCGCTTCTCATCGGCGTCGTGTCGATCTTCCTCCTCGCCGGGGCCGGCTTCACGCTGTGGTGGTTCCTGCACGGGCAATACCACGAGACCACGGACGACGCTTACGTCGGCGGCAACCTCGTCCAGATCACCTCACAGGTCGCCGGCACAGTGCTCGCGATACGCGCGGACGATACCGAATACGTGAACAGCGGCAACACGCTCGTCGAGCTCGACAAGGCCGACGCGCAAGTTGCGCTCGCGCAGGCGGAAGCCCAGCTCGCGAAGACCGTGCGCTCGGTGCGGACCTTGCGCGCGACGAGCACCGAGGCCGAGGCGAACGTGGCGCTGCGGCGCGCCGATCTTGGCAAGGCAGAGCGCGATCTCGCCAGGCGCCAAGGCGTCGAGTCGAGCGGAGCAGTGTCGGGCGAGGAGCTGCAGCACGCGGTGGATGCGCGCAATGCAGCGCGCGCCGCGCTCGAGGCCGCCCGGAAACAGCTGGAAGCCCAGCGCGCCATGGTGGACCGCACCGACGTGCACGATCATCCCGACGTGCGCCGCGCGGCCGCCCAGGTGCGCGAGGCGTTTCTTGCCTACTCGAGGACGCGCATCCCGGCGCCCGTTGCCGGATTCGTGGCCCGGCGCTCGGTGCAGCTGGGGCAGCGCGTCGGCCCCGGCAGCGTCCTCATGGCGGTCGTGCCGCTCGACGACGTCTGGGTGGATGCGAACTTCAAGGAAAACCAGCTCGCCCACCTGCGTCCCGGGCAGCCGGTGACCCTGACCGCCGATGCGTATGGGGGCTCGGTCGAATTCCACGGCCGCGTGACCGGCTTCAGCGCCGGCACGGGCAGCGCCTTTGCGCTGCTCCCGGCGCAGAATGCGAGCGGGAACTGGATCAAGGTCGTGCAGCGAGTCCCGGTGCGCATCGCGCTCGAGCGCCGTGAGCTCCATGACCATCCGCTGCAGATCGGCCTGTCGATGAAGGTCGACGTCGACACGCATGAGCGCTCCGCGGGCCGGCTGCAGCAGGTCGAGCGCCCGAGCGCCTACGAGACGAAGGCCTTCGCCTCGACCGACACCGAGGTGGACGAGCGCATCGAGCGCATCATCGCCGAGAACAGCGCCGCGCAGGCGGTGATGTCCGTGCGGCGCTAGGACGCGGATGGCGCCGCAACCTCTCGAAGGCGGCACGCGGGTCCTCGCGTCGCTCGCCGTCGCGCTCGCGACTTTCATGAATGTCCTCGATACGTCCATCGCGAACGTTTCCATCCCGGCGATCGCCGGCGACCTCGGCGTCTCGCCGAACCAGGGCACCTGGACGATCACGTCTTTCGCCGTGGCGAACGCCATCTCCGTGCCGCTCACGGGATGGCTCACGCAACGCTACGGGCAGGTGCGCCTCTTTCTCGCGACGACCGCGCTCTTCGTCATCGCCTCGCTCCTGTGCGGACTCGCGTTCTCGATGCCGATGCTGGTCTTCTTCCGCGTCGTGCAGGGCGCGGTGGCCGGGCCGATGATCCCGCTTTCGCAGACGCTGCTCCTGTCGACCTACCCGCGCGAGAAGGCCGGCATGGCGCTCGCGATGTTTTCGCTCACGATCCTCGTCGCGCCGGTCGTCGGACCGGTGCTCGGCGGCTGGATCACCGACAACTTCTCCTGGCCGTGGATCTTCTTCATCAACGTTCCGGTCGGCGTGGTCTCGCTCGCGATGACCTGGATGCTGTACCGCGATCGCGAGACGCCTCGCGTCAGGACGCCGATCGATACCGCCGGGCTGGTGCTCCTCGTGGTATGGGTCGGCGCGCTGCAGCTGATGCTCGACAAGGGCAAGGACCTCGACTGGTTCGAGTCGCCGGAGATCGCTGCGCTCGCGATCGCCGCGGCGCTGGCGTTCTGCCTGTTCCTCGCCTGGGAGCTGACCGAGGCGCACCCGGTAGTGGATTTGTCGCTGTTCCGCAACCGCAACTTCTCCACCGGCACGCTGGCGATCTCGCTCGCTTACGCCGCGTATTTCGGC
>VBBY01000149.1 GCA_005881595.1 Betaproteobacteria bacterium | reverse complement strand
TACCGCGGCGCGGAGCGCTGCGGCGCCGAGCTCGGGCGCGCCAAAGCCTTTCAGCTCGCCCTGGAAGGCGCCCATCGGCGTTCTGGCAGCCGCGACGATGACGATCGGATCAGGATGCATGGAATTGTCCTTGCAGAAGCTGTTGGATCGCTTGAACGGTTTCGGCTTCCAGCCGGGCGATCAGCTCGGCGGCGGGCAAGGCGCGCGACAGCGGCGCTCCCTGGCCTGCCCACATGGCGATGAAATCCGGCTTGCCCGCCTTGGCGGAAGCCTGGCGCAGCTTGCCGGTGATGCTGCTCTGTGCCGGGAACGCGAGCTGCGGCTTGTCTTCCATCTCGCGCATGAAGCGATTGGCGAGGCCTCGCGCCGGTTTGCCTGAAAATTTTTCCGTAAGTCGTGTGTCGTCTTCCTCGAGTCGCAGCAACGCGTCCTTGTGCACCTGCGACGCTCCGCTCTCGGGGCAAGGGATGAACGCGGTGCCGAGCTGCGCGGCTTGCGCGCCCAGCGCGAGGACCGCCGCAATCCCGGCGCCGTCCATGATGCCGCCCGCGGCCACGACCGGCAGCTTCACCGCGCGCGCGATGAGGCGCGTCAGCGCGAGCGTGCCGGTGAGCGACCGGTAGGGATCGCGCAGGTAGCTGCCGCGATGCCCGCCGGCCTCGCCGCCCTGCGCGATGACGAAGTCGAAGCCGAGCGATTCGAGCCCCTTGGCCTCTGCCACCGACGTCGCGCTGGCTCCCAGGAGGATTCCCAGAGCCTTCAATTTTCTTACTTCGACGGCGGGCAGTGCGCCGAGGTGGACGGTGAAAACCCGCGGCCGGATCTCTTCGACGGCGGCCATCTGCTCCTCCAGCTTTGGCGCATACGGCGCGGAGACCGGCTCCGGTGGAGGCAATCCGCACTCGGCGTAATAGCCGGCCACGGCGGCGAGCGCCGCGCGCTGCGCCGAAGCCTCGATCGTCTCGGGCTGCGGCGCGACGAACAGGTTGATGCCGAACGGCCGGTCGGTCTTCCCGCGCACCCACGCAGCCTGCCGCTTCATCTCCGCGGGCTGCGTGTAGGCGAAGCCAAAGGAGCCCAATGCGCCGGCCGCAGAGCAGGCGGCAACGAGTTCCTGCGTGGTGGGCCCGCCGGCCATCGGTGCCTGGATAACCGGGTTTCGCAGACCCAATCTTTCACTGAAGGCGGTTGAGATCATGCAGTTTCGGAAAATAGCTCCCTGCCGATGAGCCAGCGGCGGATCTCGGAGGTGCCGGCGCCGATCTCGTAGAGCTTGGCGTCGCGCCAGAGCCGCCCGGGCGGCGTCTCGTTGATATAGCCCATGCCGCCCATCGCCTGGATCGCCTCGCCGGCCATCCAGGTGGCCTTTTCGGCGGCGTACAGGATCGCGCCAGCGGCATCCTTTCGGGTCGTCTCTCCTCGATCCAGGGCTTGCCCTACCGCGTAGACATACGCGCGGCACGCGGAGAAGGTGGTGTACATGTCGGCGATCTTTCCCTGCATCAGCTGGAACTCGCCGATCGGCTGCCCGAACTGCTTGCGGCTGTGCACGTAGGGCATCACGACGTCGAGGCAGGCGGCCATGATGCCGAGCGGCCCGCCGGCGAGCACCGCGCGCTCGTAGTCGAGGCCCGACATCAGCACCGCCGCTCCTTTGTCGAGGTTTCCCAGGACATTCTCTCCAGGAACCGCGCAATCCCTGAACACCAGCTCGCAGGTGTTCGAGCCGCGCATGCCGAGCTTGTCGAGCTTCTGCGCGGTGGAGAAGCCCCGCATGCCTTTCTCGACGATGAAGGCGGTGATGCCCTGCTCGGTCTTGCCGTAGACCACCAGGACATCGGCATCTGGGCCGTTGGTGATCCACATCTTGTTGCCATTGAGCAGGTAGCGGTCGCCGCGTCTTTCAGCTTTTAATTTCATTCCCACTACATCTGAACCGGCGCCGGGTTCCGACATGGCGAGCGCGCCGACGTGCTCGCCCGAGACGAGCCGCGGCAGGTATTTCTTCTTCTGCGCGGCGCTGCCGTTGCGGCGGATCTGGTTGACGCACAGGTTCGAATGCGCGCCGTAGGAAAGCCCGACCGAGGCCGAGGCGCGCGAGATTTCCTCCATCGCGATGATGTGGGCGAGGTAGCCCATCATGGTGCCGCCGTAGTCCTCCTCGACCGTGATGCCGAGCAGGCCGAGCCTGCCGAGCTTGCGCCACAGGTCGGGCGGAAACTGGTTGGTGCGGTCGATCTCGCCGGCGCGCGGGGCGATTTCCTTCCCGGCGAAGTCCTGCACGGTCTCGCGCAGCATGGCCAGGCTCTCGCCGTGATCGAAATTGAGGAAGCCCATGAAGGAGCGTACTTGACGTTTACGTAAACGTCAACCTCGCTTGATCTGCTTTCTGACCCGTTTCTCGAAGGTCTGGATCTCGGAAAGCTGCGCTTCGATGTCGGCGCGCTGCTGCAGCAGGCTCGCCTTGTGCGATTCGAGCACCGCCAGGAAGCGCTCGAGCTGGGGCCGCGCGTCGCGGCCCGGCTCGTACATGTCGATCAGCTCGCGGATCTCGGACAGCGTCAGGCCCAGGCGCTTGCCGCGCAGCGTGAGCTTGAGCCGCGTGCGGTCGCGCGGCGTGTAGATGCGGCGCTGGCCGTCGCGCCGCGGCGCGATCAGCCCCTCGGCCTCGTAGAAGCGGATCGCGCGCGGCGTGATGTCGAACTCGCGCGCCAGCTCGCCGATCGAAAACTCGGTGCGCTCCGTTTCCTCGATCCACATGGTAGGGTGCACGAGATTTTATATGGGATCATCCGGCATGGGCGAAACCGAGGAGCTCTCGAAGGTCTACCACGACGTCGCCGAGCGCTCCTCGAAGCTGCTCGGCGAATTCGCGCAGAAGCAGGCGCAGGGCATGTCCTCGGCGGTGCGCGACGAGATGGGCATCGCCAAGGCGTTCATGGACCTGTACGCCCGCATGGCGGCCGACCCGAGCGTGCTCGCGACATTCTCGATGAACATGTGGATGGACTACGCACGGCTCTGGCAATCGGGCTGGATGAAGGCGCTCGGCATCGACGCGAAACCGGTCGCCGAGGCGGCGCAGGGCGACTTGCGCTTCAAGGACCAGGACTGGTCGGCCAATTTCCTCTTCGACTACATCAAGCAGTCCTACCTGATCGCCGCGCGCCATATCCAGGGGGCGGTCTCGCAGGTCGGGGGACTGCCCCCCGAGTCGGAAAGAAAGGTCGCTTTCTTTACCCGGCAGTACGTCGATGCGCTCGCCCCCTCGAACTTCCTGCTGACCAACCCGGAGGTGCTGCGCGAAACGCTCGCCAGCGGCGGGCAGAACCTGGTGCGCGGCCTGAACAATCTTCTCTCCGACATCGAGAAGGGCGGCGGGCAGCTGCGCATATCGATGACCGACGAGAACGCGTTCCAGCTCGGCAAGAACGTGGCGACCACACCGGGCAAGGTGGTGTTCCAGAACGACCTGATGCAGCTGATCCAGTATCAGCCGATGACCGCGGAAGTCTACAAGCGCCCGCTGGTCATCATCCCGCCATGGATCAACAAGTACTACATCCTCGACCTGCGGGAGAAGAACTCCTTCATCCGCTGGGCCGTGCAGCAGGGCCACAGCGTGTTCGTGCTGTCGTGGGTCAACCCCGACGCGCGCCTCGCGCAGAAGGGCTTCGACGACTACATGCTCGAAGGTCCGCTGGCGGCGCTCGACGCGGTGGAGAAGGCAACCGGGGAGCGCACCGTCAATTTCATCGGCTACTGCCTGGGGGGCACGCTGTTGGGCGCCACTCTGGCCTACCTGACGGCGAGGAAGGATGAGCGCGTGAGAAGCGCCACCTACTTCGTCAGCCTGCTCGATTTCTCGCTGCCGGGCGAGCTCGGCGTGTTCATCGACGAGGAGCAGGTCGCCAACCTCGAGCGCAAGATGAACTCGCGCGGCTACCTCGAGGGCTCGGAGATGGCCGGCACCTTCAACCTGCTGCGCGCCAACGACCTGGTGTGGTCGTTCGTGGTGAACAACTACCTGCTCGGCAAGGACCCGTTCCCCTTCGACCTGCTGTACTGGAACGCCGATTCGACGCGCATGCCGGCGCGCATGCACAGCTTCTACCTGCGCAACATGTACATCAAGAACCTGCTCGGCGTGCCCGGCGGCATCGAGCTCGCCGGCTCGCCGATCGACCTGTCGCGCGTCAAGACGCCGTCGTACTTCATCTCCACCGTCGAGGACCACATCGCGCCCTGGAAGGGCACTTACCGCGGCGCACGCTGCCTGGGCGGCATGGTGCGGTTCATGCTCGGCGGCTCGGGCCACATCGCCGGCATCGTCAATCCCCCTGCGGCGAAGAAATACCACTACTGGACCAACGACAAGTTCCCGCCGACCCCGGAGGAGTGGCTCGCAGGCGCGACCCAGCGGCCCGGCTCTTGGTGGGATGACTGGCACACCTGGGTCGACCGCATGAGCGGAGCCGAAAAGGTACCGGCCCGCGTGCCGGGCGACGGCAAGCTCAAGCCGCTCGAGGACGCTCCCGGCAGCTACGCGATGCTGCGGATTCCCGCCAAGGTCAAATAGCCGCGTCGCGCGGCTTGCGCGGCGCGCGCGACGCGAAGCGGTCGTACAGCCAGCCAGGCATCGCGCGCAGCAGCACCGAGACTAAGGCCATCTGCCACGGAATGACCGCCAGCCGGCGCCGCGCCGCGATGGCGCGCGCGATGCGCGGCGCCGCTGCGTCGGCGGAAAGCAGGAACGGCATGCGAAAGCGGTTGACGCGAGTCATCGGCGTATCGATGTAGCCCGGGCAGATGCAGACCACGGATACCCCGGAGCCGTAGAGCTCGGTGCGCAGGCTTTCCATCCAGATTCGGGCGGCAGCCTTGGAGCCGCTGTAGGCGCCGTTGCCGGCGAGGCCGCGGAATCCGGCGACGCTGGCAATGCCGGCGAGCGTGCCGCGGCCGGCCTGGCGCATCGCGGGCGCGAAGGCCGCAAGAGTTGCGGCCAGCCCGGCAACGTTGACGTCAAGTAGATGCTTGAGCTTGGCGATGTCGGCGATATCCTCGCCGCTCGTTCCGGTAGAAACCCCGGCGTTGGCGATGACCAGGTCCGGCGCCCCGAAGCGCCCGATGAAGTCTTCTGCCGCGGCGGCCAGGGCAGGCTCATCGGTCACATCGACCAGATAATGGGTGACCTTGCCTGCAAGGGCTTGATCTGTGGGCCGGCGCGCAATCAGTCCCAGAACTGAATCCTCGGAGGCGTAATGGCGCGCGAGCGCCGCGCCGATGCCCGAGGAGGCGCCGGTAATGACGACCCGCATTACTTGGCTTTGCGGACCTGCTCGACGAGATAGTCGACCGTTTGCAGCATCCCCTCGCGCGAGCCGCCCTGCTCGGCGCTCACCGTGTAGCGGCCCTGCACCGCCATCGCCGGCGTGCCGTCGATCTTGTAGGCGATCGATTGCTGCGTCGCGCGCCGCGTCCTGCTCTGCACGCCGAACGACTTCAGCGTGTCGAAGAACTTCTTCGGGTCGACGCCCTGCTTCTGCAGCCACTCGGTGAGCACCTGCTGGTTGGCGGTGTTCAGCCGCTCGCGATGGATGGCGTCGAAGAACGGCCGGTGCAGCTTGTCGAGCACGCCGAGCGCCTCGAAGCTGTAGAAGATCGCGGCGTCCTGCGCCCAGCGCTCGTTGAACACCGCCGGCACGCGCCGGAACTGCACGTCGCCCGGCAGCTTCTTCTCCCAGTTCTCGATCAGCGGCTCGAGGTTGTAGCAGTGGATGCAGCCGTACCAGAAGAACTCGAGCACCTCGATCTTGCCCTGGCTCTCCACCGGCTGCGGCGGCTTCAGCTCGCTGTAGTTGAAGCGCGGCTGGCCGAGCGAGGCGAGCGGCGCAAGGGCAATTGCAGCAACCAGGGCGCGGCGAATCGGATTCATGCTTACTGCGGCTCCTTGATCTTCACGAGGCTGGCGTCGATTCCGTTCTGCGCCAGCATCTGGCGCACGCGGTTGATATCCTCCACCTTGGTGTACGGCCCCATGCGTACCCGGTACCAGGTTCCCTTGTCGGGCAGATTGGCCGGCTCGACGCTCGACTCGAAGCCGAGGATCGCGAGCCGCGCTTTCTGGTTGTCGGCCTCGGCGGGATTCTGGAACGAGCCCGCCTGGATGAAATAACGCTCGTTGGCCTCGAGCTGTTGACCTTTCGCCGCGGCGCGGGCGCGCTCGCGCAGCTCCTTCTCGCTCACCGTCTCCTCCTGGCCGGGCAGGATCTTGTAGAAGTCGAACTTCGGCTTCTCGGGCGTGGCGGCAGGCGTGCCCTGCGGCAGCCCGGCGACCGGCCCCGACTTCGCCGTAGCGTCCTTTTCAGCCTGCTTGGGCTTGGCGGTAATGAACGGCATCGGGCCCTTGTTCAGGTAGAAAGCGATGACGAGCGAGATCCCGAGCCCGATCAGCACCCCGACGAACATGCCGAGCAGGAAGCTGCCCCCGGAGCGCCTGCGCATTGCGGGGGGAGTACGGGGTCTGGCCATTTACATCTTCTCCGGGGCGCTGACGCCTAGAAGCGACAGGCCGTTGGCGAGCGTTTGGCGCACCGCAGCGCTCAGCGCTAGCCTCGCCGAGCGCAACGTCTCGTCGTCGACGAGAATGCGCTCGGCATTATAGTAGCTGTGGAATTCAGCCGCGAGCTCGCGCAGGTAGAAGGCGAGCGAGTGCGGCGCCCGCTCGCGCGCCGCCGTCAGGATCAGCTCAGGGAACTCCGCCAGCCTTTGCGCAAGCAGCAGCTCCCTGTCGCTTTTCAGGGGTTCAAGAGACAGGTTTTTCGGAAAATCCCACCCCTCAATCTGCGCGAAGACGCTGCACACGCGCGCATGCGCGTACTGCACGTAGTACACCGGGTTGTCGCTGGATTCGCTCTTGGCGAGGTCGAGGTCGAAGTCGAGGTGCTGGTCGCTTTTGCGCAGCACGTAGAAAAAGCGCGCCGCATCGTTCCCCACCTCCTCGCGCAGCTCGCGCAGCGTGACGAATTCGCCCGAGCGCTTGCCCATCGCCAGCTTCTCGCCGTTGCGGTAGAGCACGGCGAACTGCACCAGCGCAATCTCGAGCCTGCCCGGGTCCAGGCCGAAAGCCTCGAGCGCTCCCTTCACGCGCGGCACGTAGCCGTGATGGTCGGCGCCCCAGACGTCGATCACGCGGTCGAAGCCGCGCTCGAACTTGTCGAGGTGGTAGGCGATGTCGGAGGCGAAATAAGTGTACTGGCCGTTCTCGCGCCTCACCACCCGGTCCTTCTCGTCGCCGAACGCGCTGGACCGGAACCACAGTGCGCCGCCCTGCTCGAACAGATGCCCGCGCGCCTGCAACAGCCTGAGGGCCTTGTCGATCAGGCCGTTGTCGTGAAGCGCCTGCTCTGAAGACCATTGGTCGAAGGAGACGCGGAACGCCGCCAGGTCCTCGCGCTGGTCGGCGAGCATCGCTTCCAGCGCGAACCGATGCACGCGCTTCCAGCCGTCCCCCAGCGTCCTTTTCGCGAGATCGATCAGCCTGTCGATCTCAGCGTCCGCATCGGGCAGCGCGCCGGAGAAATCCGCCTTTCTCGCGAGGTTTTCATCCGCGAGGCGTGCAGCGATGTCGCGCACATAGTCGCCCCGGTAACCTTCCTCCGGAAAAGGGACATCCATGTTGCGCATTTGCAGGTAACGCAGCCAGACCGAGAGCGCGAGGATGTCCATCTGCCGCCCGGCGTCGTTCACATAGAACTCGCGCGTGACGCGCGCGCCGGCGAACTCGAGGAGCTTCGCGAGACTGTCGCCGTAGGCGGCGCCGCGGCCGTGGCCGACGTGGAGCGGCCCGGTGGGATTTGCCGAGACAAACTCGATTTGAATGGATTCCTCTTTCTCCGTTTTGACGCGCCCGTAGTCCTTGCCCTGCTCCAGCACTTGCCGGATCACCTCCAGCTTGGCCTCGGGCTTGACCCGGATATTGAGAAAGCCGGCGCCCGCCACGGTGAGCGGCTCGAACAGGCCGGTTGCCGCCAACGCGGGCGCGCTGGCCTTGGCGATCTCCTCGGCGATCTGCCGCGGGTTGCGCCGCAGGCGCTTGGAGAGCTGGAGCGCGATGTTGCTCGCGTAATCGCCGTGCTCGGGGTTCGCCGGGCGCTCGATCGACAGGGTGAGTTCTTCGGCTGAAAAGCGCAGCGCGCCTTCGCGCAGGATCTCGCGAAATTTCTCTTTAGGATCCATGGGGAAGGGGCGAAGATTCTAATCGAATTCAATGGGGTCGACGTCCAGATGCCAGTGGACGTGACGCGGCGTGAGTTCGAACAGCCTAGTAGTTAATAAACCCAGAAACTCCTGCAGGGCCGGCCTGGAGGGAGACTGCATCAGCAATTGGGCGCGCTCGAGCCCGGCGCGGCGCGTGATGAGGTGCGGCACCGGATCGAAGACGCGCACCTCGGCGGGCGGCCGTGCCCTAGCCGCCGCTTCGCGCAGGAAGCCCATGGCGGTGTCGAGCTTCTTCGCTTCGGCGCGCAGCGCCGCCTCGAACACGAACGGCGGGAAGCCGGCGCTCTTGCGCTCGGCGAGCTGCGACTCGGCAAAGCCGGAAAAGTCGTGGCGCGCGAGCGCGGCGAAGAGCGGGTGCCCGGGGTAGCGGGTCTGCACCAGCACTTCGCCCTGCTGCTCGCGGCGGCCGGCGCGGCCCGCCACTTGCGCAAGGACGGCGAACAGACGCTCCGCCGCACGGTAATCGGTCGAGACGAGGGCGGCGTCGGCGTTCAGGACGCCGACCAGAGTGAGGCCGGGGAAATCGTGGCCTTTGGCGAGGAGCTGCGTGCCGACCAGGATATCGGCCTCGCCACGCTGGATGCCCTCCAGCGCGTGCGAGAGCTCAGCGCGGCGGCGCGCGCTATCGCGATCGATGCGCACGATGCGCGCGCCCGGAAACGCCGCGGCCAGCGTCTCCTCGACGCGCTGCGTGCCGCGGCCCATCGGCTTCAGGTCGACATTGCCGCAGGTGGGGCAGGCGCGCGGAATGGCGCTCTCGGCGCCGCAGTGATGGCAGCGCAAGACCCGGCCCACCGCATGCACCACCATGCGCGCGGTGCAGCGAGCACAGCCCGCGGTCCAGCCGCAGGCCTCGCAGGCGAGCACCGGGGCATAGCCGCGCCGATTGATGAACACCAGGCTTTGCTCGCTGTTCTTAAGCCGTGCTTCCATTGCAGCCAATAGCGGTGCCGCCAGACCTTGCTGCAAAGAGGCATGCCGCAGGTCGATCGTGCGAACTGCCGGCAGCCGGGCGCCCGGCACAGCGCGCTCCGGCAGCTCGAGGCGCTCGTAGCGGCCCGATTGCCAGTTGTGCCAGGTCTCGAGCGATGGCGTCGCGGTGCCGAGGATCGCCGGGCAGCCGGCGAGCTTCGCCCGGTATACCGCGACGTCTCGCGCGGAGTAGCGCAGGCCTTCCTGCTGCTTGAACGAGCTGTCGTGCTCCTCGTCAACCACGACCAGCGCCAGTTTCGGCAGCGGCGCGAGCACGGCGAGCCGTGTGCCGAGCGCGATGCCGGCATCGCCGCGCGCGGCATCCAACCAGGAGGCGGTGCGCGCGATATCCTCGAGGCCGCTGTGCAGCAGCGCCAACCGCGTTTCGGGGAAGGCCCGGCGAAAGATGGCCTCGAGCTGGGGTGTCAGGCTGATCTCCGGGACCATGACCAGCGCTTGGCCGCCTCGCGCAAGAACTCGGGCAATGAGGTTCAGGTACACCTCGGTCTTGCCGCTGCCGGTTACACCGTGCAGCAGGAACGCGCCGAAGCTGCCAGCCGTGCTCGCCATCCGATCCAGGGCGCGCGCCTGAGCCGCGTTGAGCAAATGGTTCGGCACGAAGCGTGCCGACCACGGCGCGGAAGCGGACTGAAGCGCCTTGCGCGGCAGCGGCTTCACCGAGCGCAGGCGCGGCGGCAGCGCGCTGATCACTGTCTCGCCGAGCGGGCGCTGGTAATAGCCTGAGAGAAAGCGCATCAGCTCGAGCCAATCGGCCGGCAAGCGCGGTGCATCGTCGCGCAGCGCGACGATCGGCTTCACGCGAGCCGCGGGAAGCTCGCTCGTTACGCCGCTTTCGATGACGACGCCGAGCCGTTGGCGCGCGCCGAAGGGAACGACGACGCGGTCGCCGACTCGCGCCTCCATGCCCGCCGGAACGGAGTAATCGAAGAGCTTCGCGAGCGGCACGTCGAGCGCTGCGCGAATGCAAAAAATACTCCGTGTGGGCAAGGACTTAGGCCTTGTGGATAAACCTGTGGGTAAGGCCTTCATCCTTGCGTAACATGCCTTTCCCCCACGCTGGTTGCCCTCCCAAGGCCTCTTGGGCTTGTGTTTTTGTCTTTTTTTCTTAAGAGCTTACGGCGCTCTTACCAGGGACTTTGCGCCGCGCCGGGAAATCCCCCGCAGGCGGTAAGACTTGTGAATAAGTCAAGTGCCGGCAGCCATTCTGGACCGATGAGATCGGCTGTAAGTGCGTACTTCGTCTATTAATGCGGACACGGCATCGACGGGCGTTTGCGGAGCAATCCCGTGGCCGAGATTGAACACGTGTCCAGGCGCTGAACCGAACGCATCGAGCACGCGCCGCGCTGCTTCACGCACGCTCTTTTGTGGTGCGAACAGCGCTGACGGATCGAGATTTCCCTGCAGCGCCACTTTTCCTGCCGCGACGCGGCGCGCTTCGCGCGCATCAGCGCTCCAATCGAGGCCGACCGCGTCGCAGCCGCTCTTCATCATCGCGGCTAGCCACGGACTTCCGCCCTTCGTGAACAGGATGCTTGGTACACGCGAGCCTTCGCGCTGTCGCAGAAGTTTTTCAAAGATCCTTCTGCAGTAGGAGAGAGAAAATCTCTCGTAATCCTCGTGCGAAAGGATCCCGCCCCAGGTATCGAAGATCATCACCGCCTGCGCGCCGGCTTCGATCTGGGCGTTGAGATAGTCGGTCACCGCGCGCGCATTCACTTCCAGGATCCGGTGCAGCAGCTCCGGGCGCGCATGCAGCATGGTCTTCAGCGTCCGCCAGTCGTCGCTGCCCGCGCCTTCGACCATGTAGCAGGCGAGCGTGAACGGGCTGCCGGAAAAGCCGATCAGCGGCACCCGCCCGGCGAGCGCGCGCCGTGCTTCGCGCACTGCATCGAGCACATAGCCGAGCTCGGCCGAAGGGTCGGGCGCCGCAAGCTTGCGGATCGCCGCCTCGTCGCGCAGCGGCCGCTCGAAGCGCGGCCCCTCGCCTTCGCTGAAGGCGAGCCCGAGCCCCATGGCGTCGGGAACGGTGAGGATGTCGGAAAACAGGATCGCCGCGTCGAGCGGAAAACGCTCGAGCGGCTGCAGCGTGACCTCGGTGGCCAGCGCCGGCGTCCTGACGAGCTTGAGGAAGCTTCCGGCCCGCGCGCGCGTAGCGTTGTATTCGGGAAGATAGCGCCCGGCCTGGCGCATCAGCCATGCCGGGGTGTACTCCGTCGGCTGGCAAGCGAGCGCCCGCAGCAGCGTGTCGTTCTTCAAACCAGCTTCCCGATGTAGGTCCATTCGCCTTCGGTGACCGGCGTGATCGACAGCCGGTTTCCCGGCCGCAACAGCACCATTTTCGCGAGCGGCTTGCGCCTGCGCAGCTCGGCGAGGGGCACCAGGCGCGTCTTCTTTAGCGCGCGCACGTCGACATGGAACCAGCGCGGGTCGTCCTTCTTCGCCTTGGGGTCGTAGTAAGGGCTGGAGCGCTCGAACTGGGTCGGATCAGGATAGGCCGCCGAGGCGACTTCGGCCAGGCCGGCGATGCCCGGCTCCTCGCAGCTCGAGTGATAGAACAGCACGCCGTCGCCGACGCGCATCTGGTCGCGCATGAAATTGCGCGCCTGGTAATTGCGGACGCCGGTCCAGGGAGTGATGTGCCGCGGCGCGGCGAGCGCATCGTCGATGGAGCATTCGTCCGGCTCCGTTTTCATGAGCCAATAGCGCATTGGGAAAAATGGGGTCTGACCCCGATTGTAGGGGTGCCCCCCGCTCGTGCCGGTGGGCTCGGCTCCCGAACCCTGGCTAAATAGGGTGGTCGCTTACCGGTCACATCAGGTTCATCCGGCATGCGCGAGGCATGGGACGATCGCAACAGTGACGCTAGATCCGCAACCTGAGGAAGCTATCGGTTCGGAAATATTGAGCCCGGTCGTGCACAGCAGGGGACATTGACTGAAGCCGACTGCCGCTAAAAGAGCTTTTCCTGCTTCGCCAGCGCAGCATCGAGCTGCGATACGATCGCGGAAATTCTACGCTTGGCATGCCCGATGTCAAAGCCCGCGCCGAGCTTGACACTGAGCAATTCGTGCGCGACGTTGAGCGCCGCCATCACCGCGATGCGCTCGGCGCCCATCACTTTTCCCGCCTTGTGGATCTCGTTCATCTTGGCGTCGAGATACGCGACCGCCTGCATCAGGGCCGCGCGCTCGTCGTCGTCGCAGGCCACGTGGTAGGTCCTTCCCAGCAGGTTGACTTCGATGGTCTTCGGGCCCTCGGCCATGAGCTGGCGTCAGCCGGGCAAGCGGGCGAGCAGGCCTTCCAGGCGGGACCTCGCACCGTCGATCTTCTCGTGCAGGCGCTTGGCATCGGTGCGTGCGGCGGCTAGTTGCTGCCTCAACTCGACGTTCTCGGCGCGCAGGCGCTCGCACAGCGCGACGAACTGCGCCACCTTGGCCTCCAGCGAGTTGAACTCCGCCTCCACCTGGCCACTATGTTTCAAAATTCAAGCTACGTCAAGCAGGTAGGGCGGGTTTTGCAAGTGATTCATTATCTAGTGGTCCTCGCCTCCTCCAGAATTCTGCAGAGCCGCGCCGCCCCCTCCAGGATGCGTGGCGTATGGCGCTCGATCAGGGCGGCCGGGATGCGGTGGAGTTGCGTCGTGACGGGGTAGGCCTTCCAGTCGTCCAAGGAAATGGCGTCACTGCCCACGATGACCTTAGGGTTGGCGCGAAGCACTGCCTCCCGGTCGATCTGCGGCGCGATTCCCGGCAGCCCGGCGAACACGTTCTCGCCGCCGCACAGGCGGATCACCTTGCTGATGACGTGATCGCCGCTCACGGTGATGAGCGGCCGGTCCCACACCTCGTAGAAGACCCGCACCGCCGGCCGCCGCGAATAACGCTTCTCGAGCTCGGCCGCGCGCGCCCGAAAAGCCGCTGCAGCACGGCCTGCTTGCAGTTCGGTTCCCAAAAGAGTCCCCAGCCGACTGATCGTGCCGGCGATGTCCTCCAGCTCGCGCGGCTCGGAGCGGAAGACGGAGATCTGCAGCTCGGCGAGGCGGTTCACCGCGCGCACCGTCCCGGGGTTCGGCCAGGCGACGATGAGATCGGGCCGCAACGCGAGCACCGCCTCGAGATCGATGAGCGCGTCGTTGCCGACGCGCGGCAGCGCCCGGGCCTCGGGCGGAAAGTCGCTGAACGCCACCGCGCCGACCACCTTCGGTCCCGCCCCCGCCACG
>VBBY01000195.1 GCA_005881595.1 Betaproteobacteria bacterium | reverse complement strand
ATGGCGCTCGTCCCGGCCCGCGCTCAACAGGACCTCGGGCCCGAAGAGCTGGTCAGGAAACTGACGCAGGACGTGCTCGACGCGATCAGGAGCGACAGGCAGCTCGCCGCCGGCGACAGGCAGAAGGCGCTCAAGCTCGCCGAGGAGAAAGTGCTGCCGCACATCGACTTCGAGGAGGCGACGAGGCTCGCGGTCGGCCGCGCCTGGGCGCAGGCGGCGCCCGAGCAGAGAAAGAAGCTGGTGGAGGAGTTCCGCAGGATGCTGGTGCGCACCTATTCCAGCGCCATCTCGGCCTACGAGGGCCAGACGATGAAGGTGCTGCCGGTGCGCATGAAACCGGGCGACACCGAGGTCACGGTCCACAACCAGTACATCCGGGCCGGCGGCACGCCGCTACCGGTCGACTACCAGATGCACAAGACCGCCGAGGGCTGGAAGATCTACGACATCACGGTCGAGGGTGTGAGCCTGGTGCTGACCTACCGCTCCGAGTTCGACGCCCTGGTCAAGCAATCGGGCATCGACGGCCTGATCAAGCGCCTGGAGGAAAAGAACACCCCCGCGAAGCTCGGGTAGATTGCGGTATGTTAGGCATCGATGCCGGCGACATACCGCAAGCAGATCGAGCGGCTGTTCGAACGCTCCGCCTTCTATCGCGAGAAGCTGCACGCCGCCGGCTTCGATTCGGCCGCCGCGGTGGGCGGCATCGAGAACATCACCGCGCTGCCGTTTACCGAGAAGGACGAGCTGCGCAAGAGCCAGGCTGAGCATCCGCCGCTCGGGGCGCACGCCGCCATCGACATTTCGCAGGCCGCGCGCATCTACTCGACCAGCGGCACGAGCGGCACGCCGCTCTACATCCCGCTGACGAAAAGCGACGTCGAGGACTGGCGCCGGATCGGTCGCGACACCTACTCGAAGAACGGCCTCAAGGCGGGCGAGCGCGTCGTCACGACCTTCGGCGCCGGGCCCTTCGTCGCCGGCGCGTCGCTGGCGGCCTTCGAGGCGATCGGCTGCGCGCATATCCCGGTAGGCGTGGGAAACACGGAGAAGCTCCTCGCGGCGCTGAAGCAGCTTTCTCCGCAGGCGCTCGCCTGCACCCCTTCGTACGCCATGTATCTCGCCGAGAGGCTTTCCGGCGCGAGAACCGGGCTCGACAGAATCATCGTCGGCGGGGAGCCGGGCGGCGGGGAGGAAACCTTCCGCGGCAAGCTGGAAGCGGCCTTCGGGGCGCGCGTCTACGAGATCATGGGAATCGGCGACATCGCGGCGTCGCTGTGGGGCGAATGCGAAGCGCAGGCCGGCATGCATTTCTCCGGCGAAGGCATCGTTCACGTCGAGCTGATCGACCCGGACACCGGGAGAACGGTGGAATTGAAAGACGGGGCGACCGGCGAGCTCGTCTACACTCATCTCAGGCGCGAGGCCGCGCCATTGCTGCGCTTTCGCAGCCGCGATCACGTGCGGGTCTGGGTTTCTGCCTGTGCTTGCGGCAGGACCTCGCACCGCGTGCGCTGCATCGGCCGCACCGACGACATGCTGATCGTGCGCGGCGTCAACGTGTTCCCGACCGCGGTGCGCGAGGTAGTGGCGCGCTTCCAGCCGCGCGTCACCGGCGCGATCCAGATCCGGCCCAGGCGCCGCGGCGTGAAGCAGGATCCGCCGCTGCCGGTGCTGGTGGAAGGCGACGCCTCGCTCGGCGAGGCGATCGCCAAGGAGATCCGCAACACGCTGCTCTTCACCGCGGAGGTTCGCCTGGTAGAACCGCAGAGCCTGCCGCGCTCCGATTACAAATCGAAACTCGTGGATTACTCGGAGGCTTCTTGAAAAGGATCTGGGTTTCATTCCTGTTGCTGTTCGCCGTGGGCGTGGAAGGACAGACCTATCCTTCCAAACCCATTCGCATCGTCGTGCCCTACACCCCGGGCGGCCCGGCCGACCTGCTGGTGCGCGGCATGGGCCAGAAGCTCACCGAGACCTGGGGCCAGCAGATCATCGTCGAGAACAAGCCGGGCGCGAACGAGATCATCGCCGCGCAGGACGTCGCCAAGTCGCCTGCGGATGGCTACAACTACCTGCTCGCCTCCGATGCCGTGTTCTCGCTGAACCAGTATCTCTATTCCAGGCTGGCCTACGACCCGGCGAAGGATTTCACTCCCGTGTCGCGGGTAGTCACGGCCAACCTGATGCTCGTCGCGCGGACCGACTTCCCGGCGAGCTCGGTGCGCGAGCTGGTCGACTACGCCAGGAAGAATCCCGGCAAGATCAACTACGGCTCGGTCGGCGCCGGCGGCGTGAACCACCTGGCGATGGCCTGGTTCAACACGCTGAACGGCCTCGACATGCAGCATGTTCCCTACAAGGGACTGGTGCAGGGGCTGCAGGACATCATGACCAGCCGCCTCGACGTGATGTTCGCGGTCATCGGCGGCGCCGCGCCGCATCTGAAAGCGGGCAGGATGAAAGCCCTCGCCGTCTCCGGAAAATCGCGCAACGCGCTGATTGCGGAAGTGCCGACTTTCACCGCGGCCGGCTTTCCGGATTTCGACGCCTCGTTCTACTTCGGGCTGGCCGCGCCTGCCGGCACGCCGCGCGACATGATCGCCAGGTTCGCCGCCGAATCGGCCAGGATCGTGAACGCCGCCGAGTTCAGGGAGAAGTACCTCAGCAACCTCGGTTTCGAGCCGGTCGGCGACACGCCCGAGCAGTTCGCCGCCTTCCTCAGGCAGGACCGCGCGCTCGCCGAGAAGAAAGTGAGGGCCTCCGGCGCCAAGCTGGATTGACCGGGCGTTAGAATCCGGCGCTCGATGAGCGCGCGCTCCCGACCGCCGTTCCGCGCCGACCAGGTCGGCAGCCTGCTGCGGCCGGAAGCGCTCAAGCAGGCGCGCGAGCAGTTCCTCGGCCCGCAGACCCCGCAGAGCAACCTGGGGCCGCACGACAACGCCGCTCTGCGTGCGGTCGAGGACCGCTGCATCCGCGAATGCATCGCCATGCAGGAGCGAATCGGCCTGCAGGCGGTCACCGACGGCGAGTTCCGCCGGCGCAGCTGGTGGCTCGAGCTGGTCCTCGGCTGGGAAGGTTTCGAGGCCGACCGCACCGGCTCGGCGCGCCTGAAGTGGCGGAATGAAAACGGCGTCACCCAGGGATTTTCCGAATTGCGAGTGAAGGGAAAGATCCGCTGGCGTCCCAGCTCGGTGGTACGGGCCTTTCAATTCCTCAAGAGCAATACGCAACGAGTTTCAAAGGTCACCATGCCGGCGCCGAACTGCGTGCACTACTACACCGGCGGGAATCTCGGCGTCTACAAGGACGATGAATTATTCTGGGACGATCTCATCGCCGCGTACCGGCAGGAGCTCAAGGCGCTGGTCGACGCCGGCGCGCGCTACATCCAGATGGACGACACCAGCATCGCGTTCATCTGCGATCCAGCTCATCGCGAGTTCGTGCGCTCCTGGGGCCAAGACCCGGAGCAGCTGCTGCAGCAGTACGCCGAGAGGATCAATTCGGCGCTGGCGGAAGTGCCCGACGAGGTCACGGTCACGCTGCATCAGTGCCGCGGCAACCGCGAGGGCAGCTGGGCCGCCGAGGGCGGCTACGACCCGGTCGCCGAGGTGCTGTTCAACCAGGTGGACGTCGACGGCTATTTCCTGGAGTACGACAGCTCGCGGGCCGGCGGCTTCGAGCCGCTGCGCTTCCTGCCGAAGGGAAAGCAGGTCGTGCTGGGGCTGGTTTCCTCCAAGACTTCCCGGTTGGAGGACGAAACCGAGTTGCTGAGGCGAATCGAAGCGGCAGCGAGATTCGCCCCGCTCGAGCAGTTATGTCTCAGCCCGCAATGCGGCTTTGCCAGCTCGATCAAGGGCAATCCGCTGACCCACGCCGACCAGGAAGCCAAGCTGCGGCGCGTCGTCGAGGTGGCGGGCCGGGTCTGGGGCAGATGAAGAAGCTGCTTCTTGCGTTTCTCGCGCTGTTCGCGCTTTCAGCTGAGGGGCAGAGCTATCCCCAACGGCCAATCAGGATGATTGTTCCTTTCGCGGCCGGGGGAACGACCGACGCGCTCGGCCGCGTGCTCGCGGTGTTCATGAGCGACCGGCTCGGCCAGCAGGTCGTCATCGAGAACCGGCCGGGCGGCGGCGGCACGCTCGGCGCGGAGGTCGCTGCCCGGTCGCAGCCCGACGGCTATACGCTGCTCCTCGGCTCGGCGGAGGCGTTCGGGATGACCGAGGGGATGCGCCAGCGCCTCGCCTATAGCCCCGAGCGCGACCTGGTGCCGGTCGCCATGGTGGCGCGCTCGCCCAATATCTTCATCGTGCATCCCTCGGTGCCGGTCAAGAGCGTCGCCGAGCTGATTGAATTCTCCAAAAGCAAAAACGTCCGTTACGGCTCGCCAGGCGTAGGCTCCAACCCCCACCTGATCGGCGAACTGTTTGCACATCGCTTCAAGCTCAACATGACGCATGTGCCGTACAAGGGCGGCGGCGCCGGCATCGCCACCTCGGTCGGGCGCATCAAGGCCGGCCAGGTGAGGGCGCTCGTCATGACGGGCGCCGCGCGCTCGCCGCTGGTGCCCGAGGTGCCGACGATGGCCGAGGCCGGCGTAGACGATTTTGTCCTCGGCGCATTGTTTGGAGTTTTTACTCCAGCCGCTACCCCGAACGAGGTGATCGAGCGGCTGTCACGCGAGCTGCCGGCCATTTCGCGCAACCCGGAGTTCTCGAAGCGTCTCACCGACATCGGCCAGGAGCTCACCGAGCCGCTGCTCGGCGAAGCCTTCGGCCGCAGCATCCGCGCCGAGGCGGCGCGCTGGAGGGAGCTTTCCACCATGGCGGGAGTAAAGGAAGAGTAATGCTGAAGCTCGACATTTTTCCGCACATCTTTCCGCAGCCGTACTTCGAGCGGATGAAGCAAATCGCCGAGGGGAACCCGTCGCTCGCGGCGCAGCTCAAGCGCTGGATGCACATCCCGGTGCTGTGGGACCTGGACAAGCGCATGCGCATGATGAAGCGCTTCCCCGAGTACAAGCAGATCCTGACTCTGTCGATGCCGGCCATCGAGTTCCTGGGAAGTCCCGAGGAGACCCCCGAGCTGGCCCGGCTTGCGAACGACGGCATGGCTGAGATCGTGCAGAAGCACCCCGGGCAGTTCCCGGCCTTCGTCGCCTCGCTGCCGATGAATAACGTCGCCGCCTCGCTCGAGGAGATGGACCGCGCCATCGGCAAGCTCGGTGCCAGGGGCGTCCAGATCTTCACCAACGTCAACGGCCGGCCGCTCGACGAGCCGGAGTTCTTCCCGGTCTTCGAGCGCATGGCGAACAGGTACGGCCTGCCGGTCTGGGTGCATCCGTCGCGCACCGCGAAGTTCGCCGATTATCCGACCGAGACGAAGTCCAAGTACGAGATCTGGTGGCTGTTCGGCTGGCCCTACGAGACCAGCGCCTTCATGGCGCGGCTCGTGTTCTCAGGCATGCTCGACCGGCTGCCGAAGCTGCGCATCATCACTCACCATCTCGGCGCGACGGCGCCATTCTTCGTCAACCGCATCGGCTACGGCATGGACCAGCTCGGCGCCCGCACTTCGGACGAGGACTACGCCTCGCTGCTGAAGAAGTTGGCGAAGCGCCCGGTGGACTACTTCAGGATGTTCTACGGCGACACCTCGGTGAACGGGGCGCGGTCCGCGATCCGGTGTGGAATAGATTTTTATGGAACCAGAAGAGTCTTGTTCGGCACCGACTGCCCGTTCGATCCGCAGGGCGGCCCGCTCTTCATCCGCGAGACGATCAAGGCGCTGGACGGCCTCAAGCTGAAGAAGGACGATGCGAGGCGCATCTACTTCGGCAACGCGATGCAGATGCTCAAACTCAAGCTCAAATAGCGGTGTTCCCGCGCAATTCCTGGATCGAACTTTGAGGCCTAACATATTGAATTAGCGTAAAGAAGAATTGGAGATGCAGGGTCTTGCGCGGCACGCCGCGGAATGCGATTGGCGATCTCG
>VBBY01000214.1 GCA_005881595.1 Betaproteobacteria bacterium | reverse complement strand
TCGGGCAACCTCTTCGCCCAGACGATCGACCCCGTCACGGGCGCCGTGAACCTGAGCCATCAGTGGGACGGGGACCAGAAGCTGCTCTCCAAGGTCGCCGCCTCTAGCGACTCGCGCAACCTCCTCACGCTCGACGACACCGGCGTTGGCTCGAAGGTCAAGCCGTTTGCCTGGGCCTCGCTCACGGCGACCGAGCAGGCGTTCTTCGACAAAAAGTGCACGCCGCTCAGCACGATGACGCAGTGCGCGCTGCTCACGCCGGCACAGCAGCTCACCGCGAACGACGGCAGCCAGATGGTCGGCTACCTGCGCGGCTGGCAAGCCAACGAAGGTACCGTCTTCCGCGACCGCGTGGTCGTCGACCCGATTACCGGCGCGACCTCGAACACCGTGCTGGGCGACACCATCACGGCCCAGCCGGTGTTCGTGCGCAACCCGACCAACAGCTACGTGGACGCGGTCACACCGAGCTATGCGACCTTCGCGAGCGCCAACGCCAACCGGGCATCGCGCGTATACGTCGGCGCCAACGACGGCTATCTGCACGCCTTCGACAGCAACACCGGCAACGAGTCCTGGGCTTACGCGCCGCGGTTCGTGCTACCGGCGATGTATGCGCTGGCCGATACCGGCTACCCCTCGCAGCACCGTTATTTCGTGGACGGCTCGCCGGAAGTCTTCGACGTGTACGACTCCGCCGCTACCGCGTGGAAGACCATCCTCATCAGCGGCCTGAACGGCGGCGGGCGCGGCTACTTCGCGCTGGACATCACCGATCCGGTGAGTCCGAAGGGGCTCTGGGAGTTCTGCAACGACTCGACGCTGTGCGCGATCAACGACCCGGACCTGGGCCTGAGCTACGGCAATCCGGTCGTCGGCAAGCGCTCCTTCGACGGCAAATGGGTGGTCGTGCTGAGCTCCGGCCTGAACAACGTCAGCCCGGGAAGCGGCATCGGCTACTTCTACGTGCTGGACGCGATCACCGGCGCGGTGCTCAACAAGGTCAGCACCGGCGCCGGCACGGTCGGCACGCCCTCGGGCCTGATGAAGATTCGGGCCTTCTACGATTCTCCGGCGACGGACGCGACCTTCCGCTTTGCGTACGCCGGGGACCAGCTCGGCAACGTAGTGCGGCTCGACGTGAGCACGAACCCGGCGACCGTGCTGCACATCGCCACGTTGAAGGACGGCAGCGGACGGGCGCAGCCGATCACCACCCGGATGCAGCTGACGCATATCGGCACGAGCCGGGTGATGTACGTCGGCACCGGCCGCTACCTGGGCAGTGCCGACCTGACGGATCCGGGCGCGGCGAGCGGGATCGCCTGGCAGCAGACGATGTATGGGTTCAAGGACAAGAACGTCGACTACGGGACCAACATCCGTACCGGCGCCACCCTGGTCACGAAAACCCTGACCAAGATAAGCGCCACAGCTCGCGGCATCTCGAGCAACCCGGTGGACTGGAACACCCAGGACGGCTGGCTGGTGGACTTCAACCCGCCGGTGGACCCGACCCCGGGCGAGCGCATCAACATCGATCCGAGGCTGGTGCTCGGCACGGTAAAGGTCATCACGAACATTCCGTCGGCGGGCGGCGCGTGCGCGGTCGGCGGCAGCAGCAGGGCCTACGACTTCGACTTCAGGACCGGGTCGGCGATCGCAACCGCCATCGGTGGCGTGGTCGGCGTCTCGCTCGGCGGCACGATCGCGGTCGGCATGGCGATCATCCAGCTGCCCTCGGGCGCGATCAAGGGCATCGTCACCGATGTGCCGGGGGGCAAGACCACCGTGGACGTGCAGATCAACACCGCCGGCGCGGGGGTGAAGCGGTTCTCCTACCGCGAGCGCTGATCGGGCTCCCTCAGCGACCGCCGCCCGCCGCGCGCGGCACTAGCCCGCGCGGCAGGCTGAACACCATGTTCTCGGTGATGCCCTCGAGCGGCCGCACGCTCTCGGCGCCGAGCTCTTTCAGCCGTTGCATGAGCTCGCTCACCAGGATCTCGGGCGCCGAGGCGCCGGCGGTCACGCCGACGCGGCGCTTGCCCGCGAGCCACTCGGGACGCAGGTCGTCGGCGCTGTCCACCATGTAGGCGTCGGCGCCCATGTGCTCCGCGACCTCGCGCAGGCGGTTTGAATTCGAGCTGTTGGGCGAGCCGACGACGATCACCACGTCGCACTGCGGCGCCATGAGCTTCACCGCGTCCTGGCGGTTCTGCGTCGCGTAGCAGATGTCGTCGCGCTTGGGGCCCCGGATGTCCGGGAAGCGCGCCTTGAGGGCGGCGACTACCACTGCGGCATCGTCGACCGACAACGTGGTCTGCGTGACATAGGCCAGTTTCGCCGGATTGCGCGGCTCGAGCCCGGCCACGTCGCCGAGCGTCTCCACCAGGTACATGGCGCGCTCGGCCTGCCCCATGGTGCCCTCGGCTTCCGGGTGCCCGCGATGGCCGATCATCACGATCTCGTAGCCGGCCTTCAGCATCTTGGCGACCTCGACATGTACTTTGGTCACCAGGGGGCAGGTGGCGTCGAACACCTTGAGCCCGCGCCGCCCGGCCTCGGCGCGCACCGCCTTCGACACGCCATGCGCGCTGAAGATCACCGTGCCGCCGGTCGGCACCTCCTCGAGCTCGTCGACGAACACCGCGCCTTTCGAGCGCAGGTCCTCGACCACGGACTTGTTGTGCACGATCTCGTGCCGCACGTAGATCGGCGCGCCGAACTGGTCGAGCGCGCGCTCGACGATCTCGATCGCGCGCTCGACCCCGGCGCAGAAGCCGCGGGGGTTGGCGAGGAGAACGTCCATGCGCGATTTTCTCACGCCGGGCGCCGCGCGTAGGCGGCGTCGAACGCCTTTTCGAGGCCCGGATGGGCCCCGCGCACGCCGTCGACCACGCGCCTCGCCCAGTCGAAGTACTCGCGGCGCCGCTGCGAGTCCCAGTGCGCCGGGGGATGGTCGGAGACGTCGCGCAGGTTGCAGACCTTGTCGGCGAGCTTCACCAGCTTGGCTTCCCTGCTCAGGCTCGCCGCGTGCTCGATTTGCAGGCGCTTGCGCTCCGCCTTCGGCAGCGCCTTGTCGTCGGTCACCTCGGCGACGATGCGCGCGATCTTCGAGCCGAAGGCGTTCACCAGCTCCTCGTGCGTGGTCGCCGTGTCCTCCACCGTGTCGTGGAGCAGCGCCGCGCAAAGCACTTCGACGTCCGTGACCCCACCCTCGTTGATCAGCACGTCGGCGAGCGCGATCGGGTGGTTGATGTACGGCGAGGACTCGGCATCCTTGCGCCGCTGGTCGCGGTGCTTGTGCGCGGCGAAGGCGAGCGCCTTCAGCAGCAAAGCCAGATCGCCTCGGTCAGCGCCGCTTTTCATGGAAAAACCCCTCGAGGATCAGCAGCCCCGCGCCGACCGTGATGGCGGAGTCGGCGACGTTGAACGCCGGCCAATGCCAGCCGAAGGCATGCAAATCGAGGAAGTCGACCACCTGGCCAAAGCGCAGCCGGTCTATTACGTTGCCGAGCGCCCCGCCCAGGATCAGCGCCAGCCCGCCGCAAAACATCGGCTGCGGCGGCGAGCGCAAAAGCAGCACGCTGACGATGACGGCGGCGACCAGAGAGAAAGCGACGAACAGCGGCGTCTGCCAGCCGGGCGCGTCGGCGAGAAAGCTGAACGCCGCGCCCTTGTTGAATACCAGGACCAGGTTGAAGAAGCCGCTCAGCGCTCGCCGCTCGCCGGGCGCGAAGCTGCCAAGCACGGCCCATTTTGCGGCCTGGTCTGCGACGACGATCGCCGCTGCGGTCGCGAACCAGCGCCAGTTTCTAGGCATACAGCCGTTTTTCGCCGGGTCCGTGCAGGTTGCTGCGGCAGCGGCCGCAGAGCGCCTCGTCGTCGACGTCCGGACGGTAATGCCAGCAGCGCTCGCATTTGCGGTGCAGGCTCGGCGCGACCTCCACGCGCAGCTCTGCGCTCGCGCGATGCACGCGGGCGGCGGAGGTGAGCATCACGAACTTGAGATCCTCGCCGAGGCTGCGGAGCAGCTCGTAGTCGCCGCCGCCGGCGTGGAAATCGACCTCGGCCTGCAGCGACGAGCCGACCTGGCCGGCCGCGCGCAGCTCCTCGATTTTCTTGCGCACTGGGTTGCGCAGCTCGCGCAGGCGCTCCCACTTCGGCAGCAGCTGCGCGCCGTCCTTCGGGCGCGGCAGCGCGTGCCAGGTCTGGAAGAACACGCTGTCGTCGCGCTTTCCGGTAAATACCTGCCAGAGCTCCTCGGCGGTGAAGCTCAGGATCGGCGCCATCAGCCGCACCAGGCTGTGGGTGATGTGGTGGAGCGCGGTCTGCGCCGCGCGACGGGGAAGCGAGTCGGCCTTACAGGTGTAGAGCCGGTCCTTGAGGATGTCGAGGAAGAACGCGCTGAGGTCCTCGGCGCAGAACGCCTGCAGCTTCTGCGCCGCCAGGTGGAACTGGTAGCGCTCGTAATCCCCGGCAATCTCTGCCTGCGTGCGCGCCGTCATGGCGAGCGCATAGCGGTCGATCTCGAGCAGCTCGTCGACCGGCACGGCGTGCCGCGCGGCGTCGAAGCCCGCGGTGTTGGCGAGCAGGAAGCGCAGCGTGTTGCGCACGCGGCGATAGCTCTCCACCACGTGCTTCAGAATCTCGTTGGAGATGAACAGCTCGCCCGAGTAGTCCGTGCTCGCCACCCACAGCCGCAGGATCTCCGCGCCGAGCGTGCTCGACACCTGCTGCGGCGCGACTACGTTGCCCTTCGACTTCGACATCTTGCGGCCCTCGCCGTCGACGACGAAGCCGTGGGTGAGGAGCGCCTTGTAGGGCGGGATGCCATCCAGCATGCACGCGACCAGCAGCGACGAGTGGAACCAGCCGCGGTGCTGGTCCGAGCCCTCGAGGTACAGATGCGCCGGGAAGCCGGTCTCTTCCTTGTGCGAGCCGCGCAGCACGGTGTAATGCGTCGAGCCGGAATCGAACCAGACGTCGAGCGTGTCGCGGCTCTTCTCGTACTGCGCTGCCTCGGCGCCGATCAATTCTTCGCCGCGCACCGACTGCCAGGCCTCGATGCCGGCGCGCTCGACGCGCTGCGCCACTTCCTCGAGCAGCCCGGGCGTACGCGGGTGCAGCTTGCCAGTCTCGCGGTGCAGGAAAAACGGCATCGGCACGCCCCACTGGCGCTGCCGCGACAGCGTCCAGTCCGGGCGATTGGCGATCATGCCCTGCAGCCGCGCCTTGCCCCAGGTCGGAAAGAACTCGGTCCGCTCGATGCCGCGCAATGCCGTTGCGCGCAGGGTTTCGGCGCCGACTTCCTTGTCCATCGCCGCGAACCATTGCGTGGTCGCGCGCAGGATCACTGGCGTCCTGTGCCGCCAGCAGTGCATGTAGCTGTGCGTGTACGTCTCATGATGGAACAGGACGTCGCGCTTCCCCAGCTCCTGCACGATCTTCGGGTTCGCTTCCCAGATCGTCATTCCGCCGAAGAGCGGCAGCGAAGCCACGAACCGGCCATCGCCCATCACCGGAGTAAGGATGTCCTCGTCACGCATGCCGTAGCGGCGGCAGGACTCGAAGTCCTCGACGCCGTAGGCGGGAGCCGAATGCACGATCCCGGTGCCGCTGTCGAGCGTCACGTATTCGCCGAGGTAGATCGGCGCCTCGCGGTCGTAGAACGGGTGGCGGAATCGGATGTGCTCCAGCGCCCTGCCCTTGCACGAGGCGAGCGTCCTCCCGGCCAGCCCGTAGCGCTTGAGGCAGGCTTCCTGCAGCTCGGCGGCGAGGATCAGCAGCCCCTTTTCCGTCTCGACCAAGTTGTAGGTCAGCTCGGGATGAACGTTGAGCGCCTGGTTGCCGGGCAGGGTCCACGGCGTCGTCGTCCAGATCACAGCGTAGCCCTTGTCCGCAGGGAGCCCGGGGAGGCCAAACGCCTTTGCAATCTTCTCGTTTTCAAGAAACGGAAAGCCGACATCGATCGCCGGATCCTTGCGCTCCTCGTATTCGACCTCGGCCTCGGCCAGCGCCGAGCCGCAATCGAAGCACCAGTTGACCGGCTTCAGGCCGCGATAGATGTAGCCCTTCTCGAGCAGCTTGCCGAGCACGCGCATCTCGTCGGCCTCGTTGCCATAGGCCATCGTCAGGTAAGGGTGCTCCCAGTCGCCCATCACCCCGAGGCGCTCGAAGTCTTTCTTTTGCCGCTCGATCTGCTCGGCGGCAAACGCGCGGCAAAGCCGCAGCGTCTCTTCTGGCGGCAGGTTCTTGCCGTACTACTTCTCGATCTGCACCTCGATCGGCATGCCGTGGCAGTCCCAGCCCGGGACATAGGGCGCATCAAAGCCGGCGAGGGTCTTCGACTTGACGATGATGTCCTTCAGGATCTTGTTAAGCGCTTGGCCGATGTGGATGTCGCCGTTGGCGTACGGCGGGCCGTCGTGCAGCACGAAGCGCGGCCGCCCCTTCGCGATTTGCCGCAAGCGGCGGTAGACGCCTTTCTCCTTCCAGTCCTTCACCCACTGCGGCTCGCGTTTCGCGAGGTCGCCGCGCATCGGGAACGGCGTTTCTGGGAGGTTCAGCGTGTCCTTGTAATCAGCCATGTTTCGCAAAATATTCCCGGGCCCGGCCCGCATCCTGCGCGATCGCCTGCTTCAGGGCATCGAGCCCGT
Organism: Betaproteobacteria bacterium; assembly: GCA_005881595.1. Lineage (GTDB taxonomy): Bacteria > Pseudomonadota > Gammaproteobacteria > Burkholderiales > SG8-39 > SCGC-AG-212-J23. The sequence continues at coordinate 102 of VBBY01000214.1, read as the reverse complement.
CGTACTTCTTCTCGTCGCGCAGCTTCTCGAGGAAGCAAACCTTCAGGTGCCGCCCATAAAGCTCCTGGTCGCAATCGAACAGATGCACCTCCAGCAGCGGCA
>VBBY01000148.1 GCA_005881595.1 Betaproteobacteria bacterium | reverse complement strand
AAGGGCATCCAGCAGCAGGACGAAGAGGAGGAGGAGAAGGAGAAGGAGAAGAAATAGCGTCACGCAGCAAAATGACGCCGGGCCTCGTGCCCGGCTTTTTTTGCTATAACCGCCGGGTGAGCTTCGATTTCGACGCGCCGCTCGAGCGCGCCGGCACCTGGAGCACCCGCTGGGAGCGCTATGCCGGGCGCGACGTGATTCCCCTGTGGGTCGCCGACAGCGACTTTCGCGCTCCACCGTGCATCCTTGAAGCTCTTCAGGCGAGGATTGAGCACGGCGTTTTCGGCTACACCAGCGCTCCGGAAGAGCTGCGCGAAGCCATCGTCGAGCGCCTGGAGCGGCTCTACCGCTGGCGCATCGAGCCGTCCTGGATCGTCTTTTTGCCGGGCGTGGTGCCCGGCCTGCATCTTGCGGCGCGCAAGCTCTTGCCGCCCGACGGCCACGCGCTCATCCCGACCCCGGTCTACCAGCATTTCAAGCGCGCCCTCGAGCTCGCGCCGCGGGCTCACACCGATTTGCAGCTGGTTTTGCAGCATGGACGTTGGGTTTTCGACGAAACGGCGATCAAGCGTTCAACCCAACGCAATACGAAACTCTTTTTCCTTTGCAATCCGCAAAATCCCGGCGGCACCGTCTTTACCCGCAATGAACTCGAGCGGATCGCGGCGCTGACGGGCGACATGGTGATCGTTTCGGACGAGATCCACTGCGAGCTGGTGCTCGAGCGGGACTTGCGCCACGTGCCGATCGCGAGCCTCGCGCCCGAGATCTCGCGCCGCACGGTGACGCTGATGTCGCCCAACAAGGCGTTCAACATTCCGGCCGCGGGATGCGCCTGGGCGATCGTCGAGAACGCGGCGCTGAGGCAGGCGTTTTCCATCGAGGTGGCGGCGCATGTGCTGCACTCGCCCTCGGTATTCGGCTACGCCGCGGCGCTAGCGGCCTACACCGGCGGTGACGAGTGGCTGGCGGCTCAAGTCGACTACCTGCGCGCGAACCGGGATTTTCTGGAAAGAGAAATCGATCTTCCAATGGCGCACGTCGAAGCGACCTACCTGGCGTGGATCGATTGTTCATCGCTGGGCGTCGCCGATCCGCACGCGCATTTCCTCGCGCACGGCGTGGCGCTCTCGCCGGGCGCGCAATTCGGCGCTCCGCACTTCGCGCGGCTTAACTTCGGGACTCAGCGCGCGCGCCTGAGGCAGGCGCTCGAGCGCATCAGGAGCGCATCCAGGCCGAGCCCCAGAGGTTGAGCGTGCGCTGCTCGTGCGGCCAGGTGCGGCAGGGCTTTTCCCTCGGCATCAGCTCGAGCTCGGCGGAGAACTCCACCTTGTGGCCGTCCGGATCCTCGATCATGAAGAACAGGTTGTTGCCCGGGCCATGGCGTCCGGGCCCCCACCACAGCGGGATGCCGAGCCGCCCCATCCGGTCGCCCCAATCGCGAATGTCGAGCCAGCCGTTGGTTTCGTAGCAATGATGATCGGGGCGCGACTCCGGGGCGCGGAACGCGGCGAAGCTGTGGTGCTCCGGGTCGGAGCGCAGGAAGCACGCTGCCAGGCTGTCCTTTTCTAGCACTCGATCGGATTCGATCATGCCGAGATCGCCGTAGAACTTCACCATCTCCGGCAAACGGCGAGTGGCGCAGACAAAATGCTGCAGCCGCGCAGGCAGGCCGTTTTCGCCGCGAATTTCTTCAGGCAGTCCGAAGACGATCCGGCGTGCGTCCGGATCCTTGACCGCGAAGGCGCCGGCGCCGAAAAGCGGCGTCGGCGACGCCTCACAACGTACCCCGATCTGCTCGAGCTCGCGCGCGTACTCGCGCAGTTGCGTTGCGTCCTGCATCTGCAGCGCGAAGTACGGGACGGCGCCCGCGGCGCCGCGGCCGATCACCAGCCGGCGGTGACGGCCGGCGAGCAGCCACGCGTCCTCGCCGAGCCGCTCGACGCGGTCGTCCAGCAGCTCGCCGTAGAACCTCGCCAGCCGCTCGGGCTGCGGGCTGTCGCGCCGCAGGTGGTGAAGTCTCGCGGGCCACAGGTTCATGCTCTTTGATTCTCGCGCAAGGCGAGGGCCGCGTGGAGTACCCGCTCCAGATGAGGATCGCGCACGCCGACGTGGTGCATATGGGCGAGCGTGTTCTGGATGTAGTCCACGCAAGGCCCGCGGATCCCGATGCCCTGCGCGACCAGCCGCGCGCGGCCGTGCACGTCGAGCTCGCGCACATAGGATGGATGCCCGGGGTCGGCCAGGAACGCCAGGGCGCGCACCAGCCGCCCGCCGCGCAAGCGCAGCGCGACCAGCCGCGCGCGGCCGTGCACGTCGAGCTCGCGCACATAGGATGGATGCCCGGGGTCGGCCAGGAACGCCAGAGCGCGCACCAGCCGCCCGCCGCGCAAGCGCACGAGGACCAGCCGCGGTTCGTAGACCCGGCGCGGCATTTCCCGGTTCCAAAGGCGAGTGAGCGCCACGCGCACGTGGGCGGCATCGATGAGGAAGGCCATGCCCCAGCACGAGCCGCCGCGGCACAGGCCGACCACCAGGCCCGGCCTGCGGTGCGTGCCGCGGTAGCGCGTCGACAGGATGCACAGGGCGCGGTGATAGCCGTAGGCGCGGGCCAGGCGCTTTTGCTTGTAGCCGAACCCGGGCGACCACATGAGCGAGCCGTAGCCGAATACCCACAGGTCGCCTTGCGGCACCTGCGCGAGGAAATCCTCGAGCTTCATGTGCGCCGCTTCGACCCTTGACGCACGTCGTCGACGGACGCCAGCGCGGCGCCAGCGTGCTCGATGACGCGCCGCGCGGCCTGCACCCACTCGAGGTTGGAGCGCAGCGAACCGAGGGGCGCGTCCTCCAGCCCGACGCGCACATGCCCGCCGCGCGCGATCGCCGCGGGAGCGAGCTTCAGCACGTCCACGGCGAGGCCGCCGACCATCCATGAGGCGCCGGGCGCCTCGCTTGCCAGCAGCCGCAAATACGCGTCGAGCGCGTATTCGGCCGGCGGAAAGCCGTAGCTGAAGCCTTCCGAGAACATGAAGCGGTACACAGGTTGCGGCGCGCCCGCTGCGGCGCGCGCGAGCGCGGCCCCCAGGCGCACGAAGCCAGGTTCGTAAATCGCGTAAGCAGGACGAAAGCCGTAGCGCGCGGCGAGCCCCAGCCCGTGCCGCGCGTGCTCTTCCGGGTTGATATAGACGAAGCCCGCGATATTCACCGACCCCGGATCGACCACGGCCCATTCGATCAGGCCGCCGCGCGCCAGCGCCTCCACGGCGGCAAAGCGCGCCGCGGCGGGCATGTCGCTGGCAAGGGGAATCGTGGGATATACGATGCAGTCGACCTGGCTGCGGATGCCCTCGATGATGCGCTGGTAGACCTGCGCTTCTTCGCACTGGCGGCCGCTCGCCTCGTCGTACGCGTGGACGTGAACGATGGCGGCGCCCTCGCGAGCGCAGGCGATGCCCTCTGCGATGATTTCCGCGACGCTCACCGGAATGCCCGGCTGAAGCGCCTTCCCCCAAGCCCCGTTCAGCGCTACTTCCAGCCACGTCTTCATGTTCGCCCCATTATAGAATCGGTGCGATGTCAGCCCGCCGCCCGCCCATCGTTGGGCGTTATACGGCCGAGGAAGTCGAGTTGGCTACGCGCAATCATGGCATGCCGCTCGAGGCACTGCGCTACGACGTCACGCCAGCCGGACTGCACTACCTGCTGATCCACTTCGATATCCCGCCGTCCGACGAGGGCTGGAGCCTCGGCATCGGCGGCTTGGTGGAGCGGCCCTTCTCCCTGTCTGTCGCCGAGCTCAGATCGGAAGACAGCCTGACCATTCGCGCCACCCTGGAGTGCGCCGGCAACGGCCGCGGCCAGATCTCGCCCCGTTACCCGTCGGTGCCCTGGCTGGAGGAAGGCGTCTCGACTGCCGAGTGGACCGGCGTGCCCCTCGCCAGGCTGCTGCAGCGGGCCCGGCTGCGCGATGGCGTCAAGGAGATCGTCTTCCACGGCGCCGATCGCGGCTTCGACCACGGGCTCGAGCATGACTTCGCACGCAGCCTGCCGCTGCACGAGGCGATGCGCGAGGAGGTTCTGGTTGCGCACGCCATGAACCGCGCTCCGCTGCCGCCGCAGCACGGCGCGCCGCTGCGCCTCGTGGTGCCGCGCTGGTACGGCATGGCGAGCGTCAAGTGGCTGCGCGCCATCGAGGCGACCGAGCGTCCCTTCGACGGCTTTCAGCAAGCGGTGGCTTATCGCTTCCGCCGCGCGCAGGGGGAAAAAGGCGAGCCCTGCAGCCTGATGCGCGTGAACTCGCTGATGGCGCCGCCCGGGATTCCGGATTTCTACACCCGCCGGCGTATCGTGCAAGCAGGCGAAGTGGAAATTAGCGGACGCACGTGGTCAGGCAGCGCGCCGGTGGAGCGAGTCGAATTTGCCGTCGATGGGAAATGGACCAATGCTGTAGTCGCAAAGCCTCAGGCGCCGAACGCGTGGCAGTCGTGGCATACGGTATGGCAGGCGAGGGTCGGAGAGAATGAGCTCGCCTGCAGAGCGACAGACAGCGGGGGAAATGTCCAGCCCCTGGATCCGGTCTGGGACCTGTCCGGGTTCGGAAATAACGCGGTGCAGAGGATCTTTGTCACGGTGCGCGGCTGACCGCGCGTCAACGCGCCTGCCGCTGGCGCGTTTTTCGGCCAGGTCCACTACGGATCATCCATCGATACAGGAGAAATCATGTTGAAGAAGCTGCTCGTTACGTTGGTCGCCGCTGCATTCGCGGCGGGCGCCTATGCCCAGGCGCCGAAGGACGCGGTGAAGCCGGCAACCCAGATGGAGCAGAAGGCGGACAGCAAGACCGCCAAGAAGGGCAAAGCCAAAGCCAAGGCCAAGTCCACGAAGGGCAAGGCGAAAGCCAAGGCCGACGAGAAGAAAGACAGCGGCAAGACCAGCAAGTAAGCGTTACGCAAAAGGAATAGCCCGGCTCCGGCCGGGCTTTTTTTTGGAGTAGAGTATTCCCATGTTCATCCTGGACCGGCTGGTCTCCCGCAGCTCGCGTTCGCTGGCGGTGATGATCGGCTTCGCCCAATCGGATTCAGGCCGGGGCCGGAGCGAGGCGCGCGGTCGGCCGTCGATCGCGTTGCGCGCGCACCTCCTCCCCCCTCCCCCCTCCCCGCCATACCCCCTTCCAGTAGTTCCCTAGATCTCAGCCGCCGAGGAGCGACCATGGATCGTAGAGCCTTCGTGATAAGCACTGCAGCCGCTGTTCTGCCGTGGCGAATAGCTTTCGCCCAGTCCGGGTGGCGCACTTTCGAGGTCACCACGCGGGCGGAAGTCGATTTTGCCGAGGGCGTGTCGCGCGTGTGGCTGCCGCTGCCGCTCGCCGAAGATACCGAGTGGCATCGCAGCCTCGGCAGCGCGTGGTCGGGCAACGCGGCGCGCGCCGAGGTCGTGCGCGACGGCAAGTACGGCGTGACGATGCTCTATGCCGAATGGCCGGCGGGTCAGGCTGCGCCGCGCATCGAGCTCACCAGCAAGTTCTCCACGCGCGACCGCGCGGTCGATGTCGGCCGTCCCGATGCGAATGCAAAAGCGCTGGGCCCCGCGCAGCACGCCTTCTACACTGCGCCGACGGAGTGGATCCCCACCGACGGTATCGTGCGGGACACCGCGCGCGGCATCGTCAAGGGCGCGAGCAGCGACATCGAAAAGGCGCGGGCGATCTACGAGTGGGTCGTCGACAATACGTTCCGCGATCCCAAGGTGCGCGGCTGCGGCTGGGGCGACATCAAGACGATGCTCGAGACCGGCAACCTCGGCGGCAAATGCGGCGACCTGAACGCGCTGTTTGTCGGGCTGGCGCGCTCGGTGGGCGTGCCCGCCCGCGACCTCTACGGCATTCGCGTTGCGGCCTCGGCGCAGGGTTACCGCAGCCTGGGCGTGGGCACGCCGATGATCAGCAAGGCGCAGCACTGCCGCGCCGAGTTCTACGCCCAGGGCGCGGGCTGGGTGCCGGTCGATCCCGCCGACGTGCGCAAAGTGGTGCTCGAGGAGCCGCCGGGCCGGCTCGCGGTGAGCGATCCCAAGGTCGTGGCGGCGCGCAAGCGCCTGTTCGGCAGCTGGGAGATGAACTGGCTCGCCTACAACATGGGTCACGACATCGCGCTGCCGTATTCGAAGGGTCCGAAGCTGCCGTATCTCATGTACCCGAACGGCGAGACCGGCAATGAGAGGCTCGACCAGCTCGACCCGGATGCGTTCAAGTACGCGATTCGCGCCCGCGAGATCACCTGATGCGGCAGGGGTTCCTGGCTGCGCTGCTGCTCGGCTGGGCGGCGCTTGCTCCAGCGCAAGCTCTGCGAGCCTGGAGCGGAGGCACCGCGCCGCCGCTGGAGCTGCAGGATCTCGATGGCGGCGCGCACCGTCTTGCCGATTACCGCGGCAAGACGGTGCTGGTCAATTTCTGGGCCACCTGGTGCGCCCCCTGCCGCGAAGAGATGCCGAGCATCGAGCGCCTGCGCCGCGCTCTGGAGGGCAAGCCCTTCACCGTGCTCGCCGTCAACGTCGGCGAGAGCGCCCGCGTCGCGCGCTCTTTCGCCGACACGATACCGGCGCGCTTTACCTGGCTCCTCGATCGCGATACGCAGACGGCGAAGGCCTGGCGCGCGCGCGTCCTGCCCGCGAGCTACCTCATCGGTCCGGACGGCGCCATCCGCTATAGCGCGCTCGGCGCGCTCGACTGGTCGAGCGACGAGGTGCGCAAAACGATTCAGGGCGTCATGAAGTGAAGTTGCGAATCGCATTTCTTCTTCTGCTTCTGGTCTGCCTTGACAGCAGCGGGGAGGAGGGCGAACGCAGGCCGCCTTTCATCAGCACCCCGGGCGACGTGGTGGAGCGCATGCTGCAGCTTGCCGGCACGCAGCCGGGGGACCTGGTGGTCGATCTGGGCTCGGGCGACGGCCGGATCGTGATCGCGGCAGCGCAGAAATTCGGCGCGCGAGGGCTCGGCATCGAGCTCGACGAGAAGCTGGTCGAGCGCTCGCGGCACAACGCGCGGCTCGCGAAAGTGGCCGACCGCGTGTCCTTCGTGCACGGCGACGTGCTGGCGTCCGATATTTCGAGGGCGAGCGTGGTGACGGTGTATCTGCTGCCTTCGCTCCTGGACCGGCTGCAGCCGCGCTTTGTCGACGAGCTGCAGCCCGGCACGCGCATCGTCTCGCACGCTTTTGCCATGGCGGGCTGGAAGCCCGACCGCGCGGAGACCGTGCGCGTGACACAGCCTCATCCGGGGCAGGGCGACGAGAGCACGCTTTACCTCTGGATCGTGCCGGCCGAGGCGCGCGGCCTTTGGCAGGGGGGCGATCTCCGCTTGCGGATCCACCAGAACTACCAGGACATTGAAGTCGAAGGGACGCAGGGCGGCAAACCCATCGCGGTTCGCCGCGCGACGCTGACCGGGCGCGACATCGCATGGGAAACCCGGGCCTGGAGTTTTCGGGGCCGGGTAGAGCAAAACCAAATTCTCGGCAAGCTTAACGACGTGCCGCTGGTCTTCACGCGAGCGCGCTAAAGCAGCTTTCCGGGATTCATCAGCCCGCGCGGATCGATGGCTTGCTTGAGCGCTCGCATCAGCTCGAGCTCGAGGGGGTCCTTGTGGCGGCGGATTTCGTCGCGCTTGAGCTGCCCCAGGCCATGCTCGGCCGAGATCGAGCCGCCGAGGCTCGCCACCGCGTCGTAGACGATCCGGTTCACCGCTTCGCGCTGGGCAATCAGCGCCTCGGGGCCGACGTTGTAATGCAGGTTGCCGTCGCCCACGTGGCCGAAGACGTACGGCCGCACGCCGGGAAACGCGCTTCCCAGGGCGGCTCCGGCGCGCTCGATCAGCTCCGGGGTCTTCGACACCGGCACCGAGACGTCGTGCTTGACGTTGGTGAATTGCGCCTCCGGAATGGTTTCGCGCAGGCGCCACAGCGAGCGCGCCTGCTCGCCGCTCTGGGCGAGCACCGCGTCGCGCAGCACGCCGCGCTCGGCGCATTCGAACAGGGCCCGCTCGAGATGCTCGTGCAACGCCCCTTGCTCGCCGCTGTCGGCGAGGTCGGCGAGCACGTACCAGGGGTGCGGCGAAGCGAGCGGATCTTGAAGATCCTTTGATAAGAAAAGAACAGCTTCCAGGCAGTTGCGCGAAACCAGCTCGAAGGCGCTCAGCCGCTCGCCGAGCCGCTCGCGCAGCAGCGCTAGCAGCTCGACCGCGCGCCGCGGGCTGTCGAGCGCGATCCACGCCGTCGCCGTTGCGCTCGGCCTGGGATGCAGCCGGAGCACGGCGGCGGTAATGACCCCGAGCGTCCCTTCCGCGCCGAGAAACAGCTGCTTGAGGTCGTAACCGGTATTGTCCTTGCGCAATCCGCGCAGCCCGTTCCAGACGCGCCCGTCGGGCAGCACGACCTCCAGGCCGAGGACCTGGTCGCGCGCGGTGCCGTAGCGCAGCACATTGACGCCGCCGGCGTTGGTCGAGAGGTTGCCGCCGATCTGGCAGCTGCCCTCGGCAGCAAGCGAAAGCGCGAACAGCCGGCCCGCGTCGGCGGCCGCTTTCTGCACCGCGGCGAGCACGCAGCCCGCCTCGACGGTCACCGTGTCATTCAGGGTATCGAGCTGGCGGATGCGGCTCATGCGCGAAAGCGAGAGGACGATCTCGCGCCTGGATCCGCTCGGCACCGACCCGCCGGAAAGGCCGGTATTGCCGCCCTGCGGCACGAGCGCGACGCTCTCGCGCGCGCAGAGCGCGACCACGCGAGCGACTTCGGCGGTGCTGGCCGGGCGCACCACGCACTCGGCTGCAGCCGAGTACTGCCTGCGCCAGTCGGTAAAGTACGGGGCGGTATCCTGCGGGTCGGTGAGGACGTTGGCAGCGCCTACAATGTCGCGCAGGAGAGCATGCAGTTCCATCCTTGAGCAGGATAAATGACAAGCTGGATTATTAGGGCGCTTTTCGCGCTGTTCGTTCTCGCGCCGGCGTTCGCAGCCGAGCCGCCGATCGTGGTAGGCGCGGTAGTCTCGCAGTCCGGGATGCTCGCCGACCTCGCGGACGGGTACCGCAAGGGGCTCCTAGTGTGGCAGGACGAAGTGAACGCCGCCGGCGGCTTGCGCGGCCGCAACGTGGAACTGCGGCTGCTGGACGATGGCTCCGAGGCGGCGCGCAACTCGGCCCTCTACCAGCAGCTGATTCGCGACGACAAGGCCGATGCGTTGATCGGCCCCTACGGAACTGCCGCTACGCTCATGGCCGCAGCCGAGGCGGAGAAAGCGCGACACGTCATGGTAAACGGAGCTGGTTCTTCGGTGGCCGTGCACCGCCGGCTGCCGCGCTACGTGTTCCAGAGCGCCGTGCCTTACGCGGCGTTCGGCGCCGGCGTGCTGCAAATCGCCGGGGAGCGAGGCTACCGCTCGCTGCTCGTCCTCGCGCGCGATGACATGATGTCGCAGGAAATGGCCGAAGCGGCGCGCGAGAGCGCGCTCAAGCAGGGGTTCACGGTCGGCCCGGTGGAGACCTACGGCGGCGAGGTGAACAACTATGTCCTTCAGGTGGTCAAGGCCATCAATGCGGAGGCCGATGCGTGGATCGCGTTCGGCCAGCCGCGCGACGCTGCGGACATGGTCAAGACGCTGAAAAGGGTAGGCTTCGCGCCGAAGCTGTTCTTCGCGCGTGCAGCGGCGGATCCGAAGTTCATCGAGCTGGTCGGCCAGGACGCGGAATTCAGCCTCGCCGCGGTCGAATACCATCCGCGGCTGAAGACGGATGGAAATGACAGGTTCGTGAAGCTGTATTCGCAAAAATGGTCGAGCCCGCCCAATGCCGCGGCCGCGCAAGGCTATGCCGCGGGAACGGTGCTCGGCGAAGCGCTGCGCCGCGCGGGAAGCGCGGACCAGGAGAAGCTGCGCGCGGCGCTCGCGGCGCTCGAGCTCGACACGGTGCTCGGCCGCTACAAGGTCGACCCGAAGACGGGGGAGCAGACCGGGATCAAAGCCGCGGTCGTGCAGATCGACAGAGGAAGGCCGCTCGCAGTGTGGCCGCCAGAGCTGCAGGCGGCGAAGCCGGTGCTGCCCTATCCGCAATGGCGCGAGCGGCAGTTGCTGAGATAGCGGGAAAGGCATGACGTGGCGTTGAACCGTTCTTTCCTGTTTGCCCCGGGCAACGTGGCGCGGCGAGTAGAGAAGGCGCTGACCCTGGAAGCCGACGCGGTGATCCTCGATCTCGAGGATTCGGTGGCCCCATCGGACAAGCCGGCGACGCGCAAGCGGGTCGCGGAGGCCCTGCGGCAGCCGCGGCGCGTGCGCGGTTACGTGCGGGTGAATGCTCCATCCACGGAGTTTTGCTACCGCGATCTGGTAGATACCATTCACGAACGCGTCGACGGCGTGGTGCTGCCCAAGACGGAAAGCGCCGCCGACCTTCACGCCATCGACTGGCTGCTTGCGGCACTGGAACGCGAGCGCGGCGTCGCCGAGGGCTCGATCGACCTGATGCCGCTGGTGGAGACCGCCGCCGGCGTGCAGCGCGTCGACCGCATCCTCCAGGCGAGAAACCTGCGGCCCTATTCCGCCCCCTGGCGCGTCAAGCGCATCGCCTTCGGCGCCGGCGACTTCGGCAACGATGTCGGACTCGAGCCCGGCCTCGACGAGGCAGAGCTTGCAGATGCCCGCGCGCGCCTCGTGCTCGCCTCGCGCGCCGCCGGCATGGAGAACCCGATCGACAGCCCGTGGTTTCACTTCAGGGAAGCGGAAGCCTTCAGGCGGGCGCTCGAGAGGAGCCGGCGCGGCGGCTTCCAGGGTCGGCTGTGCGTGCACCCCGATCAGATCGGCCCGGTGAACAGCGCGTACCTGCCCTCCGCCGAGGAGTTGGCGCGCGCCGAGCGCATCGTCGCCGCGTTCAGGCAGGCGGAGGCCAGGGGAGAAGCCGCCATCCAGGTCGACGGCCAGATGATCGACTACCCCATCGTCTATCGTGCGCAGGCGCTCCTCGATGCGATGCAAAAAGCGGCGAAATGAACGCCGTGGTGCTGGCCGGCGGGCTGTGGATGCCCGGCATGGCCATGGCGCTTCTCGGCGCCCGGCTCGGCCGCCACGGCTACTCGACGCACGTGTTTCACTATTCCGGGCGCGAGTCGCTCGAGGGCAATATCGAGCGGCTCGTACGCTACGCACGCGCTCATGGAAGGGTGCACTTGGTGGGCCATAGCCTGGGCGGGGTGCTGGTGTTCGACGCGCTCGAGCGTCACCCCGAGCTCGACGTGGCGACGGCGGTGCTGATCGGAGCGCCGGTGCGCGGCTGCCTGGCCGGACGCCGGCTGGCCGCCTCGCGGCTCGGACGCTGGATGATCGGCGCGACGGCGCCGCGCTGGGGCGAGCGCAACGCGACCTGGCGGCGCCGCGAGCCGCTCGGGATCATCGCCGGTACGCTGCCGCTCGGGCTGGGATGGATGACCGGCAGACTGCCCGGACGCAGCGACGGCGTGGTGCGGGTGGAAGAAACGCTTGTCGAGGGCATGGCGCAGCAGGTTACCGTGCCGGTCACCCACAGCGCGCTGATCGTCTCCCGGCGCGTCGCGGGGCTCGTCGGGCGCTTTCTTGCCGCCGGTCGCTTCGAATGAGCTGGCGCCACGGCCTCGCGGCTGCGGTGCTTCTGCTCGCTGGCGGCTGCGAGTCGATCGGGTACTACCGCCAGGCTATCGAGGGCCATCTCGGCGTCATGGCTTCCGCGCGGCCGATCGACGCATGGCTTGCTGACCCGTCGACTTCACCCGCGCTGCGCGAGCGGCTCGAGACCGCGCGCCGCATCCGGCAGTACGCGTCGCGCGAGCTCGGCCTGCCCGATAACGGCAGCTACCTCTCGTACGCCGACCTCGGCCGGCCGTTCGCGGTGTGGAACGTCTTTGCGGCCGAGGAGTTCTCGGTCGAGCCGAAGAAGGAGTGCTTCCCGTTCGCCGGCTGCGTCAGCTATCGCGGCTTTTTCTCCGAGGAGGAGGCCCGCCGGCACGCCGTGCAGCTGCGCGCGGCCGGCTACGACGTGCATGTCGCCGGCGTCGCGGCCTACTCGACGCTCGGCTGGTTCGACGATCCGCTGCTGTCGAGCTTCATCCTGTATTCCGACGCCCAGCTTGCGCGCCTCATCTTCCACGAGCTCGCGCACCAGGTGGTTTACGCGAGCGGCGACAGCACGTTCAACGAATCTTTCGCCGTGGTGATCGAGGAGGAAGGCGTACGGCGCTGGCTCGAGGCCGAGGGCCGCTCCGCGGAGCTGGCGGCGTTCCGCGCCGCGCAGGCGAGGAGGCGCGAATTCGCAGCCGGCGTAGAGGCGGCGCGCGAACGACTGAAGTCGATCTACAGCGGCAGCCTGTCGAAAGAAGGCATGCTGGAGCTCAAGCGCGGCGAGTTCGCGCGGCTGCGCGCCGAGTATGGCGCGATCGTGCCGGCTGAGCCCAACAACGCGTTCCTGGCTTCGATCTCGCTCTATACGCAGCTGGTGCCGCAGTTCGAGCGGCTGCTCGCCGAAAGCGGCAGTCTTGAGACGTTCTACCTGCGGGTGCGCGAGCTCGCCGCTACGAAAGCGGAATATCGACGATTTTCCGGAACGCAGGACGGCCGCACAGCCGGTCGAACCAGGCCTTCAGGCTAGGCAGCGCCGGACGCTCGAGCGGCAGGCGCATCCACAGCTGCACATGGCAGCCGAGCGGAATGTCGCCCATGCTGAAGCTGCCGGCCAGGTATTGGCGTCCCCGGAGCGCCGCGTCGGGAATGGCGAGCAGCTCGGCGCATTTCTTCCTCGCCTCCTCGATCGCGTTCATGTCGCGCTTCTCCGCCGGCGTGCGCACCAGCCCCCAGAACACGGTGCGGAACGCCGCCTGGAAGGTGAACGCCCAGTCCATCCAGCGCTCGGCGTCGGCGCGCACGCGCAGCTCGTTCGGCCACAGGCTGCCGGCGCCGTGCTTGGCCGCGAGATAACGCACTATGCTGTGCGACTCCCATAGCACGAAGCCGTCGTCCTCGATGGTCGGCACGAGTCCGGTCGGGTTCATCCTGCGGTACTCGGGGGTGTTGTTGACGCCGAATTGCATGCCGGCGTCGATGCGCTCGTACTTGACCCCCAGTTCCTCCAGAGCCCAAAGCGCCTTCTTCACGTTGACCGAGTTCGTCCTGCCCCAGATCTTGAGCATGGTTTCTCCAGAATCAGGGACAGACCACGTTTTTCCTCCGCCCAACTGGCAAAAAACGTGGTCTGTCCCTGTTTTTAAAAGCCTACGGCTTGTCCGTCGCGGCGCGGATCGCTGGCGGCAAAATAACCGCCGTCGAGCTTCCAGATCAACTGCGCGCAGCCGAACTGGTTGTAGTCATCGGGCACCGAAACGATCTGGTGGCCGCGGCGCGCGAGGTCTTCCAGCACCGCCGGCGCGAAACCCGACTCGACGCTGACTTCCAGGCCCTGCACGATGCGGTAGCGCGGCGCGTCGCTCGCCGCCTGCGGATTCTGGCCGTAGTCGGCGATGCGCACCATCACCTGGGCGTGGCCTTGCGGCTGCATGGTGCCGCCCATGACGCCGAAGCTCATCACCGGCTGGCCGTTTTTCGTGACGAACCCGGGGATGATCGTCTGGTAAGGGCGCTTGCGCGGGCCGACGCGGTTGGGATGGCCGCTCGTCATGACGAAACCCGCGCCCCGGTTCTGCATCGAGATGCCGTTCACTACCACGCCCGAGCCGAACCCCATGTAATTGGACTGGATGAACGACACCATCATGCCGGAGGCATCGGCCGCCGTGAGATAGACCGTGCCGCCCTTGGGGGGCGTGCCGTGGCCGAAGTCCTGCGCGCGCTTCAAGTCGATGAGCGCGGCGCGCGACTTGAGG
>VBBY01000008.1 GCA_005881595.1 Betaproteobacteria bacterium | reverse complement strand
GTTCTCCAGTGACACGTGGAAGACGTCTGTATCCAGAAATTCGAGGATCCTGACTCGCATCTGCTTGTAGCTTCGGCCGCCGGTTCGAGCCACCGAGCGGAGCCACTTTTTGTTCTTCAATTCCTCCCGGGCGACTCGCTTGATCACGTCCAGAAGCTTTTGTGTGACGAGGCGTTCGAGTTCGCCAAAGGGTTGCTTTTCAAAAATCGCCCGTATTTCTTGCTGTTTTTCCGGTATGCACTTGCGCAGAACCAACTCTCGAACCTCTTGGAACAAAGGTGTCGGCGGGTCCTCGAAATCCTTCTTCAACTCCGCCCTGCGCTGGACGTCGGCCAGCTTCGCGAGCCTGCCGCTCGACAGCTTGAGAAACTCGCCCATCTTCTCGTAGATGTCTGTTCGATCGGGCGCGGGGGGCAATTTCTTCCGAGTCAGCAGCTGAGAAATGTAGGACTCGGTGACTTCGGCAGCGGCCGCCAGGTCCTTCTGCTCGAGCCCCAGTCGTGCCAGGCGTTCGCGGATGACTAGGCAGACATCCATGGCAAGCCCCCTCTAGTTAACCAATATGGATTAATCGCGCAGGTATTATAAACAAACGATTGACAAAATTAGTTAAGTGACTCATGCTTGCAACGGACCGGGGGAGTCTTCTGGTCACTTGAACTCAGGCACGGTTATCTGAAATGCCCCCTTGGCCATCACAACCAAGGACGACGACATGTATGCACGCCGCGTATCCCTGCAACTGAAGCCCAACAGCGCCGCGGAGTTCACCCAGCGGTTGGAAACGGAAATCATCCCCATGCTTCGAAAACAAAAAGGGTTTCGGGATGAAATCACGTTCGTTGCCCCGGCCGGAAGCGAAGCTTTCGGCGTGAGTTTGTGGGACAACAAGGAAAGCGCCGACGCCTATAACCGCGGGCCCTACGCAGAAGTAAGCAAGATCCTGGCGAAGCTGGTTGTCGGAACCCCTCGGGTTGATACCTATCAGGTTTCCAACTCCACTTTCCACAAGATCGGCGCTGCATCATGAAAATCCGTCCGTTGCACGATCGCGTAATCGTCAAGCGTCTTGACGAGGAGAAGAAGACCGCGTCCGGCATCGTCATCCCGGACACCGCGGCCGAGAAGCCCGACCAGGGCGAGGTCACGGCGGTCGGCAAGGGAAAGAGGACCGACGAAGGCCAGCTCGTGCCGCTCGACGTCAAGGTCGGAGACCGGGTGCTGTTCGGAAAATATACGGGGCAGACCGTCAGGGTGAAGGGCGATGAGCTTCTCGTCATGCGCGAGGAAGACATCCTCGGCGTAGTGGAAGGACAGCAATGACCGCCAAAGACGTACGTTTCCACGAAGACGCACGGACCAGAATGGTCCATGGCCTGAACATCCTGGCCGACGCAGTGAAGATCACGCTCGGCCCGAGGGGCCGAAACGTGGTGCTGGAGCGCTCCTGGGGCGCGCCGACAATCACGAAGGACGGCGTGTCCGTAGCCAAGGAGATCGAGCTTAAGGAAAGGTTCGAGAACATGGGGGCCCAGATGGTGAAGGAAGTCGCCTCCAAGACATCGGACGTGGCCGGTGACGGCACCACCACCGCGACCGTGCTTGCGCAGGCGATCGTGCGCGAGGGGATGAAATACGTTGCCTCGGGAATGAACCCGATGGACCTCAAGCGCGGCATCGACAAGGCGGTAACCGCCGTGGTCGAGGAGCTGAAGAAAATCTCCCGGCCCTGTAACTCGTCCAAGGAAGTCGCGCAGATCGGATCGATCTCGGCCAACCTGGACAGCGAGGTCGGGAAGATCATCGCGGACGCCATGGAAAAGGTCGGCAAAGAGGGAGTGATCACCGTCGAGGACGGCAAGTCGCTGCAGAACGAGCTCGAGCTTGTCGAGGGCATGCAGTTCGACCGCGGCTACCTCTCGCCGTACTTCATCAACAACGCCGAAAAGCAGAGCGCCCTGCTCGAAGATGCCTATGTTCTCCTGTGCGACAAGAAAATCAGCTCGATCCGTGATCTGCTGCCGCTGCTCGAGCAGGTCGCAAAAGCAGGCAAGCCGCTGCTGATCGTCGCCGAGGAAGTCGAGGGCGAGGCGCTCGCCACGCTCGTGGTCAACAATTTGCGAGGCATTCTCAAGACCCTGGCAGTCAAGGCGCCAGGCTTCGGTGACCGTCGCAAGGCGATGCTGGAGGATATTGCCGTGCTCACCGGAGGCACGGTGATCTCCGAGGAGCTGGGTCTAACGCTCGAGAAAGTGACCCTGAAGGATCTCGGCCGCGTCAAGAAGGTCGAGAGCACCAAGGAAGACACGACCCTCATTGACGGTGCGGGCGACAAGAAGGCCATCGAGTCGCGGGTCAAGCAGATCCGCATGCAGATCGAAGAGGCGACCAGCGATTACGACAAGGAAAAGCTGCAAGAGCGCTTGGCGAAGCTTGCAGGCGGCGTAGCGCTGATCAAGGTGGGCGCCGCGACCGAGGTCGAGATGAAGGAAAAGAAGGCCCGCGTCGAGGACGCGCTGCACGCGACGCGCGCGGCCGTCGAGGAGGGAATCGTCCCGGGCGGAGGTGTGGCGTTCATCCGCGCCAAGCAGGTGCTGGAAGGCAAGCTCAAGGGCGACAACCACGACCAGGAGGCCGGCATCAAGATCGTGATGAAAGCGCTCGAAGAGCCGCTGCGCATCATCGTCGACAACGCCGGTTCCGAGCCTTCGGTGGTGCTCAACAAGGTGCTCGAGAACAAGGGTAACTTCGGCTTCAACGCGCAGACCGAGGAGTTCGGCGACCTGGTGCAGATGGGCGTGATCGACCCGACCAAGGTCGCTCGCACCGCGCTGCAGAACGCCTCGTCCGTTGCCGGACTGATGCTCACCACCGACGCGATGGTTGCGGAGCGGGTGGAAGAGAAGAAGGGCGGCCCCGCGCACGGTGGCATGGGTGGCATGGGCGGCATGGAAGGCATGGACATGTAATGAAATATTTAGGCTCGCAGACGTAGCAGTTCGCGGTATCGCCCCCATATACGACCCAATCGACAACGGATGCACAGTTATCCCGCCGATTGGTTCGAAGTTTCACAGGAGAGCAAAATGCTAAACATCACACGCTTTAATCCGCTCGAGGATGCACTCGACAACTTGTTCCGTGGCCTCCCCGTGTGGCTGCCTAACCCTGAGAGGCATGCGGCCGCGCCGACGCAGTTCCGCATGGACGTAACCGAGAACGACAAGGAGTATCAGGTGCTGGCCGACTTGCCCGGCGTCAAGAAGGAAGACATCAACATCACTATCAACGGCAACGAAGTTGCGGTATCCGCGGAAGTGAAGCACGAAAAAGTCGTCAAGAACGACGAGACAGTGCTTCGCGCCGAGCGCTATTACGGCACGATTCAGCGCGCGTTCTCGCTCGGTCAGGAGGTCGACGAAGCGACCGCCCAGGCCAAGTTCAACGACGGCGTCCTGGAACTCACGCTGCCGAAGAAAACCGTAGCGGCAGCGAAAAGGCTCGCGGTGCATTGAGCAGTGCCTCGAATAGCACAAGCAGTTGAGTCGTAAATGCACAGACCCCGCTTCGGCGGGGTTTTTGTTGATGGCGGGTGCGTGGGCCTTCCCGTTCATGGCGCTCGGGCCGCACTCGAACGCCGACGGCCCGAACGAGTTCCTGCACCTCGACTACGCCAAGCGCCTCACCGCCTGCGTCGCCGACGTCCTCGCCGCGCACGCTATCAGCCCGGAATCCGGATGACCCTGAGCGCCTCGGGCGCGGTGTTCTCGAAATGCCGCCGCTGGCGCTACGTGCTCTGGCGCCGCTGGGACGAGAAGCGCCCGGCCGCCAACTTCCTCATGCTCAACCCCAGTACTGCCGACGAGACACAGCTCGATCCGTCGTGCACGCGGGCGCGCGAGTACGCCTCGCGTTGGGGTTTCGGGGGTTTATTGGTGACCAATCTCTTCGCCTGGCGTGCGACCGACCCGGAGGAGATGAAGGCGGCGCGCGATCCGGTCGGGCGCGGCAACGATCGAGCGATCCTGCGCGCCGCGCGCGAGGCGGCAATCGTGGTTTGCGCCTGGGGCAATCATGGAACTCACATGAATCGCTCTTTGAATGTGCTCCGCAAGCTTCGCGGTGCAGGACTGGGACTGCACGTCCTCCGCATGAACGGGAGCGGCGAGCCGGCGCACCCGCTGTATCTCCCGGCGAGGCTCGAACCGGGGCGCTGGCGCGCCAAATAAAAGTTACTTGATCGGCCTGGTGAAGGGGAAGACTTTCGTCAATCCCAGGATGTCGGTGATGAGCAGCACCACGAAGATCAGCAGCAGCGCGCCGATGATGCCGTCGCCGCCGGCGGGCAGGCTGTCGAGCTTGCCCGCGAGCTGAGCCGCTTCTTCGTCGGTCAGCGCGGCCACGCGCGCCTTGACGTCGGCCGCGCGCACTCCGTAGGCCTCGAACTGCGCGCGCACATCGGCGCGCTCCAGCATGGAAGCGATGCGATCGCGCTCCGCGGAAGCGAGCGCCGCGTCGGTCGACACGATCCCGGCGTGCGCGGGCAGCGGCACTCCAATCCCGGCGATGGATACGATGAGAAGGCCGGCCATCAGCCTGCGAAGTCGAGCAATCATTCAGAATCTCCCTGTCGTTGTTGGCTGGTGCGCGCGGCGCGAGCGCCCCATACCGCCCAGTACTCCTGTCCGCGATGCTCCACGCGGAATTCCAGCACCACGGCCGGGTCGACCCCTGAAACCGTCGTGGCTTTGTCCTCGGGGAAGCGCCCCTCGAGGCGCTCGCCGTACACGAGAAGGCCTTCCGCACGTCCGCTTTCAGCCGCCAGTACGCAGTGCTTGAGGCGCTCCTTGCCGCCCGGCTTGTCGGACCATGGCCGCGAGCCGTCCTGGTTGGGCGCCCAGAGCAGGTAGCTGCAGGCGCCGTTCTCGCTGCGGATGTCGTCGGCCCAGAGCGACATGACGATAGTGTCGTCGGACGAGCGGATGCCGCCCCAGTTCGTCAGGCAGTCGCTGAACACGCCGCGCCTCTCGAAAGCGTCGCGGCGCGGAATCAGGCGCGGTTTCTTCGCCTCGCCCTGGCCGGTCCTGGCGACGCGGCGCGTCGAGTCGAGCAACGCGCTGTCGCAAAGCGCAACGATCTCCGCGCTACCGAGCCCGCCGGCGTTCTTGCGCAGCTGAGTGAGCTCGCCATCGGTGAGCCGGCGAATCGATTCGCGCGTCCATTGCATGAGTTTGTTATACGGCAAAGCATGTCTGTGCGCCAGCAGACAGAGAGTGCGCCGGAGACAGCGTACAGTGCTGGAATGAGAAATTACGCTCTCGCTCTGGCGCTGGGACTTTTATGCGGGATGGCAAACGCACAGTCCACCGCCGCGTACGAAAAGGTGGCGCTCGACGCGAACGTCCTTTTCGATTCCGACCGATGGTCGCTGCACCCGGCGAGCCGCGACGCGCTCGATGACTTTGTCCTCAGGATGCACGGCCTCGAATCGCAGACGGTGCGCGTGGTCGGGTTTGCCGACCGCATCGGTTCCGAGGCGTCCAACCAGATCCTTGCCGAGGAACGCGCCAGCGCGGTGAAGGCCTACCTGGTCATGAAGGGAATCGCGGCGGACCGGGTGCACACCAGCGCCAGTCTGCGGCCCGATCGCCGTGTCCTGATCGAAATTTCCGGCACCAGGCTTACCAGGTAATCGCCGCCGCCTTCAGGCCGGAGCGTTGGAGGCGCCGAAAAACGTACGCTTGCAGCGCGGATAGATGCGCGGCCCGGAACCGAGCCGTTCGCGCATGATTCAGGCCCGGCCGGCGAAGGCCGCGCTGCGCGCCTTGTGTTTTCCGTCGCGCATGTGCTTGACGATCGCGTAACACGGGCAGGACGCCGTTTCGAGCCCGCCATGATCGAGGATGGTGATGTTGCCGCGGCGATACGCGATCAGCTTGCGCCGCTGCAGCGCCGACGCCGCCTCGGTGACGCCGACGCGCCGCACGCCGAGCATGTGCGCAAGGAACTCGTGAGTCAGGTAGAACTGGCCAGAGCGCACCCGGTCGCGCGTCATCAGCAGCCAGCGCGCGAGCCGCGCCGGCACCCTGTGGAAGCGGTTGCAGGCGGCGGTCTGGGTGATCTGGGCCATGAGCGAGTGCGTATAGCGATAGAGCTCCCGCTGCAAGGGGGCGCTGCGCTGCAGCTCCTTGCGGAAGCGGGCCGCGTTCATCCGCAGGGCCGTGCCGCTGCCCTGCACCAGCGCGCGCACTGGGGACACGCCGATGCCGAGCGCCAGCGCAACGCCGACCATGCCTTCGCGGCCGACCAGGCCGACCTCGAGCGCAAGGCGGCCCTCCACCAGCGTCAACAGCGACACCAGGGACCCGGTCGGAAAATACACATCGCGAATCGGCTCGCCGGGCTCATACAGCACCTCGCCGAACGCGAGCGTGACCGGCTCGAGGCCGGAGAGGAGGGCGCGGTAGGTCCCGGGCGGCAGCGCGGCCAGCACGCTGTTCGCGGCCGGCTGCGGCTTCGCGCTGCGCGGAGTCGACATGCGGCAAGGTTAGGCCCAAGGCGCTGCCAGGTATGTACGCTGGCGCACAGAGGGAAGATCCGCGGCGGAACAGAATGACCAGCCATGAGAGCAGGGTCGATGCCGTTCAGGCGGGTGCTTGCAGTGATCGCGTTTTTCGCCGCGGGCAGCGTCGCCGGCGAAGCCCTCAGCCAGTCCGCGGCCGGCGCATTCACCGGAGAGGCCGGAATGCGGGGAGCGCAAGGCCCGCTGGGCCGCTCGCAAGACCAGGCTGCCGACGGCGAGCGCTGGAGCTCGTACCGGGACTTCTGGTTCGATTACAACAGCTCCCGCATCGACGCCACCGATGCGGGCAAGGTGAGCGACATCGCCGGTTATCTGAAGCAAAATCCTTCGTTCCGGCTCGCCATCGACGGCGCCATGCCCGCAGGCAACGTGGATCTCAGCGACCGCCGCGTCGACTCGGTGCGCGAAGCGCTGCTCGCGGCGGGAGTGCCGGCCTACAAGATCTACACCGGCACGTTCGGCGACCCGCTGCTGCGGCGCGAGCGCCGCGTCGAGGTGCTGTTCAGCCCCCGGGACTGATCGTTGGGAATCCCATGACGGAGCGCAGTAGGGATCAGGCGGTCGTATTCGCGCTTCACTACGGCATAGCACTCGCAAACGCGCGCCTCGAGCTTCGGGCGGTCGAGCACCGTGATGTGGCCGCGGCTGTAGTTGATGAGCCGGGCCTTCTGCAGGTTGCCTGCCGCCTCCGTCACGCCCTCGCGGCGCACGCCCAGCATGTTGGCGATCAGCTCCTGGGTCATCACCAGCTCGTTCGCAGGCAGGCGGTCGAGGCTCAGCAGCAGCCAGCGGCAAAGCTGCTGCTCGAGCGCGTGGTGACGGTTGCACACCGCCGTCTGCGCCATTTGCGTGATCAGCGCTTGCGTATAGCGCAGCAGCAGGTGCTGCAGGTCGCCGCCGCGCTCGAATTCCCGCTTCAGCACCGCCGCGCTGAGCCGGTAGCCTTGACCCGCGCTCTGCACCACCGCCCGGCTGGGCGTGGTCTCCCCGCCCATGAAGAGCGAAATGCCGACCAGGCCCTCGTTCCCCGAGACAGCGATCTCCGCCGAGGAGCCGTCTTCCATCACGTAGAGCAGCGACACGATGGAGTTGATCGGGAAATACACGTAGCCCTGCGTGCCGCCGGCCTCGTACACCGCCCAGCCGAGCGGCAGCGACACCAGCTCCAGGTGAGGCTGCAGGCGTGCGAAATCCGCCGCCGGCAGCGCGGCGAGCAGGCGGTTTTGCGACGGCGCTTGCCCGGCGGAGGTGGAACTGGCCATGGATGGCCCAGTGTACGCCCTGTGTGCGCCAGCGCACAGCCGGCCCGCCATGGCGGGCCGACAATCTGGGGGCCCAAGGAGACCATGAATAACCCGGCAAGGAGAAGGCAATGTTGATGCGGACAGCTGTGATGGCAGTGAGCGCCGCGGTGGCGGCGATGATGTTCGGCTGCTCCCCGCAGCCGAGCGCGACGGTCGCAGTGGTGAAGGACAAGATCTACAGCGTGACGCCCGCCGCGATGAAGGTGAAATCCGGCATCGTCACGGGCGAGCTCACCGAGATGAAGGTCACGGAGCGCATCGAGGAGGGCTCGGGACGCATCACGTCGCCCGCCAAGCTCAGCGGCAAGCTGGTTCTCAAGAACGTGTCTGCGGACCAGTCGCTGCGCCTGATCGGCGGCAAGGTGCTCTACATCGACATGCAGGGCAAGCCGATCAAGCTGGAAGAGAACCGTACCGAGCCGATGCTCAGGATCGCCTCGTCGTACGGCAGCCAGGAGCGGCTCGATCCCGGACAGGACAGCACGCAGACCCTCGACGCGGACTTTCCCGCCGCAGCCCTGGGGGCGAAGAAGCTGAAGGAAATCCGCCTCGAGCTGTCTTACATTCCCTCTTCGTTCAGGGAAGAGGCGCTGAACTTCAACGTGTCGATCGGCGGCGGAGAGAAGTAGCCGCCGATTTACCAGCCGCCCGGCCAGAGCGTCAGCCAGAAGCCGAGCGTCGCGATGCTGTTGGTCTCGGGCACCTTCGGGAAGAAGACGAGGTTGAAGCTGACCGCTCGCGTCTCCCACACCGCGACCGGCAGCGGCGCGATGCCTGCGCGGCCGCGGTTGTAGGTGTCGCTCTTGAAGAAGGTGAGCGCGCCGGCGAGGCGCAGGTGCCCGGTTGCGTGCCAGGACGCGCCCGCGCCGGCGAAGAAGGCGCGGTTGCGGCCTGAGTCGCGGTAGAAGCCGGTGTCGAAGATCCAGTCGAGCCGCTCATCCCGCGGCACGCGGTAGCGCAGGCCGAGTCCCGGGTTGAGCTCGTTGTCGACGTGCAGCTCGCGCGCCTTGGCGCGGTCGAGATGGCGCGACAGGCCGTAGACGTTCACGCCCCAGTCGGCTGCGGCGCCGAGGCCGGGAAAGGCGAGCGCCAGGGAAAGAAGCAGGCTGCTAGACCACCAGCGTGTCATGCGACAGGTATTTCTGCCGCCAGGCCTCGAAGGGCACTTTGTCCGCGGCCTCGATCTCGCGCTGGCGCTCGAGCGACCAGTCGGCGAGGCCGGTGAACCGCTCGTTCGCTTCGCGCGGCAGCTCATGGCCCTTCAGGCTGGCCTTGTGCAGCGTCGACTCGGCGAGCGCGAAGCGAACGAAGGAGTTGCGGTGCTCGCGCGCCATCGCCTGCAGCACTTTCGCCGAGGGCACGCTGTCGGAAGTGCGCAGCGCCTGCAGCGCGGCGGCGAGGGCATCGCGATGCGCGCTGCCGCCGCCATTCGCCTGGTCGAGCGCCTCGGCGATCGGCGCGCATTCGGACAGTATCTGACCGCCCCATCGAACCAGCTCGAGCTCATCCGAATCTTTCTGCAGCTTCAATCCGGGCTCCCGCCCGCGCAGCGCGACGCGCTGCTGGTTGCGCCGTATCGCGGCGATCTCCTGAGTGGTGTCGGGCGGGCTGTCGGCGAGCAGGCAGTGCAGCAGGAACAGGTCGAGGAAGCGGCAGGTCGCCGGCCAGATGCCGATCGGGCAGAACGGATCGAGGTCCATCAGGCGCACTTCGACGTACTCGACGCCCCGCTCGCGCAGGGCGTGCAGCGCTCGCTCCCCGGAGTTGATGCGGCGCTTGGGGCGGATGCTGCCGTAGAACTCGTTCTCGATCTGCAGCAGGCTGGTCGATAGCTGGCGGTAGTTGTCGTTGTCGCGGATGCCGGCTTTCGCGTAGGGCGGATAGGGCTTGGTGAGCGCATCGTCGAGCGAGGCAGCGTAGCTCTTGAGGTCGTTGTAGCTCACGCGCAGCGCGGACTGCGCGTCGCTCTGGTAGCCGAGCGGCCCCATGCGCAGCGAGGTCGCGTGCGGCGCATACATGGTGCCGGGCGAGAGCTCGACCAGCTCGTGCTTGCGCCCCTCGACGAAGCTCGAGCACGCCGCGGGCGAGGCGCCGAACAGGTAGATCGGCAGCCAGGAATGGCGCCGGAAGTTGCGGATCAGCGCGAAGTACTGCGCATCGGTCACCCCGGGGAGCGACCAGTTGTAGTGGATGCCGGAGATCGCCTGCATGCGCCGGCCGTAGCGCAGGGCGAGGCCGAGGCGGTACACGGTTTTCGCGCGGCCGACGTTCGAGGTGCCGTAGCGCCCGATCGGGATCTGGTTGTCCGCCGGCAGGTTGCACGGCATGCTCGCGCACCACAGGATCTCGTCGCCGATGTGCCGGTAGACGAACTGGTGGATCCAGGTGAGCTCCTGCAGGCAGGCCTCCACGCTGCCGTGCACGCCGGTGATCAGCTCGAGCTGCGCCTCGCTGAAATCGGTGGTGATGTGCGGGTGGGTGAGCGGCGAGCCGAGCGCCGGCGGGTGCGGCGCCTGCGAAAGCGCGCCGTCGGAACGCACGCGCAGGCTCTCCTTCTCGATGCCGCGGTGCATTCCCCTGAGAGTTTCCGGCGCGAGAGTACGCAGCCGATCCTCGTGAAAACTCATGGGTTCGCTAAGGTAACAGAGTTTCGACTACCCAACTGTCGCAGGCGTCGCTACACTTGACGCGCAAATGGTTGTTATTCGCGCCTTGTGCGCGGCAGCAGTGTGCTCGACTGCGGCCGGCTCCGCGTTCGCCCAAATCCAGGAAGCGGTGCGGATCCCGGCGCCCGGCGGGTACACGGTGGCGGCGACGATCCTGCGGCCCGAGGGACCGGGGCCGTTCGGCGCGGTGATCCTCAATCACGGCGTGCCGGTCTCCGACAGCGAGCGCGCAGGCGCCTCCTCGAGCGATCTGCTCGCGTCCGCGGCGGTGTTCGCGCAGCGCGGCTACGTGGTGGTGCTGCCGCTACGGCGCGGCTTCGGCGCGACCGGCGGCGGGTTCGCGGAGTACACCGGGTCCTGCAGCCATCCGGATTATCTTGGTGGCGAGCAGGCGGCTGCCGAGGACGTCATGGCGGCGTACGAGTACGCGCGCGCGCTGCCCCACGTCGATCCCCGCCGCATGATCCTCGCCGGCCATTCGGCCGGAGGCATGGTGGCCCTGTTCACCGCCGGCGTGCGCCAGCCCGAGGGACTGGTGGCAGTACTAGCTTTCGCGGCGGGGCGCGGCGGCAACCCGGCGCTGCATCCGGGCGTGCCCTGCGCCGCCGAGCCGCTGGCGCGCGTGCTCGACATGGTCGGAAGATCGATCAAGGCGCCGGCGATGTTCCACTACGCGGAGAACGACCAGTACTTCAACCCGGACACGACCAGGTTCTGGTTCGAGCGCTTCACCGCCGGCGGTGCGCGCGCCGAGTACGTGCTGCAGCCGCCGTTCGGCGACGACGGCCACTACGTGTTCGGCGACCGGGCGGGGATCCGCTACTGGGTGCCGGCGGTGGAGAGCTTCCTCGCCAGGTACGGCATTCCGTTCAAGCGCCTGGATACCTCTGCGGCGCTCAGCCGGTAATCAGGCCGGAACCGGCTCCTTCTCCCGAGGTTTCGATTCGGCGGGCTTGGCCGGGGTTTCCGGCTTGGCCTGCTTCCTCTCCTCCTCGGCTCTCTGCAGGGCCTTGCGCGCCTCTTCAGCGCGGCGCTGGTAGTAATCGCGTTCGTACTCGAGACACATACGGGCCTCCTTTCTGCTCGGCTGCGAGATCCATGCTACGCCCGCCGAGGATGAAAGAGAAGATGCTCGCCGCCCGCGCGTTCCTAGCCGGAAGAGGAGGAGGAGGCGTCAGAGGTGCGGACGGCGGAGCAAGCGGTGATCAGTGCGCCGAGCGCGGCCTGCCGGGCGTCTGAAGCAGCCGGGCGAGCGCCGCTTTCGCGCGCGAAGCAGCTTCCATGGTCGCGTCGAGGCGGAGTTCCCAGCGCTCCGCGCTCTCCAGATGAGCGAGATAGCGGTGGCGCACTTCCTCCGGCAGCGACCGGTAGGCATCCTGCCAGAATGGGGTAGTCAACGTGTTACGCATGGCGTATTCCTCTCGGGGTGCGAGGCACCGATACGACGCGCCTGGCGAACGAAAACAGCGCGTTCGCGCCGGCGCGGGCCAGACGCGCGAGTTCCTGCGAGCGGGCCCTGCGGGCAGCGCGCTCCAGCGCGTACAATTCTGCGGCGGTCAAAGCGGTCCTGGTTTTCATGTGCCCTCCTGTCACGAGTGCAAGATAGGGCCGCCGCCTGGCTACAACAAACGATGAATTCTCACGTCTGCCATGAGAAAAACTCACTAGTTTCATGATCTACCGCCTGCCGCCGCTGAACGCGCTGCGCGTCTTCGAGGCCGCCGCGCGCCATCTCTCGTTCAAGGAGGCGGCGCAGGAGCTCTCCATCACCCAGGCCGCCGTCAGCCACCAGGTCAAGAGCCTCGAGGAGTATCTCGGCGTGGAGCTGTTCCGCCGCGCCGGGCGCGGGGTGCAGCTCACCGAGGCGGCGCGCGCCTGCCTGCCGAAGCTGCGCGAAGGCTTCGAGTCGCTCGCCGCGGCGGTGGAGCTGATCCGCGAGCGCGCGGCGGAGACCGAGCTCCTGATCACCGCGCCGCCGGTGTTCACCGCGCGGTGGCTGTTTCCGCGCCTGGCGGATTTCGCCAAGCGCGAGCCGAGGATCGAGCTGCGCGTCTTCGCCTCGAGCAAGATGGTCGACGCCGGCGCGCTCGAGTCCGCCGCCCTGGTGGGAAACCTCGACCTGAGGGACGACGCCTCCGGCGTGGAGATCCACCTCGGCGCCGGCAACTATCCCGGCTACCGCGCCGATCACCTGTTCGACGTCGCCACCATCGCGGTCGCCAGCCCGGAGCTTGCGCGCAACCATCCCGGCCTGCGCGAGCCCGCCGACCTGGCGCACCACGTGCTCCTGCACGACGAGGCGATGAACCTCGTCACGCACGGCGACGCGTGGCAGAAGTGGCTGGAGACGGCCGGCGTCGCCGATCGCGTCGACGGCAGCCGCGGGCCGCATTTTTCCTCCAACATCCTGTCGCTCGAGGCGGCGTCGCAGAAGCTGGGGGTGGCGCTTGCGTTGAAGCCCCTGGTCAACGACGATATCGAGTCGGGCAAGCTGTGGGCGCCGTTCAAGGTGGAGCTGAAACCGCAGTCGGCGTATTACCTGGTCTGCCCCGAGGTTATTGCCGAGCGCCCGGCGGTGGCGGCATTCCGCAAGTGGCTGCTCGAGCAGGCGGCAAATACATGAGCCGGGTCTGTTTTCTGCGGCACTTGATAACCGTTTGCGGCGCCGCCATTTACCGCCCGTGAGATCGCGCGATTTTTCGAGCAGGATGTGGACCGAGGCGCTGTCTCTCCTCGAGCAGGCCGACCGCCTGCACCGGCAGTTCCTGCGGGCGGCCGGCGCCGAGCAGCCGCACGCCTGGGAGCCGCCGGTGGACGTGATCGAGACGGGCGACGAGGTGCGCGTGCAGATCGCGCTGCCCGGGGTGTCGGCCGACGCGATTCGCGTCGCCGTCGAGCCCGGCGGGGTCACGGTGTCGGCGCTGCGCGATTTTCCCTGCCGCGAAGACGGCGCGTACCTGCATCGCATCGAGATTCCCTACGGCCGCTTCGAGCGCCGGCTGCAGCTGCCGCTCGACGACCCGTACGCTGCGCTCGAGCTGGCCCGCAAGACGCTCGCGGACGGCGTGCTCACCCTGATATTCCGCAGGAAGGAAGGCAGATGAGCGAGCAGAAGGTCCTTTCGAACGAGAAGCCGGACGCCGCGCCGGCGCCCTCGCAGGGCGCAAAGGCGCTCGCGAGCCGGCCGCTGCCCGAGGACGCCCTGATCGTCGTCCCGATGCGCAACATGGTGCTGTTCCCCGGGGTGATCTCGCCGATCACGATCGGCCGCAAGTCTTCCGTGGCGGCCGCGCAGGAGGCGGTAAGAAGCGAGAAGAAGGTCGGCTTCCTGCTGCAGCGCGATGCCAGGAAGGACGACGTTCGGCCCGACGACCTCTACTGGGTCGGCACCGCCGGCCAGGTGGTGCGCTACATCACCGGCCCGGAAGGCGCGCATCACCTCGTGGTGCAGGGCACGAGCCGCTTCCGCGTGCTCGAGTTCCTCGAGGGCTGGCCGTTCCTCGTCGCGCGCGTGCAGTACATCGAGACCAGGGACGAGATGACGCCCGAGATCGAGGCGCGCTTCCTGCAGCTGAAGGAGCGCGCGGTCGAGGCGATCCAGCTGCTCGCCAACGCCCCGGAGGAGCTGGCGGTAGTGGTGCAGCAGGTGGGCTCGCCTGGCCTGCTCGCCGACATGGTGGCGAACCTGCTCGACGTGAAGAACGAGGACAAGCAGGACCTGCTCGAGACCTTCGAGCTCAAGCGGCGCCTGGACAAGGTGCTGGAGCTGCTCGCCGAGCGCCTCGGCGTGCTGCGCATCTCGAAGGAGATCGGCGACAAGACGAAGAAGGAGTTCGACGTGCGCCAGCGCGAGCACG
Organism: Betaproteobacteria bacterium; assembly: GCA_005881595.1. Lineage (GTDB taxonomy): Bacteria > Pseudomonadota > Gammaproteobacteria > Burkholderiales > SG8-39 > SCGC-AG-212-J23. The sequence goes on along the minus strand of VBBY01000008.1, from coordinate 23,728 downwards.
TGCTGCGCGAGCAGATGCGCCAGATCCAGAAGGAGCTGGGCGAGGGCGAGGAGGGGGCGGCCGAGGCTGCCGAGCTGAAGAAGGCGATCGACGACGCCGGCATGCCGGAGGACGTGCACAAGCACGCCGCCAAGGAGCTCAAGCGCCTGCAGCGGATGGGGGAAAACAGCGCCGAGTCCTCGATGCTGCGCACCTACCTGGAATGGCTCGCGGAGCTGCCGTGGCGCGACGCGCAGCTCAAGCCCATCGATATCGGGGAAGCGCGCAAGGTGCTCGACGAGGACCACTACGACCTCGAGAAGATCAAGCGCCGCATCCTCGAGTACCTCGCGGTGAAGAAGCTCAACCCGAACGGCAAGAGCCCGATCCTGTGCTTCGTCGGGCCGCCTGGGGTGGGCAAGACCTCGCTCGGCCAGTCGATCGCGCGCGCCACCGGGCGCAAGTTCCAGCGCGTCTCGCTCGGTGGTGTGCACGACGAGGCGGAGATCCGCGGCCACCGCCGCACCTACATCGGCGCGCTGCCGGGCAGCATCATCCAGGCGATCCGCCGCGCCGAGTCGCGCGCGGCGGTGATCATGTTCGACGAGATCGACAAGCTGGGCATGGGCGGCTTCCACGGCGACCCGTCCAGTGCCTTGCTCGAAGTACTAGACCCGGAGCAGAACGCGCGCTTCCGCGACAACTACCTCGGCGTCGACTTCGACCTGTCGAAGGTGCTGTTCATCACCACAGCGAACGTGCTCGATACGATCCCGGGGCCGCTGCGCGACAGGATGGAGATCATCCAGCTCCCCGGCTACACCGAGGAGGAGAAGCTCGAGATCGCCAAGCGCTACCTGGTCAGGAGGCAGCTCGAGGCCAACGGCCTGGCTTCGGAGCAGGCGGGCATTACCGAGGACGCGATCCGCAAGATCATCTCCGACTACACGCGCGAAGCCGGCGTGCGCAACCTCGAGCGCGAGATCGGCGCGGCGCTGCGCTCCGCGGCGATGCAGATCGCCGAGGGCAAGGCGCAGACAGTCGTCATCGAGCCGAAGGACCTGCACGCGATTCTGGGAGCGAGAAAATTCGAGGGCGAAGTCGCGGAGCGCACCGCCGTCCCGGGCGTGGCGACCGGCCTCGCCTGGACGCCGGTGGGCGGCGACATCCTGTTCATCGAGGCCTCGCAGGTGCCGGGCACCGGCAAGCTGATCCTCACCGGGCAGCTCGGCGACGTCATGAAGGAGTCGGCGCAGGCCGCGCTCACCCTCGCCAAGAGCTTCCTCGGCGAGCCCCTCGACAAGGTGGACATCCACATCCACGTGCCGGCCGGCGCCACGCCGAAGGACGGCCCGAGCGCGGGCGTGGCGATGTTCCTCGCGCTGGTGTCGCTGCACGCCGGGCTGCCGGTGCGCCCGGATGTCGCCATGACCGGCGAGATCTCGCTGCGCGGCCTGGTGCTGCCGATCGGCGGGGTCAAGGAGAAGACGCTCGCGGCGCTGCGCGCCGGCATCAAGACCGTGATGCTGCCGAAGAGGAACGAAAAGGACCTCGAGGACGTGCCCGCCGAGGCGCGCCAGAAGCTCGAGTTCGTGTTTCTCGAGAAAGTCGAGGAAGCGGTCAGGACCGCGATCGGCGAGCTGCCGAAGGCGGGCGCCAAACGGGCGGCGGCTTAGGCGAAATCGGGGTCAGAGCGCGGTTTCCCGCTCTTCCGGTACGCCTGTACCACTCTGCTCGAGAGCCGTGTGCAATATCCCCTATTCGCGGGATGGCGGAATGCACCTGGCGAGAATAGTCTTACCTAAGACAACAAGAGCCTGGGCTGGCGCTCGGCTCACATCTTCAGGGGGAAGCGATGCGAGCACTCCTATCGAGCCAGAACGCCGCTGTGCTGGCGGTGCTTTTCGTCGTCGGATGCGCAACCAAACCTCCAAGTGTAAAAGAAGAGGTCTCGGTTTGGCTATCCGAGTCGCCGCGCGCCATTGCTATTAACGTTGAGCGGGAGCTACCGAGCGCGAGCATTCGAACCCGGGATTATCGAGCTGGGGAGCGGGTCGGCAAGGGGGCAATAACTGGGGTCGCAGGAGCCGGCCTCACGATTGGTTACGGTTGCGTGGGCGGTTTGGCCACTGGTCTTCTCTGGTTCATCACTTGTCCCGTGGGTATTGTCGCGGCCCCCATCGTCGGCGCCGTCGGAGCAGTCGCTGGGGCGGCGACCGTCAAATCAGTAGATCAACACCACCCCATCGACGCGGCCCGAGGCTCAGCGCCGTTATTTCAGGGGGTGAACCTGACGGCCTTGCTTTCCGAAGCCATCGTTTCGCAAAACGACAAGGCCCGCGGCCACGTCCTTCGCGCAGTCCGGGTTGACGAAGAGGGCAAGGCGCTGCCTGGTGAGGAAGCGCTTTTGCAGGTGCGGTTTACGGAGTTCGGATTGTTCGGAGATATCGGCGAGGATCCTCGCGTCGCACTGGTCGTCGGGGTGCACGCAGGTTTGCAAACGCCGCCCGCCTGGGCAAATGGCTGGGGCGAATTTGCCTATGAGGGATCGGGCCGCCGCGTTTCGGAATGGAGCGCGGATGAGGCGCGACTCTTTCGCGACGAGATCGCGATAGCGCTTCGCGCGATCGCAACTCAGCTTGTGGAAGAGCTTCGCAAATCGCCATCCGGGTCAGCGCTGTCGAAGGTCGCCGCGTGGAAGCTCAGCCAGTCTTCGGCGCCAAGGGCTGAAATCGTAGTACCAATCACTAAAGTCGCGCCGCCGCAAGCTCCGCTCCAACAGTAGCCCTCAGGACCGCGATCGGCGAGCTGCCGAAGGCGGGCGCCAAACGGGCGGCGGCTTAGGCGAAATCGGGGTCAGAGCGGTCAGAGCCCGATTTCCTCCGGCGGTGTCCTGCTGCTGGGGCGGCAGCGGGATACGGTCGAGCAGCTCCAGCAACGCGCGACGCCTCACTTCACGCTTCGAGCGCACGGGCATTCCTTTCTATTTTCCGCGGATCGACTCGCGCAGTACGCGCTTCACCTGGCGGGCGAGGGCGGCGGGCAGCTTGGCTGCGGCCATGAAGCACTTCGCGGCCACCGACTCGTGGATCCAGACCGGCGGGTGCTCGAACACCGGCTCTTTGTCGGGCTTCGGGGGTCGGGCTGGGGAGGGCATGGGGACTTGCTTGGGGCGAAGCTAGTCTAAGGCAAACATTTCGTTACAGCTACGCCGCGCCGCCGGACGTAAAATCCGATACGCAATGAAGCGTTCTTTCAAGCACATGCGTTGGCTCGCGGCGCTGGCGCTCGGCGCGCTCGCCGCCTGCGAGACCAATCCGATCACCGGGCGCAGCCAGTTCATGGTGGTGTCCGAGGACATGGCGATCGGCCAGTCCGCCGCGGCCTACAGCTCGATGATGGGCGATCTCGGCAAGAAAAGGAAAGTCGAGGCCGACTCGCCGCGCGCCGAGAAGGTGCGCCACATCACCGACCGCCTGATCGCGCAGGCGGTGCGCTTCCGTCCCGATTCGGCCAAGTGGAAATGGGAAGTGCAGGTGATCAACGACCCGAAGACCGTCAACGCCTTCTGCATGGCGGGCGGCAAGATGGCGATCTACAGCGGCATGTGGGAGAAGCTGAAGGCCACCGACGATGAGGTCGCGCAGGTGATGGGCCACGAGATCGGCCACGCGCTCGCCAACCACACGCAGGAGCGCATGTCGATCGCCTACAGCACGAGCATCGGCACGCAGCTCGCCGCCATCGCGCTCGGGGCGCGGGACCAGACTGCGGCCCTGATGCAGCAGGCGGCTGTGGTCGCGATCCAGCTGCCCAACAGCCGCGAGAGCGAATCCGAGGCCGACCAGATCGGCATCGAGCTCGCGGCGCGCGCCGGCTACGATCCTGCCGCCGCGGTGTCGCTGTGGGACAAGATGGGCAAGCTCGGCGGCGGTACTCCGCCCGAATTCCTCTCCACCCACCCGTCGCCCGAGCACCGCAAGGAGACCCTGCAGGCGCTGGGCGCCAGGATGCAGCCGCTCTACCTTGCCGCGAAATCCGCCAAGCCGGGCGACGCGCCGAGCTTCCTCAGCTCGAAGGAGGCGGTCAACGAGCGCGTCGTCACGCGGCCGGGCGAGCCGACGCGCGAGGAGTTTGCCGCGCGCGTCGCGAACGAGCCGACGACCATGAGCTTCCTCGCCGAGCCGTTCGAGAAGTTCAAGCGCGGCGAGACGGTGTTCGACTGCCGCGCGCAATGCGCTTTCACCTACTCGCGCAGGACGCCCGACTGGAAGAAGCTGCACGGCAGGAGACAGTGGCGCGACCTGGCCGTCGCCGTGCTGCAGGTCGGCTACCTGGGCGACCTCTCCTACTTCATGCTCGCCGAAGCCGCCAGGGGCCTCGGTCTCAGGGAAGCCGCCAGCACCTACTACAAGCGCGCGCTCGACGCCGGCAAGGAATACGGCTGCGGCGCCGACTGCGAAGGATTCAACGTGCCGAAGCTCGCCTCCGCGGCGCTGGGCCGCTGAGGGCGTCTACGCCCGGCGGGTTTCCAGGGACGTCCTGAGCTCGAGAGCGAAGCGGTCGACGCGCGCTCGATCACGCTCGGACAGCCTCTCCGGCAGGCTGCGGCTGAGGATGTCGCCTGCAGCCTCGAACCCGGCGGCTCGCAGCGCCGAAGTGGCCCGTTTCCCCAGCAGGGGCCGCAGCTCCTTCACCGGCGTGCGCACCGACAGGCTGTCCAGGTACTCCGAGCGCTCGATCAGGCCGAAGCCATTCGGGCGGCGCGGCGATTCCGGCTGCAGCGATCGGCCAAAAAGAGTCAGCCGCTCGACGGTGTCCCGGACAGCGCGCCGCGACATGACTCCGGCCAGCTCGAGCGGCGTGTAGCTGACCAGATCGGAGACGGTTTTCACGCCGCGCCGCGTCGCCGCAGTCAGCGCGGCGGGAAGGAGCCCGAGCGCGGAGATCGCCGCGTCACCGGGTACGCTGGCCGCAGGCTTGAGCACGTCCGCGCGGCGCTGGCGGTTTTCCCAATGCAGCCTGGCGACCGGGTCGGGGGGCGGCGCGAACCTCAGGCCGGCGGAATGCAGGATCGAGCGCAGCTTTTCCACCGTGACCTGCCCGATGCCGTGCTGAGCCCACAGCCCGGCCTCCGGAAGGGCGGCAAGGTCGCGCAGCGTCTTGAGCCCGTTATCGAGAAAGATGCGCAGGGCTTTGGGCTTCAGGTGCAGCTCGTCGATGCGTGTATCCGGGGAAATCGCGGCACTGCTTTCGGTGCGCGCATTCTGCATGCCGGAGCGCCCCCGGGTTGTCACGCACCTGATCGCCGGGTACTTGCCACGCTCGACATCCAGAACGAGCACGTTGCCGCTCTGGTTTTCATTCAGCCTTCCCAGCGCATGCAACCGATCGAGCTCGGAAATGTACGGGCCGAGCACCTGATAGGCGAGCTCGGCACTGACCAGCAGTATCCAGCGTTCCACTGCGGCATTTTGGAGGAGCGCAGACCGTGACACTGCAAAAATCTGAAAATCTTGTTTCCCGGCGCTACCTGTCGAGCTTGTAGAAGTTGTTGTTCAGCCAGTCGACCAGCGCGTCAACGTCTTTCCGGGAGAGTCTGGGGCTCGATTGATCGCCCCAGCGGACCACTTCTTTACGCAGGCCCGAGAGCGTCGTGATCCGGTGCTTCGGAAACACGCCGACGAGCGCCGCATCCCCGGCAACGAACGCGCTCGCCGCCATGTTGAGGATCGCCATCACGCCGAAAAAGGGTCCGGTAGCCATACCGGGCCACGATACGCGGATCGCGTTACAGGGAATTGACGCGGATCACGTTTTGACAGTGCCTTAGGGACTATGACAGTCCTTCAAGAAATCGGGCTCTGACCCCGGTTAATCCTGCGTCGGGACGCGGGCCAGGTCGGCGAGCCAGGCAGAGGCGTTGCCGTCGGCGGGGGCGCGCCAGTCGCCGCGCGGGGAGAGCGAGCCGCCCGAGCCCACCTTGGGTGCATTGGGCATGGCGCTGCGCTTGTACTGGCTCATCTGGAAGAAGCGCTTGAGAAACACCCCCAGCCACTTGCGGATCTCCCGCAGCCGGTATTCGCCCTTCCACGCGTTCCAGGCAAGGAAGGCGACTTTCGCGGGCGCATAGCCGAAGCGCAGGGTGTAGTAGAGGTTGAAATCCTGCAGCTCGTAGGGGCCGATGATCGCCTCGGTGCTCTGCTTGCCGGGGACGAGCTCCGGGCTGATCTCGGTGTCCAGGACCCGTTTCAAGGCACGCTTCACGTCGGCGCTGAACTCGTCGGACTCGGCCACCCAGCCGACGAGGTACTGGATCAGGGTCTTCGGCACGCTCGCGTTCACGTTGTAATGCGACATCTGGTCGCCGACGCCGTAGGTGCACCAGCCGAGCGCCAGCTCGGAGAGATCGCCCGTGCCGACGACGAAGCCGCCGTGCAGGTTGGCCAGCCGGAAGAGATGGCTCGTGCGCTCGCCGGCCTGCACGTTCTCGAAGCTGACGTCGTAGACCTTCCTGCCCCTGGCGTACGGATGGCCGATGTCCTTCAGCATCTGCATGCACGAGGGCCGGATATCGATTTCCTCGGCGCTGGCCCCTACCGCGCGCATCAGCTGCCATGCCTGGTTGCGCGTGCGGCTGGTGGTGGCGAAGCCAGGCATGGTGTAGGCGAGGATGTTGCGCCTCGGCAGCTTCAGCTCGTCGAGCGCGCGCGCGCAGACGAGCAGCGCTTGGGTCGAGTCGAGCCCGCCGGAGACGCCGATGACCAGCTTCCTGGTGCCCGTCGCCTGCATGCGGGTGACGAGGCCCTGCACCTGGATGCGGTACACCTCCTCGCAGCGCAGGTCGCGGCTCGCCGCGTCCCCGGGCACGTAAGGGAAGCGGCCGATGCGGCGCTCGAGCGGCAGGCGCCCCCTGGGCAGCGGCAGCGAGAACTCCACGCTGCGGAACCGGGCCACCTCGGCCGGGTGGCGGCGCGCGCCTTCGGCAAAGGTGTTCTGCCGCATGCGGTCGGCGAGCAGCCGGTCGAGATCGACATCGGCGAGCGCGAGCTGCGGGGCGGCGGCGAAGCGCTGCGATTCGGCGAGCAGGGTGCCGTTCTCGTAGATGATCGCGTGGCCGTCCCAGGCGAGGTCGGTGGTGGACTCGCCGATTCCCGCCGCGCTGTACAGGTAGGCCGCCAGGCAGCGCGCCGACTGGTTGGCAACCAGCTGGTGGCGATAGCCCTCCTTGCCGACGATGATGTTCGACGCGGAGAGATTGCCGATGACGCTGGCGCCGGCGAGCGCCGCGAACGAGGAGGGCGGCGCTGGCACCCAGAGGTCCTCGCAGATCTCCACGTGCAGGACGAAAGCCGGCATCTCGGCGAGGCGGAACAGCAGGTTGGTGCCGAAGGCGGCGTCCTGCCCGGCCAGCGCGATCGCGCTGCGCGGGCTGCTGTCGCCGGGCGTGAACTGGCGCGCCTCGTAGAACTCGCGGTAGTTCGGCAGGTAGGTCTTCGGGACGACGCCGACCAGCCGCCCGCGGCAGAGGAGCGCCGCGCAGTTGTAGAGGCGGCCGTCGACCGCCACCGGCAGGCCGACCAGCGCGGCGAGCGGCAGGTTGCGCGTGCGCGCGAGAAGCTGCGCGAGCGCGTTCTCGGCGGCGTCGATCAGCGTGCGCTGGTGGAACAGATCGTCGCAGGTGTAGGCGGAAAGGCCAAGCTCGGGGAACACGGCGAGCAGCGCCTTGTCGCGCGCGGCCTGCTGCATGAGCTCGAGCGTCGCGTCGGCGTTGTGCCGGGGATCGCCGATGCGCACGCGCGGCGTCGCCACCGCGACGCGCGCGAAGCCGTGACGGTACAGGTTGAAGAAATCGTCGCGGGAAGGCATTTGCAGGCCATTTTAGCGCACCCTGGCTATGGTATGCTAAGCCATATGTTGCTCCTGTCCGAAAAAGTGCTGCTCGGCGATGCCTTGCTCGAAATCGAGCTGCACGACGATCTGCGCTACCGGCTGCGCTATGGCGGGCTGGTCGAGCACCAGAACGGGCGCCGCAGAGTGCGCGGCCGCAGCACCGCCTACGAGTTCAGGTCGGTCGAGCAGCTGCGCTACGACTTCGAGCGCGACGTCGAGGCGGCGCTCGGTCGCCTTGGCTAGGACGCTCGAGCTGCGGGTCGGGGCGGCGGGCGACGCGCTCGATCGCTTCGAGGCGGCCTGGAACCGCGTGGCAGAAGGGCGCAGGCTCGCGCCGCTGCGCGTGCTGACGCTGCAGGACCTGCCGCTTCTTCTGCGCACCCTGACGCCGGCGCGCTGGGCGCTGATGCAGGCCCTGCGCAGCTCCAGTCCGACTTCCATCTATGAGCTGGCAAAGCGGCTGCACCGGGACTACAAGAATGTGCATACGGACGTGTCCAGGCTGATCGAGCTGGGATTGATCGACAGGCAGGCAGGCGAAGTGGCCGTCGCCTGGGACGTGGTGCGGGCCGAGCTGCGCTTCTAGAGCCAGCCCGCCTTCCTGAAGCGGTACCAGAAATAAAGGTCGAGCACCGCCATCACCGCGAGAACCAGCGGATAGCCGAAGGTCCAATCCAGTTCCGGCATGTGCTTGAAGTTCATGCCGTACAGGCTGGCGATGAACGTGGGCACCGCGATCAGCGCCGCCCATGCCGCGAGGCGCTTCGTGACCTCGGTCTCGCCGTAGGTGATCATGGCGACATTCACCTGGATCGCGGTGTTGACCGTGTCCCGTTCCGAGTCGATCGACTGGTTGAGCCGCACCAGGTGGTCGTAGACGTCGCGGAAGTATTCGCCGAGCCCCGAGCACACGCCCGGCACGCGGCCGCCGAACAGCTTGCCCGCGTACTCCATCGAAGGCGCCGTCACGTGCTTGAGCGTGGTGAGCTTCTGCTTCACGTAATAGAGCCGCTCGATGTTCAGGCGCGGCGCCGATCCGCTGAACAGCTTGTCCTCGATGTTCTCGAGCTCCAGCTCGACCGCGTCGAGCACCGGGAAGTAGCGGTCCACCACCGCGTCCATCAGCGCGTAGAGCACATACCCGGAGCCGTTGCGCAGCAGCTCCGGCTCGCGCTCGCAGCGCGCGCGCACGTCCTGGAAGCCGTGCTCGGTGCCGCGGCGAACCGAGAGCACATAGTTGCGGCCGACGAAGATATCCAGCTCGCCGGCACGCAGCTCATCGCCCATCACTTCGATGGTGTTGAGCACCACGAACAGCGAATGGCCATACTCCTCGAGCTTCGGCCGCTGGTGGCCGTGGCCGGCGTCCTCGACGGCGAGCGGGTGCAGGTCGAACTCCTCCTGCATCTCGGCGAGCTCGGCCTCGGCGGCGTCCTTGAGCGCCACCCACACGAAGCACCCCGGGCGTGCGAGATAGCCGCGGATCTCGCGCTTGTCGATCTCCGTGAGCTTGCGGCCGTCCTCGTACGCCACGCAATTGACGAGCATGGGGCGGCATAATAAGCACTTTTTCGAGACCTCTCATGCCGGAAATCAGCCGCCGGGCCTCGAGCCTGGGAACCGAGAACGCCTTCGTCGTGCTCGCCGAGGTGAATGCGCTCGTGCGCCAGGGCAGGGACATCATCAGCTTCTGCATCGGCCAGCCCGATTTCCCGGCGCCGGACCACGTGCAGGAGGCGGCGATCCGCGCGATCAAGTCGGGCAAGCACGGCTACACGCCGTCGGCGGGGATCGACGAGCTGCGCGAGGCGGCGGCGCGCTATCTCGCCGCGATGCGCGGCGGCCTGCCCATCAGACCGGAAGACGTCGTGGTCGGCGCGGGCGCGAAGCCGTTCATCGCTTACGCGGTGCTGTCGACCACCGATTACGGCGCCGGCGACGAAGTGATCTACCCGAACCCCGGCTTCCCCATCTACGAATCGCAGATCGTGGCGAGCGGAGCGAAGCCGGTGCCGATCCACCTGCGCGAGGCGCGGCGATTCGCTTTTGATCTCACCGATCTGGAAAAGCTGATCACGCCGAAAAGCAGGCTGCTGATCCTCAACTATCCGCACAATCCGACCGGCGGGCTGCTGTCCAGAAAAGAGCTCGAAGAGATCGCGGCGATTCTCAGGCGCCACCCGCAGGTCTGGGTGTACGCCGACGAGATCTATTCGCGCCTCGCCTACGCCGGCGAGTTCTTCTCGATCGCGCAGGTGCCGGGCATGTACGAGCGCACCATCATCTCGGACGGCGCCTCGAAGACCTGGGCGATGACCGGCTGGCGCATCGGCTTCACGTCGAACCCGCTGCTCGCCCCGGTCTTCACGCGCTGGATCACCAACACCGAGTCGTGCGCCTCGCAGATCAGCCAGTGGGCCGCGCTCGAGGCGATCAACGGCCCGCAGCACGCCGCCGAGGCGATGAAGAAGAGCTTCCGCGAAAGGCGCGATCTCATCGTCCGCCTGCTGAACGAAGTGCCGGGGGTCAGCTGCCAGGTGCCGGGCGGCGCCTTCTACGCCTGGCCGAACGTCACCGAGGCCTGCCGGCGCATCGGCGCCGCGGATTCGGAGGACCTCAGGCGGCGCCTGCTCAACGAGGCGGGCGTGGCGGTGCTCGCCGACATCCATTTCGGCACCCGCGTGCCGGGGGAAGGCCAGCACGTGCGCTTCTCGTATGCCGCCTCCAGGCAGGCGATCGAGGCGGGGGTGCAGCGCATGGCGGACTTCATCCGCAAGAACACCAAGAAAGCGGCATGAGCGAGATCTGGCGGCCCAGCGTCACGGTCGCCGCCGTCATCGAGCGCGGCGGCCGCTTCCTCCTGGTCGAGGAGCGGATCGACGGGCGGATCGTCCTGAACCAGCCGGCGGGACATCTCGATCGCGGCGAATCCCTGCTCGCCGCCTGCAGGCGCGAGGTGCTGGAAGAGACCGCGCACCGCTTCGAGCCGACGGGCCTGGTCGGCATCTACCGCTGGCATTACGCGGCGCGGGACGTGACGTTCCTGCGCTTCTGCTTTTCGGGCGAGATCAAGGGCCTCGAAGATCGGGCCCTGGACAGGGAAATCGTTGCCTTGCACTGGCTGACCGAGGCGGAGGTGAAAAGCAGGCAGGACGAGCACCGCTCGCCGCTCGTGCAGGAGTGCCTGCTGGACTTCCTCGCCGGCAGGCGCTTCCCGCTCGACGTGCTGTCGAGGGAATATGGCTGAGAAAGTCGTCGTCGGCATGTCGGGGGGCGTGGATTCCGCAGCCGCCGCGCTGCTGCTGAAGCGCGCGGGCTACGACGTCGTCGGCCTGTTCATGAAAAACTGGGAGGACGACGACGACGACGAGTACTGCTCGACGCGCGAGGACCTGATCGACGCCGCGGCCGCCGCCGACGCGATCGGCATCGAGCTCGAGGCGGTCAACTTCTCCGCCGAATACAGGGACCGGGTGTTCGCCGATTTCCTGCGCGAGTACGCCGCGGGGCGCACGCCGAACCCCGACGTGCTTTGCAACGCCGAGATCAAGTTCAAGGCGTTCCTGGATCACGCGATGCGCCTGGGCGCGGCCACGATTGCCACCGGGCACTATGCAAGGACAAGAAAAGAAAAAGGCAAGGTTCTGTTGTTGCGGGGCAATGATGCGGCAAAAGACCAGAGCTACTTCCTCCACCGGCTCAACCAGGCGCAGCTCGCGCGCGTGATGTTCCCGCTCGGCGATCTCAAGAAGCCGCAGGTGCGCCGCATGGCCGAGGAAGCCGGACTGCCGAACCACGCCAAGAAGGACTCGACCGGGATTTGCTTCATCGGCGAGCGCCCGTTCCGCGAGTTCCTGAATCGTTATCTGCCGAAGGCGCCCGGCGCGATCGTCGATGAGAACGGAACGGCGCTCGGCGAGCACATCGGTCTTGCCTTCTATACGATCGGGCAAAGAAAAGGCATCGGCATCGGCGGGGCGGGCGAGGCCTGGTATGTCGCCGAGAAGCGCATCGCCGCCAACGAGCTGGTCGTCGTGCAGGGCCATGACCACCGGCTGCTGCTGAGGAATTCGCTCAAGGCCGGCGCGCCGAGCTGGATCGCGGGCGAGGCGCCTGCCGAGCGCTCGAGCCACACGGCGAAAACGCGCTACCGGCAGGCCGGCGCGGCGTGCACGCTGGCGCTGGTGCGCGAAAGCGAGATCGCCGTGGACTTCCCTGCGCCGCAATGGGCGGTGACGCCGGGGCAGTCGGTCGTGCTCTACGACGGCGAGGTCTGCCTCGGCGGGGGAATAATCACTTAGGGGCTATTGGCGCGGTGTCCGCGAACGCGGGCCGCTCCATCAGCTTCTGGTACTGGCGGGCGAGTCCCGGGTACGCGGCGTGCCAGTTGACGTCGCCGGGCTGCCTGAACCCGAGCCAGCCGAGGCAGCAGCCGAGCGCGATGTCGGCGAGCGAGTAGCGGCCGCCGTGGCACCACGCGCGGCCCTCGAGATCCTTCGACATCTGCTCGCAGCCGCGGCGCATGCGCGCGAGCTGCTTGTCGCTCCAATCCTTGCTGCGCTCCCGCTTGTCCCGCAGCGACTCGTAGCGCGCCAGCAGCCCGGCGTCGAGCACGCCGTCGGCGAGCGCCTCCCAGCGGCGCACCGCGACGCGGTCGCGCACGTCTTCCGGGATCAGGCGGCTGATCGGCGACGCGTTGTCGAGAAACTCGACGATCACGCGCGAATCGTAGAGCGCCGTGCCGTCGTCGAGCACGAGGGTGGGGATCTTGCCGAGCGGATTGTGGGCATTGACCGGGTTGTCGACCGGGGAAACGTCGACCGGCTGCAGCTCGCACTCGATTTTCTTCTCGGCGAGGACGATGCGCACCTTGCGCGCGTAGGGGCTGGCGGTCGAGGCGAGGAGCTTCATGACGGGCGCGGATTATAGTCGGATGCAGGCAGCAACGCTTTCCCTGAGCGCCGGGATGACGCGCCGCTCGAACCAGGGGTTGTTCTTCAGCCACAGCCTGTTGCGCCAGCTCGGATGCGGCAGCGGGAAGAATTCGGGCAGGTAGTCCCGGTAGGCGCGCACTGTTTGCGCCACGGATTCTCTTCTGCGCGTTCCCAGGTAATAGGCCTGTGCGTAGCGCCCGACCAGCAGCGTCAGCCGAAGGCCGGGAAGCGCGGCGCGGAACCTCGGCTGCCACGCCGGGGCGCACTCGGGACGAGGCGGCAAGTCGGCGCCGTTCACCGTGCCGGGATAGCAAAGCCCCGCCGGCACGATCGCGATGCGCGAGCTGTCGTAGAAGGCAGCGCGGTCCATCGCCAGCCACTCGCGCAGCGCGTCGCCGGAAGGATCGTTCCACGGAATTCCCGTCTCGTGCACGCGGCGGCCCGGCGCCTGGCCGACGATCAGCAGCCGCGCCCCGCTGCCGACGAGAAACACCGGTCTGGGCGCATAAGGCAGATGCTTTGCGCAGACGGTGCACGCCTTCGCTTGCGCGCTCACTCGGGAAAGCAAGTTCGCCACCCCCTTATAATAGAGCCCCATGCCCTCGCCGCTCGCCGCGCTGTCGCCTCTCGACGGCCGGTACGCCAGGACCGTCGATGCCCTGCGCGGGTACTTCAGCGAGCAGGCGCTCATCCGCTACCGGCTCAGGATCGAGCTCGCCTGGCTCGAGGCGCTCGCCGCCGAGCGGGCGATCCGCGAGCTGAAGCCTTTTTCCCGCGCCACGAAAGCGGCCTTCGGCCGGCTGGTCGACGATTTCTCGGAGCGCGACGCCGAGCACATCAAGAACATCGAGGCCGAGACCAACCACGACGTCAAGGCGATCGAGTACTGGCTGAAGTCCAAGCTCGCCACCAACCGCGAAGTGCAGAGATCGATCGAGTTCGTGCACTTCGCCTGCACGTCGGAGGACGTGAACAACCTCGCCTACGCGCGAATGATCGCCGATGCTCGAGACAAGGTGATGCTGCCGGAGCTCGACCGGGTCGTCGCCGCGCTGCGCGAGCTTGCCCGCCGGCACGCCGCGCTGCCGATGCTGTCGCGCACCCACGGGCAGGCGGCGACGCCCACCACTGTGGGCAAGGAGCTGGCCAATTTCGCGCACCGCCTGCGCCGCGCGCGCGAGCGCATTGCCGGCGTCGCAATCCTCGGGAAAGTCAACGGCGCGGTCGGCAACTATAACGCCCACCTGATGGCTTATCCGGCCTTCGACTGGGAGCGCTTCTGCCGGCGCTTCGTCGAGCGCCTGGGCCTCGAGTTCAACGCCTACACGACGCAGATCGAGCCGCACGACTGGCTCGCCGAGCTGCTCGACGCCTACGCGCGCGCCAACAGCGTGCTGCTCGATCTCGACCGCGACGCCTGGGGCTATATCTCGCTCGGCTACTTCACCCAGAAGCTGAGAAAGGGCGAGGTCGGCTCCTCGACCATGCCGCACAAGGTGAACCCGATCGACTTCGAGAACTCGGAGGGCAATGTCGGGGTCGCCAACGCGCTGCTGCGCCATCTCGCCGACAAGCTGCCGGTGTCGCGCTGGCAGCGCGACCTGTCTGACTCGACGGCGCAGCGCAACGTCGGAAGCGCGCTCGGCCACACGCTGCTCGCGTATGCCGCCTGCCTGCGCGGCCTCGACAAGCTGGAGGCGGACCCGCTGCGCCTCGCTGCCGACCTGGAATCGAACTGGGAAGTGCTGGCGGAGGCGGTGCAGCAGGTGATGCGCCGCCACGGCGTTCCCGGCGCCTACGAGCGCCTGAAGGCCATCAGCCGGGGCAAGCGCCTCGACCGGGGGCAGCTCGCCGCTTTCGTGAGGAAGCTGCCCATCCCGGCAGCCGCGAAGAAGCGCCTGCTCGCCCTCACCCCGGCGACCTACACCGGTCTCGCCGCCGAGCTGGCCCGCCGCGTCTAGGGAAAGTCGTCGATGGCTCACGCGGCGACGATTTTTCTCTCATCGTTTCTTCTTTTCCTGGTGCAGCCGCTCATCGCGCGGCTGATCCTGCCGTGGTTCGGCGGCAGCGCGGCGGTGTGGACGACCTGCATGCTGTTCTTCCAGGTGCTGCTGCTCGGCGGCTACGCCTATGCGCACGCGCTCAACGCGAAGCTGCGCGGACGGGGCCAGGCGATGGTGCATACGATGCTGCTGGCGGCGGCCCTGGCCTGCCTGCCGATCGCACCAGCCGAGAGCTGGAAGCCGGCGGGGGGCGATGAGCCCGTCAGCCGCATTCTGCTGCTGCTCGGCGCGACGGTGGGCCTGCCCTACTTCCTGCTCGCGGCGACGAGCCCGCTTCTCCAGGCCTGGTACGTGCGCGCGAAGCCTCGCGGCAATCCTTACCGGCTGTTTGCGATCTCCAACCTCGCCTCGCTCGCAGCGCTGGCCGGCTACCCGTTTGTCGTCGAGCCGTACTTCGCCGCGCACGAGCAGGTCGTTTACTGGTCCTGGCTGTTCACCGCCTTTGCCGCTTTCTGCGCGACGCTCGCCTGGCTCACGCCGCCTTCAGTCCTCGAGAGAGAACACGAAGAGAGCGCTGCGGCGAAACCGCCGTACCTTCTCTTGCTGTCGCTCGCGGCGACCGGATCGGTGCTGCTGCTCGCGGTCACCAACCACCTGACGCAGAACGTCGCATCGGTGCCGCTGCTTTGGCTGGCGCCTCTTACGCTCTACCTGCTGAGCTTTGTCCTCACCTTCGAAGGACGCGGCTGGTACCGGCCCGAGTGGCTGTGGTGGTTGCTGCTGCTGTGGCTCGGCGCGATGGCCTGGCTGCTGGTCGATTCCGACTTCAACTTCGACCTGCCGGTGCAGCTCGGCATCTACCTGCCGGGACTGTTCCTGGGCTGCCTGTTCTGTCACGGCGAGTTGTACCGCCTGCGTCCGGCGCCGCGCCATCTGACGGCTTTCTACCTCACGGTGTCCGCGGGCGGCGCGCTGGGCGGCCTGCTGGTCGCGGTGGTCGCGCCCCTCGCCTTCAACGGCTACTACGAGCTCGGCGTAGGACTGGTGGTTCTCGCGCTGCTCGCCGCCGTGCGCTTCGCCGGCGTCAGCCGCCCGGCGCGGGTTGCGAGCCTCGCCGTGCTGCTCGGGGTCACGGGCTGCGCCGCCTACGACAGCCTGCGCTTCCAGCGCGACGTGCGCGTCTCCACGCGCAGCTTCTACGGGGTCCTTCGAGTGAAGGAGTACGGCTCCCCGGGCGAGGAAAGCTACCTCCGCCGCCTGGTGCACGGCGCGATCATGCACGGCGAGCAATACCAGTACGACGGGCGGCGCAGGCTGATCACCACCTATTACCAGCCGAGCTCGGGAATCGGCGCCGCGATCCTGTCCGCGCAGGACCGGCCGCTCCGCGTCGGCGTGATCGGCCTGGGCACCGGGACCATCGCGGCGTACGGCCGCGAGGGGGACCTCTACCGGTTCTACGACATCGATCCGCACGTGGTCGCGCTGGCGAAGAGCGAGTTCAGCTTTCTCGCCGACAGCGCGGCGCGCATCGAGATTTCCCTCGGCGACGCCCGGCTCGCCATGGAGCGCGAGCCGCCGCAGCGCTTCGACGTGCTGGCGGTCGATGCCTTCTCGAGCGACGCGATCCCGGTGCACCTGATCACGCGCGAGGCGCTCGGCGTGTATCTGCGCCATGTCACGCCGCACGGCATCGTCGCGTTCCATGTCTCCAACCGCTTCCTCGACCTGGTCCCGGTGGTGGCCAGGATCGCGCGCGAGCACGCGGTCCACGCAGTGGTGGTGCGCGACGAGCCAGACGACGATGACGACAGCCTCAGGTCGAAGAGCGACTGGGTGCTCGTGTCGCGCGATGCCGCGGCTTTGCGGGCACCGGCGATCGTGGACGCGGGAGCAGTGCCGGCCGAGGACCGGCCGGACTGGAGGACCTGGACCGACGACTACAGCAACCTGATCCAGATCCTGAAGTGACTAGACGACGGCGCCCTCGTGCTCGTCGCGCGCGCCGCCGCGCTTGAGCGGCTTCACGAACTGGTCGCGCTTGGCGCCGAGCCACATGACCAGGGGGCTCGCGACGAGCACCGAGGAGTAGATGCCGAAGCAGATGCCGATGGTGAGGGCGAGCGCAAAGTAGTGCAGCGCCGGGCCGCCGAAGAGCAGCATCGTGGTGGCCATCATCTGCGTGCAAAGGTGCGTGATGATGGTGCGCGAGATCACCCCGGTGATCGCGCTGTCGATCACCTCGACGGTGGAAGCCTTGCGCATCTTCCTGAAGTTTTCCCGCACCCGGTCGAACACCACCACCGACTCGTTCACCGAGTAGCCGAGCACCGCCAGCACCGCGGCGAGCACCGGCAGCGAGAACTCCCACTGGAAGAAGGCGAAGCAGCCCAGGATGATCACCACGTCGTGCAGGTTGGCGACGATGGCCGAGAGGCCGAAGCGCCACTCGAAGCGCATCCAGAGGTAGAGCACGATCGCGACTGCGGTCACCAGCAGGGCGACCGAGCCGAGATTGGCGAGCTCGGAGCCGACCTGCGGCCCGACGAATTCCACCCGCCTGAGCTCGGCGGCGCTGTCTTCCTGCTTCAGGATCTCGATGACTTTCCGCGAAAGGTCGGCGCTCGACTGGTTCTTCTCCAGGTGCATGCGGATCAGCACCTCGCGCGAGGAGCCGAAGTTCTGCACCTCGGCCTTGAAGCCGGCGCCGTCGAGCGTCCTGCGGATGCGCTCGACGTCGGCCGAGCGCTGGTAGCCGACCTCGATCAGCGTGCCGCCGGTGAACTCGACCGAGAAGTTGAGGCCCCGGTACGCGAGGAAGAACACGGCGGCGAGGAACGTAACGGCGGAGATGACGTTGAAGATCAACGCATGCCGCATGAACGGGATGGTGCGCCGGATCTTGAAGAATTCCATTCAGCTCACGTCCATGCGGTGTCGCCGATCGACAGGTGCGCAACGCGCCTGCGATGGCCGTAGACGAGGTTCACGATGGCGCGCGACACCACGACCGCCGAGAACATCGAGGTGCCGATCCCCAGGCAATGCACCACCGCGAAGCCGCGCACGGCGCCTGGCACCATCAGCAGCGACAGTCCGACCACCAGGGTGGTCACGTTGGAGTCGAGGATCGTGGCCCAGGCGCGCTCGTAGCCTGCCGCGATGGCGGCCTGGGGAGTGGCCCCGCCGCGCAATTCCTCCCGTATGCGCTCGTTGATCAGGACGTTGGCGTCGATCGCCATGCCGAGAGTGAGCGCGATCGCCGCGATGCCGGGCAGCGTGAGCGTCGCCTGCAGCAGCGAGAGCAGGGCGACCAGGAACAGCAGGTTCACGCCGAGCGCGACCGACGAGATCAGGCCGAACAGAACGTAGTAGATCGACATGAACGCGACGATCGCGACGAAGCCCCAGCGCGTGGCGTTGAAGCCCTTCGCGATGTTGTCCCTGCCCAGGCTCGGGCCGACGGTGCGCTCCTCGATGATCTCCATCGGCGCCGCCAGCGCGCCGGCGCGCAGCAGCAGCGCCACGTCGGCGGCCTCGGTGGTGCTCATGCGGCCCGAGATCTGCACGCGCCCGCCGGGGATCTCGCTGCGGATCACCGGCGCGGTGATCACCTCGCCCTTGCCCTTCTCGATCAGCAGGATCGCCATGCGCTTGCCGACGTTCTCGCGCGTCACCTCCTGGAAGATGCGCGCGCCCTGGCCGTCCAGGCGCAGGTGCACCGCCGGCTCGTTGGTCTGCTGATCGAATCCCGGCTGCGCGTCCGTGAGCCGGTCTCCCGTCAGCACGACCTGTTTCTTGACGAGCAGCGGCTGGCCATTGCGCTCGACGTAGTATTCGTCCCCGAAGGGCACCTGGCCCTTGGCGGCCGCGGCGAGGGCTTCGGGATTCATCCTTTCCTCGTCCGCCATGCGGATCTCGAGGCTGGCGGTGCGCCCGAGGATGTCCTTGGCTTTCGCCGTGTCCTGCACGCCCGGCAGCTGCACCAGGACGCGGTCGGCGCCCTGCTGCTGGATCACCGGCTCGGCGACGCCCAGCTCGTTGATGCGGTTGTGAAGGGTGGTGATGTTCTGCTTCAGCGCGTACTCCTGCGTGCGCTTGATCGCCTCGGGCTTCAGCGTCGCGACGAGGAGCCAGTCCTGGCCGTCCTCGCGCTCCGCCACGTTGAGGTCGGGCAGATTCGACGCGATCACCTCGCGGGCCTTGTCGCGGGTGGCGGCATCGCGGAACCGCACGCGCAGCGTCTGGCCTTCGCGGGTGATGCCGCCGTGCCGGATGTCGCGCTCGCGCAGCTGCGAGCGCAGGTCGCCGGCGAGGCTCTCCAGGCGCTTGGTGATCGCCGCCTGCATGTCGACCTGCAGCAGGAAGTGCACGCCGCCGCGCAGGTCGAGGCCGAGGTACATCGGCAGCGCATGGATCGCCGTCAGCCAGCGCGGCGAGGCGGGAAGCAGGTTGAGCGCCACCACGTAGGTCGGATTGGACGCGTCGGGATTGAGCGCGTGGTCGATCGTGTCCTTGGCCTTGAGCTGCGTGTCGGTGTCGCCGAAGCGCACGCGCAGGCTGGTCTGCTCGAGCAGCACGCCGGTGTACGGGATGTTCGCCGCCTTGAGAGTGTCTTCCGCCCGCGCCATCAGCGCGCCGTCGACCTTCACCGTGGCCTTGACGCTCGACACCTGCACCGCCGGCGATTCGCCGAAGAAGTTCGGCAGCGTGTAGAGGAAGGCGGCGACGATCGCGAGGGCGATCAGCGCGTACTTCCAGGGAGGAAAGCGGTTCACCTACTTACTGAATGCTTTTGAGCGTCCCCTTGGGGAGCAGCATCTGCACGGCGGCCCGCTGGACGCTGATCTCGGTGTTCGGCGCCACCTCCAGGCTGACGTAGGCATCGCCGATCCTGGTGATGCGGCCGAGCATGCCGCCCGCGGCGATCACCTCGTCGCCCTTCTGCAGCGCCTCGACCATCTGCTTCTGCTCCTTGGAGCGCTTCATCTGCGGGCGAATCATGAGGAAGTACAGCAGCACGAACATCAGGATGATCGGCAGGAAGCCGATGAATCCCGGGTCGCCGCCGCCGGCGGACTGGGCAAAGGCGGGGGAAATGATCACCGCAGAACTCCGAAAGGGGAACGTGAAATTATAACAGCCGCCTGCGCTCCTCCAGCAGGGCCCGCGAGCTCATCGAGAAGCATCCCTGCTCGATCGCCGCGCGCAGCTCGCGCATCAGCTGCTGGTAGTAGTGGAGGTTGTGAAGCGTGTTGAGCCTGGCGCCCAGAATCTCGTTCGCCTTCTGCAGGTGATGGAGGTAGGCGCGCGTGAAATGCCGGCAGGTGTAGCAGGCGCAGCGCTCGTCCAGGGGGGCGGTGTCGTCACGGTAGCGCGCGTTGCGGATCTTGACGTCGCCGCCGCGCGTGAACAGCCAGCCGTTGCGCGCGTTGCGCGTCGGCAGCACGCAGTCGAACATGTCGATGCCTGCGCCGACCGCCTCGATGATGTCCTCGGGCGTGCCCATCCCCATGAGGTACCTGGGCTGATCGGAAGGCATCTTGGGCGCGACATGGCCGAGGATGCGGGAGCGCTCCTCCTTGGGCTCGCCCACCGACAGCCCGCCGATGGCGTAGCCGTCGAATTCCAGCTCAACCAGCCTCGTCAGGGACTCGTCGCGCAAATTCTCGTGCATGCCGCCCTGCACGATGCCGAAGAGGAGATTGGGGCTGTCGAACGCTCTTTTCGAGCGCTCCGCCCAGCGCATCGACAGCCGCATCGAGCGGGCCGCCTGGTCCGCGTCGGCGGGGTAGCGCGTGCACTCGTCGAACACCATCGCGATGTCGGCGTCGAGCGCGCGCTGGATGCGCATCGCTTCTTCCGGCGTCAGGAGAAGGCGATCGCCGTTGATCGGCGAGGCGAAGTGCACGCCCTCTTCGGTGAGCTTGCGCAACGCGCCGAGGCTGAACACCTGGAAGCCGCCCGAGTCGGTCAGCAGCGGCGCATTCCAGCCCATGAAGCGGTGCAGGCCGCGGTGCTTCTCGATCACGTCGACCCCCGGACGCAGCCACAGATGGAAGCTGTTGCCGAGGACGATCTGGGCGCCGGTCGCGGCCAGCTCCTCGGGCGACATCGCTTTCACGCAGCCATAGGTGCCCACCGGCATGAACGCCGGGGTGTCGACGCGGCCGTGCGCCAGCTCGAGCACGCCGCGGCGCGCCTGCCCGTCGCGGTGAGTCAGCCTGAAATTCATCTCTCGATGAGCATCGCGTCGCCGTAGGAGAAGAACCGGTAGCGTTTCTCGATGGCGTGGCGGTACGCGCGGAAAATGCGGTCCTTGCCGGCGAAGGCGCTGACCAGCATCAGCAGCGTGGAGCGCGGCAGGTGGAAGTTGGTGAGCAGCCGGTCGACGACCCGGAAGCGGAATCCCGGATAGACGAACAGCCCGGTCTCGCCGCTCAATTCGCCGGTCTGCGCGGCGGTTTCGAGCGCGCGCAGTGAAGTCGTGCCCACGGCGAGCACGCGGCGGCCGCGGAGTGCGTCCATGGTCTCCCGCGGGATGGTATAGCGCTCGGGATGCATGCGGTGGTCCTCGACCCGCTCGCTGCGTACCGGCTGAAACGTGCCGACCCCGACATGCAGGGTCAGCTTCGCCAGGCGCGCGCCGCGCTCCCGCAGCCGCTCGAGCATGGCTGCGTCGAAATGCAGCCCGGCGGTCGGCGCCGCGACCGCTCCCGGAACCGCCGCGTACACCGTCTGGTAGCGCTCCGCATCCTCGGCCTGGGGCGGGTGCGCGATGTAAGGAGGCAGCGGAACGGCGCCGAAGCGCTCCAGCACGGAGTCGATCGGCTCGAGAAAGTGCAGCCGGTAGAGCTCGCCTTCGCGCCCCGACACGATCGCTCGAACGCCGTCTCCCACCAGCAGCTCGCTTCCCTCGGGCGGCGCATGACTGGCCCGAACGAGCGCCAGCGCATCGCTGGCGCCGAGCGCGCGCTCGATGAACACCTCGATCCTGCCGCCGGTCCGCTTGCGGCCCGGGAGCCGTGCCTTGATCACCCGCGTGTCATTCAGCACCACGGTGTCGCCGCCGCCGATCTGCGCCGGCAGCTCGGCGAAGGCGAGATCCTCGATCTCGCCGCTCCGCGCATCGAGATGCAGCAGCCTGCTCGCGGTGCGCTCGGGCGCCGGGCGCTGCGCGATCAGCTCCTCGGGCAGCTCATAGTCGAACTCGGAGACCAGCATGCGCGGGGATTATAATTTTCGCCCCCGGCCGGAATGGCGGAACCGGTAGACGCAGCGGACTCAAAATCCGCCGGTGGCAACACCATGAGAGTTCGAGTCTCTCTTCCGGCACCCCGGGAAAAAAACAGTGAAAACTCGGCCTTTTTTGCTGGACACCCGGGGGTACGGGGGGTACGCTCCTCGGGCTGAATCGTCCCCAAGGGGGGGTCATGGCCAAGGCACAGGTGAGGGTGCTGCCTTCGGCGCGCAACACGGTGATGGTCGTCGACGACCAGTCGACCGGCCGCGCGATCCTGGAGCAGGTGGTACGCAGCATAGACGAGCGCGTCGGCGTGGAAGGCTTCGCACGTCCCGTGGACGCCGTGGTCTGGGCGACGCGGCACGTTTCCGACCTGGTGCTCGTCGATTACATGATGCCGGACATGGACGGCATCGAGTTCGTGAAGCGCCTGCGCGCGCTCCCCGGCTACGAGCACGTGCCGATCGTGATGGTGACGGTGCACGACGACCGCAAGGTGCGTTACGCGGCGCTCGATGCCGGGATCACCGACTTCCTGACCAAGCCGGTCGACGCGCGCGAATGCCTGGCGCGCTGCAGGAACCTGCTGACGTTGCGCCGCCAGCAGCTCGCGCTCGAGGACCGGCGCCGCCTGCTCGAGCACATGGTCGAGGACGCGACCAAGGACGTGCGCGAGCGGGAAAAGGAAACGCTGCTGCGGCTTGCGCGGGCGGGCGAATTCCGCGATGAGGAGACCGGCTATCACCTGATCCGCATGTCGCGCTACTCGCGCCTGATCGCCGGGGCGCTCGGCCTCGATTACGACGAGGCGGAGACCATCGAGCTGTCCGCGCCGCTGCACGACATCGGCAAGATCGGCATCCCCGACCATATCCTGCTGAAGCAGGGCAAGCTCGACGACGCCGAGTGGCAGGTGATGCGGCGCCACCCCGTCATCGGGCACGAGATCCTGAAGGGCAGCGCCTCGAAGTACGTGCGCATGGGGGCCCTCATCGCGCTCGGCCACCACGAGAAGTACGAGGGCTCGGGCTATCCGAACGGGCTGGTCGGCGATCATATCCCGCTCTGCGCCCGCATCGTCGCGGTGGCGGACGTCTACGACGCGCTGACGTCGGTGCGGCCCTACAAGGCCGCCTGGCCCGAGGAGCGCGCCTTCGAATACATCACCTCACAGGCCGGGCGGCATTTCGATCCGCGCATGGTCGACGCCTTTCTCGGCATGAAGTCCGAGGTGGCGCAGATCCAGCGCGAGTGGCAGGACCCGCCGACGGAACGTTGATGGCGACAGCCCGCGAGCTCCTCGCGAAGCTGCGCGCCAGGCTGTCCGGGCGCCCGGACACCGAGCACGAGCAGGCGCTGGTGCGCCTGGTGGTGGGCGGGTTGATCGTTCTGTACCTGCTGCCTGGTGCGGTTGCACAGGGGCTCCAGCCGACGCTTTTCGTCATGCTCGGCTATCTCGCGGTGGCGGTCTTCGTTTTTGCCCACATCCTGGTCGCGCCAGGCGAGTCGCCGATGCGGCGAGTGATCGGGGCGAGCGCCGACCTCGGCACGCTGACCTGGGTGATGGCCTTCCTCGGCGAGCGCTCGGCGCCGCTATTCCTCGTGTACGTGTGGGTTACCCTGGCGAACGGCTTTCGCTTCGGACAACGCTACCTCCTGATGGCGCTTGGCCTGAG
>VBBY01000147.1 GCA_005881595.1 Betaproteobacteria bacterium | reverse complement strand
CAATACCGCAATACCTTGGTTGAAGGCTTGAGTCGATAACACACGGTTAACGGGTCCGATCAGTGTCCAGGAAGTGCCTCCATCTTTCGAAACATACAGATCAATGCGGCACGGCGTGTGATCGTAAATGAGTGAATGCTCTTGAATCACGGAATAAATCAAATTCCGAGTTCTATCTACATCGGCTTGATCAACGGCATCGCCACTGCGAATGACCTGAGAGTTGGAATGATTAGTGATGAAATCCTGACTCGCATCGTAGTGTTCCGGATTAACGGCTGTTCCTACCAAACCATCGGGATTGACAACAGAAGGTTTACTCCAGGTAGTTCCCTGATTATCTGACGTCACCACTTCAGTGAAATTATGTGGTGACACATCCGGATTCACCAAACCAGTTTGCACGCCCATTAAGTCCACCAGACGTGAAAACTGATCGGTTTTAGAATTGTTAGCCAATACAATATGTGCACCAGACACTTGAACATCGGGAGCATATTGGGAAGCTAGATCAGTATAAGTATTGAAAATGGGTTTAGGTTGACTCCATGTGGCTCCGTCAAGGGATTTGGAAAAATACAGTTTTCCCCTATCACTCAATACATGGGGGTTACCTGTGAAATAAGACCCTTGGAAATAACGGTCCCAAGTCAAATATAAGGTGTTGCCGCTTGGATCGTTGGGCTCCACAGTCAGTTTGGAAAAGTCTGTTGCTGTAGGCTGGGCAATACCTTTCACTGCGTTTAATTCTGTTAAATCAATGAATGATTGAGTCGCCAAATCATATCGAGCGATACTCACTGCATTAGGATCAGTGGCATGATCAAAGCCCAGTCCCACGAAATATATTATTCCGTTGGAAGAAATGGTTACCCGGGGATCGGAGGAACGTTCAAATCGCCCACCAAAGCAAAACACATTTCTCATCGGAATCATGGAACCAAACGTCGCACCACCATCCATTGAAACACGCATATAAATATCATTTGCACCACCAGCGCGCGTATAGCGGTCCTGCTGCCAAGCGGCTACGACAATGGGTGGAGAAAGGGGAGACGCTGGATTTAGCGCTACATCCAAATCGGGCTCGACTTCACTATTCAATACTGGGTGGCTGCTAGCAGTATTAGAGGTTGGTGCGCATGGAAAAGGGGATAAACCGGTGATGACTTGGCGGACTGTCGTGGTGTTGGGTCCAGCCGCCATTACCATAGAAGATAAGAGGGCCAGAGATACGCCAGACACAAGCCAGGAAATCGTTGTGTTCTTATGCACCATAGTATCTCCTCGTTGATGGTAGGACTGTGCCGGACCAGATCGGACGTGTCAAGGCGCCCTCCCGATCCTCATAGAGGGAAATTGGCTTTTCTGGAACTTCTTGGGACTTGCTGGGACAGGTTCTGGCGGAGAGTGAGGGATTCGAACCCCCGAGCCCTCGCGGGCTAACGGTTTTCAAGACCGCCGCATTCGACCGCTCTGCCAACTCTCCGTTGCCTTCAGAGGCGGGGATTCTACGCGCCTGGAAATCCGCCTGTAAGATTGACCATGGCCGGGCCCGCCAGCGGAAAGACGCCCCTCGTGAAGATCTATGGCCGCCTGGGCTCGGCCGAGGCGTACCAGTTGCGCGATTTCCTGCAGCGCTGCGATGTTCCCTTCGAGTGGATCCCGCTCGAAAGCGACGCGCAGGCGCGCCTGCCGGTCTGCGAATTCCCGGACGGCACCCGCATGGAGTCGCCGACGATCCGCCAGGTGATCGAGAAGCTCGGCTGGTTCGCCAACCCGTCGCGCGCGGAGTACGACCTGGCGATCTACGGCGCTGGGCCGGCGGGGCTGAGCGCCGCGGTCTATGGCTCCTCCGACGGTCTGAAGACTGTTCTGGTGGAGCGATGGGCGATCGGCGGGCAGGCCGCGTCTAGCCCCAAGATCGAGAACTATCTCGGCTTTCCCGAGGGCACCAGCGGCGCGGAGCTCGCCGAGCGCGCGCGCGAGCAGGCCTACAAGTTCGGCACGGAGATCCTGCTCGCGCGCAAGGGCGTGCGCGCCGAGATGACAGCCGGCAAGGGAGTCGGGTACCTGGAGGACGGCACGAGGATCGTCGCGCGCGCCTCCATCTGTGCGACGGGCATCGAGTACCGCCGCCTCGAGGTGCCCGAGGCGGAGCGCTTCCTTGGCGCGGGGTTGTATTACGGTGCCGGCGCGAGCGAGGCCGCCCTGACGAAGGGCGAGGATGTGTACCTCGTCGGCGGCGGCAACTCCGCCGGGCAGGCGGCGATGCACCTCGCCGGCTTCGCGAAGCGGATCTTCATTGTCATCCGCGGCGAGTCGCTGAAGGAAACGCTCTCGCAGTACCTGCTCGACCGGCTCCGCTCAATCCCCAACGTCGAGGTGCTCCCGCATACCGAGGTCGCCGCATTGCGCGGCGGCAAGCTGCTGGAGGAGATCACGCTTGCGGACCGGGTCACCGGGCAGGAGCGCAGCGCGAAGACCCGCTGGCTCTTCGTTTGCGTCGGTGGCGTGCCGCAGAGCGATTGGGCAGGCGAAGTCGGCATCGCGCGCGACGAGGGGGGCTACCTGCTCACCGGCCCCGACCTGCTGCGAGGTCGCCAGCTGCCCGCCGGCTGGCCGCTCGACCGCGATCCGTTCTACCTGGAGACCAGCGTCCCCGGCGTATTCGCCGCCGGCGATGTGCGCCACGGCTCGGTGAAGCGGGTTGCTTCCGCGGTGGGCGAAGGCGCCATGGCGGTCGCGTTCGTGCACCGCTACCTCGCCAATGGCTAGGTTCGCCGCTCTGTCAAGCTCAAACTCTCGTTGAAATTCCTCATTGCCGCCCGCATATTGGCGCTACGGGACCATCAAGTGCTTGAAACTTGGGGCCGCTTTGGTAGTCTTATGCGCAGGAGGAGTCGATAACCATGGAACTGAAACCCATACGCACCGGCGACCCGGCCATCAGTCGGGGCGTCACTTACGACGCGGCGGAGATCGCCGCGGCAGAGCAGGGCCAGAAAGTCCTGCGCAACACCTACCTGCTGCTCGCCCTGACGATGGTGCCGACGGTGATCGGCGCTTTCATCGGCATGGCGACGGCCGGCGTGATCATCGCGCATCCCATCATCGGCACCTTTGTCATGCTCGGCGCGGTGATCGGCCTGCAGTTCGGCATCGCCGCCAACCGCAACAGCGCGCTCGGCATTCTGCTGCTGCTTCTGATGACCGGGCTGCTCGGCTGGTGGCTCGGGCCGATCCTCAATTTCGCCCTGGCGATGAGGAACGGCGCGGCGCTGGTCGGCTACGCGGCGCTCGGCACCGGCGCGATCTTCCTCGCCATGGGGGTCGTCGCGACCACCACCAAGCGCGATTTCGGCTTCATGGGCAAGTTCCTGTTCGTCGGCATGATCGCGCTGCTGATCGCGATGCTCGCGAACATGTGGCTGCAGATCCCCGCCCTGGCGCTGACCATCTCGACGCTGGTGATCGTGGTGTTCTCGCTGTTCCTGCTCTACGACCTGAGCAGGATCGTGCGCGGCGGCGAGACCAACTACGTGATCGCCACGACCGGCGTCTACATGAGCCTGTTCAACATCTTCGCCAACCTGCTCAATATCCTGCTCGCGCTGAGCGGCGAACGCGACTGATCCGCTGAGAAACCATTAAAGGGCGCTGGGTGGCGCCCTTTTTTGTTGCCGGCTCATTCGACCTTGACGCCGGCGCTCTTGATCACCCTGCTCCAGCGCGCGAGGTCCTCGCGGATCAGCGCGCCGAATTGTTCCGGCGTGTCGCCGACCGGCTGCACGCCCAGGCTCGCGAAGCGCTCCCTGACCTGCGGCGTGGCGAGCGCCTTCACAGCGGCCGCATGCACCCTGGCGACGGCGTCGAGCGGCATGCCGGCGGGCCCGACCAGGCCGGTGAAATTATCGATCTCGAAATCGCGCAGGCCGGCCTCGGCGAACGTAGGCGTGTCCGGCAGCGCGCTCTGGCGGCTGCTCGAGGCGACCGCCAGGGCGCGGATCTTGCCGCCGCGCACGTTCGGCACGGTCGAGCTCGCCTGGTCGAACAGCAGGTCCACCTGCCCGCCGGCGAGGTCGACCAGCGCCGCGCCGGTGCCCTTATAGGGCACATGGCTCAACTTCAAGCCGGTCATCATCTGGAACAGCTCGCCGACCAGATGATTCGACGAGCCGTTGCCTCCCGAGGCCATGCTCAGCCGCCCGGGCTTTTCCTTCGCCAGCTTGACGAACTCGGCGAGCGATTGCGCCGGCAGTCCCAGCCTCACCACCAGGACGAAAGGCGTGATCGCCAGATTGGAGATCGGCGCGATGCCCTTGATCGGATCGTACGGCCAGCTCGCGTAAAGATTCGGCGCCACGGCGAGCGAGCTGTTCGAGCCCATCATCAGCGTGTAGCCGTCCGCCGGGGAGCTGATCATCGCCTGCGCGCCCACCATCCCTGCAGCGCCTGGACGGTTCTCGACCACCACCGGCTGGCCGAGCGCGTCCCCCAGCGCCGGCGCAACGGTGCGTGCCGTGATGTCCACGTTTCCGCCCGGCACGAACGGCACGATGACGCGGATCGGCCTGCTCGGGTAAGGCTGCGCCCACGCCGTGCTCGCCAGCGCGAAGCATAGGACCGTAAGCCATCGTTTCACTTTCGTTCTCCTCTATCGCTCGAACACGGCGATGCTCTCGACGTGCGCGGTATGCGGGAACATGTTCACGACACCGGCTGCGGCGAGCCGGAAGCCCTTAGTGTGCACCAGAACCCCGGCATCGCGCGCGAGGGTGGCCTGGTCGCAGGACACATAGACGACGCGCCGCGGCCAGTCGTCGGGCAACGATTTGACGATCTCGATGGCGCCCTCGCGAGGCGGATCCAGCAGCATCTTTTGAAATGGTCCGTAGGCTTTAACGTCCTGCCTGAAAAGGTCCACGGCCTCAAACTGCGCCACCGTACGGTTGGCGACGGCATTCTGCCGCGCCCTTTCCACCAGCTCGCGGCTGCCCTCGAAGCCGACCACCTGGGCGGCGCGCGTGGCGATCGGCAGGGAGAAATTGCCGAGCCCGCAGAACAGGTCCGCGACGCGCTCGCCGGGCTGCGGGTCGAGCAGCCGCACCGCGCGCGACACGAGGATCCGGTTGACCGCGTGGTTGACCTGGGTGAAGTCGGTCGGGCGGAACCGGATGCGCAGGCCGAATTCCGGCAGGTCGTAGTACAGCTCGCTCGCTTCCGGATGAAAGGCATGCGCCGTGTCCGGCCCGCCGGGCTGGAGCCAGACGTGAACAGAGTTTTCATCGCCGAAGCGGCGCAGGAGCGAAAGATCGTTTTCCGACAGCGGCAACAGATGGCGGAACACCAGCGCGGTCGCGTTGTCGCCGACGGCCACCTCGATCTGCGGCACCCGCTCCCGGATGGACAGCTTTTCCACCAGCTCCTTCATCGCCGGGATCAGCGCCGAGACGCTGGGAGGCAGGACATGGCATTCGCGCATGTCGGCGACGTGAGTCGAGCGCCGCTCGCGGAAACCGAGCATCACGCCGCCCTTCTTCTCGACCCGGCGCACCGAGAGCCGGGCCCTGCGCCGATAGCCCCACTCCTCGCCGTAGACGATCGGCAGCAGCATTTCGGGCTGCACTTTTCCGATGCGGGCCAGGTTGTCCTCCAGCCAGCGCTGCTTCGCCGCCATCTGCGTCGCGGCATCGGCGTGCTGCGTCGCGCAGCCGCCGCACACGCCGAAGTGAGGGCAGCGCGGCGCGCGGCGGCCGGCGGACTCGCTCAACACTTCCACGGCCCTGCCGAGGTCGAATTTCGGCTTCTCCCGGAAAATCCGGCAGGCGACGCGCTCGCCTGGCAACCCGCCTTCGACGAACACCACCTTGCCTTCCGGGTTGCGCGCGACACCGCGCCCCTCGGCGTCCAGCGCGTCGATCCTCAGGATCAGGTTTTCCAGAGCGACAGGAACTCGCGCCAGTGCGGCAGGTTTTGTCTTTCCAGGGTGGTCTTCAGCAGATTGCATTCCCGGGCGTACTGGTCTCTGGTGAATGCGCCGCGCTGCAGCTGGAAGCGAAGATACAGCAGGTAGGTGTTCACGCAGTCGGTCTCGCAGTAGTCGCGGATGCGCCGGATCTCGCCCTGGCGGTACTGCTCCCATACGGCAGCTCCGCCCATCCCGAGCTTGCCCGGGAAGCCGGCGAGCCGGGCCATCTCGTCGAGCGGCACGTTGTTGCGCGGCTGGTACATGGCGAGCACGTCCATCAGGTCGAGGTGCCGCGCGTGGTAGCGGTTGACGTAGTTGTTGTACCTGAAGTCGCGGTCGTCCTCGCCCTGGTCCCAGAACTTGACCGCGCAGCCGCCGCACAGGAGCGTGCGGCAATTGAGCACCGGCAGATCGAATCCCGTGCCGTTCCACGACACCAGCTGCGGAGTGTACTTGTCGATGCCGTCGAAGAATTTCCGGATGATCGCCGGCTCGTCGCGCTCGGGCTCGGCGATCGAGAAAACCTGGACGTTATCGCCTTCGCGCAATACGCAACCGATGACGATGATGCGCTGCAGGTGCGGCGGCAGGAAATCGCTCCCGCTCGAGACGCGGCGCTTCTGGAAAGCGAGCTCGGCGACGTCGGCGTCGGGCAGGTCGGCGGGCAGGTCGTAAAGGCCGCGGATCCCGGCGCAATCCGGAATGGTCTCGATGTCGAAGGCGAGGACCGGCGTCATCAGTCCGGGAACACGCCGGTAGTGAGGTAGCGGTCGCCCCGGTCGCAGATGATCGTCACGATCAGCGCGTTCTTCAGCGCCTTCGCCACGCGCAGCGCGACATGCACCGCCCCGCCGGAGGAGATCCCCGCGAAGATGCCTTCTTCGCGCGCCAGGCGCCGCGTCATCTCCTCGGCCTCGGCCTGGCTCACGTATTCCAGCCGGTCGACGCGCTTCCGGTCGTAGATCTTCGGCAGGTAGGCCTCGGGCCACTTGCGGATGCCCGGGATCTGCGAGCCCTCCTCGGGCTGGCAGCCGATGATCTCGATCCTGCGGTTCTTCTCCTTGAAGAAGCGCGAGCAGCCCATGATGGTGCCGGTCGTGCCCATGCTGGAGACGAAATGCGTGATCCTGCCTTCGGTGTCGCGCCAGATCTCCGGCCCGGTGCTCTCGTAGTGCGCGAGCGAGTTGTCTGGATTGGCGAACTGGTCGAGCATCGTGCCCTCTCCCTCGCGCACCATCTTGTCGGCGAGGTCGCGCGCCGCCTCCATGCCGCCTTTCTGCGGCGTGAGGATGATCTCGGCGCCAAAGGCGCGCATGCTCTGGCGCCGCTCGGCGGACAGGTGCTCGGGCATGATCAGCACCATGCGGTAGCCGCGCGTGGCTGCCGCCATGGCGAGCGCGATGCCGGTGTTGCCCGAGGTCGGCTCGATCAGCGTGTCGCCGGGCTTGATGCGGCCGCGCTTCTCGGCGTGGCGGATCATCGAGATCGCGGGCCGGTCCTTCACCGAGCCGGCGGGATTGTTCCCCTCCAGCTTTGCCAGAACGACATTCTTGTTCTTGAAATTTTCCGCGCCCGGCAGCCGCTGCAGCCGCACCAGCGGCGTGTCGCCGATGAAATCCTCGATCGTCTTGTTCATTTCCGCTGCAGCGCCTTCACGTACGCGGCGACGCCCTGCTCGACCGACATGAACTGGGCGCTGTAGCCGGCGGCGCGCAGCCGCGACAGGTCGGCCTCGGTGAAGCTCTGGTACCTGTCGGCGAGGCCCGCGGGAAAGGGGACGTACTCGATGAGCCCCTTGCCGACCAGCTCGGGCACCGGGAGCTGCGTGCCCTGCACCGAGTTGATCACCGCCGCGGCGAGCTGGTTGAAAGTCTGCGCGCGTCCGGTGCCGCAATTGAAGATGCCGGACAGCTCGCGCTGCTCGAGGAACCAGAGGTTCACCTCCACCACGTCGTCGACGTGGATGAAATCGCGGCGCTGCTCGCCGTTGCCGTAGCCGCCGGAGCCGACGAACAGCTTCACCCGGCCGAGCTCGAGCAGCTGCCGGTAGGCGTGGAATGCCACCGACGCCATGCGTCCCTTGTGCGCCTCGTTCGGCCCATAGACGTTGAAATAGCGCAAGCCCGCGATCTGGGCGGTGCGCGCCGCAAGCCGCTCGCGCACCGCCTGGTCGAAGAGGAACTTGGAATAGCCGTAGACGTTGAGAGGCCGCTCGCCGCGCCGCTCCTCGCGGAACTCGGGACCTGAGCCGTAGACCGAGGCCGACGACGCATAGAGCAGCGGCACTTCCTCTTCCTGGCACCACTCGAGCAGGATTTTCGAGTAGCGGTAGTTGTTCTCCATCATGTAGCGGCCGTCTGACTCCATGGTGTCGGAGCACGCGCCCTGATGGAGCACGGCGTCCACCGCGCCCTCGTACCGGTCGAGCCTGGCGATGAACTCCGCCTGGTCGACGTAATCGGCAATGTCGCAGCCGGCGAGGTTGCTCACCTTGTCCGCCTGCTGCAGGTTGTCCACGGCGATGATGTCCGCGATGCCGTGCCGGTTGAGCGCCTCGACGATCTTCGAGCCGATGAAGCCGGCGGCGCCGGTGACGACGTAGTACATCAGCCTTTCCCGAAAAGTTCCTGGTAACTCGCCGCCGCGGTGCCGAGCTTGCCGACGACGATGCCGCCCGCGCGGTTGGCGATGCGCACGGCGTTCTCCAGCCCGACGCCCGCCGCGAGCATGACCGCCAAGGCGGCGATGACCGTATCGCCGGCCCCCGTGACATCGAAAACGTCGCGCGCCTCGGCCTTGATGCCAACGGCGCCGCCGCGCCGGTACAGCGTCATCCCATCCCCGCCGCGCGTGAGCAGCAGCGCTTCGAGATCGAGCTTCTCGCGCAGCGCCTGCGCACGTCGCCCCAGGTCTTTCTCGTCGTGCCAGCTGCCGACCACTTCGCGCAGCTCGGCCAGGTTCGGCGTCAAGATGCTCGCGCCTTTATATCGCGAATAGTCGTCGCCCTTGGGATCCACCAGCACGCGCTTGCCGGCGCGGCGTGCGCTGCGGATCATCTCTGCAATGTGCGCGAGGCCGCCCTTGCCGTAGTCCGAGAGGATGACCACGTCGCAGTCCGCCAGCGCCTGCTTGAACTCCTCCAGCTTCGAGGCCAGCACCTCGCTCGAAGGCGGCTTCTCGAAGTCGATGCGCAGCAGCTGCTGCTTCCTGCCGATGACGCGCAGTTTCTGCGTCGTGTGCACGCCGCGGTCGCGATGCAGGCTCGCCTCTATGCCCTTGCCCTTGAGAAGCTTCTCCAGCCTCTCGCCCGGCTCGTCGCGCCCCACCACGGAGAGGAGCCGGATGCGCGCGTTCAGCTCCTTGCAGTTCCACGCGACGTTGGCCGCGCCCCCCAGGCGCTCGTCCTCGTGATCGATGAGGACCACCGGCACGGGTGCCTCGGGCGAGATCCTGGAGACTTCGCCGAACCAGTACCGGTCGAGCATCACGTCGCCTACGACCAGCACCCGCGCCTTCGACGTGTCGGGGGCTTTCAAGGCTTCCTTCCTATGGCGAAATACTCCAGGCCCTGCGCGCGCACCGCGGCCGGGTCGTAAAGATTGCGGCCGTCGAAGATGGCGGGTGTCTTCAGCTTTTCCCTGATGGCGGCGAAATCCGGGCTGCGGAATTCCTGCCATTCGGTGACGATCGCCAGCGCGTCCGCGCCCTCCAGCGCACCGATCGCGCTGTCGACGATTTTCACGTTGCCGTTTTTCTCGAACAGCTTTCTCGCCTGATGGCCCGCGGCCGGATCATAAGCCTGCACGCTCGCGCCCTCCCGCGTGAGATCGTCGATCAGGCTGAGGCTCGGGGCCTCGCGCATGTCGTCGGTGTTGGCCTTGAAGGCGAGCCCCCAGAGCGCAATTGTCTTTCCCGACAGGGAGCCGAAATGCCGCCTGATCTTGCCGGCGAGCACGTGCTTCTGCGCCTCGTTGACCGCCTCGACGGCGGCGAGCAGTTTCAAGGGGTGCCCGGCCTCGCCGGCGCTGCGCTGCAGCGCCTTCACGTCCTTCGGAAAGCACGAGCCGCCGAAGCCGGCGCCGGCGTACAGGAACTGGTAGCCGATGCGCGGGTCCGAGCTGATGCCGCGCCGCACTTCCTCGATGTCGGCGCCGATCGCTTCGGCGAGGTTCGCCACCTCGTTCATGAACGAGATGCGGGTGGCGAGCATCGAGTTGGCGGCGTACTTGGTGAGCTCGGCGGAGCGCACGCCCATCACGATGACGCGCTCGCGGTTGCGCTGGAACGGCGCATAGAGCTGGCGCAGCAGCGCGACGGCGCGCGCGTCGTCCGAGCCGATGATGATCCGGTCCGGGCGCATGAAGTCCTCCACCGCCGCGCCCTCCTTGAGGAATTCGGGGTTCGCCACCACCGTGAAATCGCTGCCGGTGCCGCGCTTCTTCAATTCCTCGATGATGGCCTGTTTCACCTTGTCCGCGGTGCCGACCGGAACCGTCGACTTGGTGACCACGACCCTGTAGCCCTGCATGTGCCGGCCGATGGCGCGCGCCGCGGCGAGCACGTGCTGCAGGTCCGCCGAGCCGTCCTCGCCTGGCGGCGTGCCCACAGCGATCAGCTGCAGCTCGCCGTGCGTCACGCTCGCCGCGACGTCGGTGGAAAAACGCAGCCTTCCCGCTTCGCGGTTGCGCCTGACGACCGGTTGCAGGCCGGGCTCGAAAATGGGAATTTTGTTTTCATTTAAGAGATTTATTTTTTTCTCGTCCACATCCAGGCAAAAAACGCTGTTACCCGCGTCCGCGAGGCAAGCGCCGGTAACGAGCCCTACGTAGCCGGTTCCTATGATCGTGACGTTCATGATCTGTTCATGGAGTTAGATCGAATTCCTCAGTGCGCCGCGGCGGGTAGGTCTCCCAGCCGCCGCAGGCGGGACAATGCCAGTGGAACTGGCGCGCCTTGAAGCCGCAGTTCTCGCAGCGGTAGCGCGCGAGGCGGCGGGTGTGGCCGTGGACCAGGTTGCGCACCAGCTCCAGGTCGCGCCGCCGCTCGGGCGAGCCGGCGGCGATGATCTGCGCCTCGAGCAGCCGGTCGAGGCCGAGCAGCGTCGGGTTGCGACGCAGCTCGTCGCGCACCAGCGTGTACGCCGCCTCGGCACCCTTCTCTTCCAGCGTCTGCTGGAACACGGTGTCGAGCAGGTCGAGCGAGGGATAGCGCTCGAG
The DNA here is from genome assembly GCA_005881595.1 of Betaproteobacteria bacterium. Lineage (GTDB taxonomy): Bacteria > Pseudomonadota > Gammaproteobacteria > Burkholderiales > SG8-39 > SCGC-AG-212-J23. The sequence continues at coordinate 16,413 of VBBY01000147.1, read as the reverse complement.
ATAGCCGGCGAGCAGCCTCAGCCCGTCCTCGCCCCGCCCTGCTGCGCCATGCGCCTCGAGCAGGCGCTGCGCCGCGAGCGCGATATACGCCGGGTTCTGCGACTCGATGCGCTTCCAGTGCTCGATCGCGACGTCGAGATTATTCGAGCTTCTTTCCAGGTCTCCCAGCTGCAGGCTCGCCCGCACGCACTTGCGGTTGGCCTCGAGCGCCGCCTCCAGGTGCCTGCGCGCCGCCTCCGGGCGCGACTGCGCCGCCTCGGAGGCCGCCAGCTCGCAGAAGTACTGGGCGAGGTCGCGCGGGTCGGATTCCACCTGCTTGGTCATCTCGATGGCGCGCGGCCAGTCCTTCTCCTGCTCGAAGATCTGCAGCAGGTGGCGGCGCGCCTGGATCGCCTGCGGGCCGTCGGAGAGCCGCTTGAATACCTGCTCGGCGCGATCGAGGATGCCGGCCTTGAGGTAGTCCTGGCCGAGCTCCGCGAGCGCTATTACTTTCTGCTCCGCGCCCAGATCGGCGCGCTCGAGCAGGTTCTGGTGCATGCGGATGGCGCGGTCATACTCGCCGCGCCGCCGGAACAGGCTGCCGAGCGCGAAGTGCAGCTCGATCGTCTCCGGGTCGACCTTGACCACCTCGATGAACGCCTCGATCGCCTTGTCGGGCTGCTCGTTGAGCAGGAAATTGAGCCCCTTGAAGTAGGAGCGCGGCAGCGCCCGCGACTCGGAGACGATCTGCTTGATGTCGATGCGCGCCGCAATCCAGCCCAGGCCGAAGAACAGCGGGAAGCCGAGCAGCCACCAGAAATCGAACTCCATCGCTACAGGCCCGCTACCGGCGGCGCCGGCGGTTCGGCCTTGGAGACCTGCTTCTTGAGCGCTGCAATCTGCCTTTGCTGCCTGGCGAGCGGCATGAGAAGCGCGAGCACGCCGAACAGCGCGCCGGCGACGAAGAAGGCGAACAGCACCAGCACCAGCGGCGCCTCCAGCGCGAGGCCGAAATAGAAGCGCAGCGGCACCGGCTCGGCGTTCTTCGCGGCGAACGCCACCAGCAGCAAGAAAACGGCTAGGCGGATCGCCCAGGTGACGATGCGCATGGCGCCACCGGCTTCGCAGCCGCCCTAGCGAACCGGCTGCGAAGCGCGCTGTGGCGGCGCGGCCGGGGCTTCGGGAGTCGCTCCGTCTACCCGCTCGCGCAGCTCCTTGCCGGCCTTGAAGTGCGGCACGTACTTCTCGGGCACCTGCACCTTCTCGCCCGACTTCGGGTTGCGGCCGGTGCGCGGCGGCCGGTAATTCAGCCCGAAGCTGCCGAAGCCGCGGATCTCGATGCGGTTGCCGGCGAGCAGCGCCTGGGTCATCGCGTCGAGAATCATCTTCACCGCGTACTCGGCGTCCTTCGCGACCAGCTGCGGATAGCGCTGGGCGAGGCGCGCGATCAGTTCGGACTTGGTCATGGCGGGCCTTCCCCCTTGGTGGCTGGTCCCGCTTATTGCTGCGGGTTCGAACCGCTCTTGTCGAGCTTCGCGCGCAGCAGCGCCCCGAGGTTGGTCGCGCCCGCGCTCGCCGCCGCCTGCTCGCTGCGCAGCTGCTTCATCGCCTCGGTCTCCTCGGCGAGATCCCTCGCCTTGACCGACACGTTGATCGACCGGCTCTTGCGGTCGACGTTGATGATCATCGCCTGCACCGTATCGCCCTCCTTCAAGTGGGTGCGCAGGTCATCGACGCGCTCGCGCGAGAACTCCGAGGCGCGCAGATAGCCCTCGACGTCGCCGCCGAGCGCGATCACCGCGCCCTTGGCGTCGACCGCCTTCACCGTACCGCTGACCAGGCTGTTCTTCTCGTGGCTGGCGATGAAGTTGGTGAACGGGTCGCCCTCGAGCTGCTTGACGCCGAGCGAGATGCGCTCGCGCTCGACGTCGATCGACAGCACCACCGCCTCGACTTCCTCGCCCTTCTTGAAGTTCTTCACCGCTTCCTCGCCGGCCGCCGACCACGACAGGTCGGACAGGTGGACCAGGCCGTCGATGCCGCCCGGCAGGCCGACGAAGACGCCGAAATCGGTGATCGACTTGATCTGGCCCTTCACGCGGTCGCCCTTCTTGTACTCGCGCGCGAAGTCCTCCCACGGGTTCGGCATGCACTGCTTCATGCCGAGCGAGATGCGCCGGCGCTCCTCGTCGATCTCGAGGATCATCACCTCGACCTCGTCGCCGACCTGCACCACCTTGGACGGATGCACGTTCTTGTTGGTCCAGTCCATCTCGGAGACGTGGACCAGCCCTTCGATGCCCGACTCGACCTCGACGAACGCGCCGTAGTCTGTCAGATTGGTTACTTTTCCAAATAATCTTGTTCCCTGGGGGTAGCGCCTTGCGATGCCGACCCAAGGATCCTCGCCCAGCTGCTTCAGGCCCAGCGACACCCTGTTTTTCTCGGCGTCGAACTTGAGCACCTTCGCCGTCACCTCGTCGCCGACGTTGAGCACCTCGGAAGGATGCTTCACGCGGCGCCAGGCGAGGTCGGTGATATGGAGCAGCCCGTCGATGCCGCCCAGGTCCACGAATGCGCCGTAGTCGGTGATGTTCTTGACGAGGCCCTTCACGGTCGCGCCTTCCTGCAGCGAAGCGAGCAGGTTCTGCCGCTCGGCGCCGGCGGTCTCCTCCATCACGGCGCGCCGGGACACGACCACATTGTTCCTCTTGCGGTCGAGCTTGATGACCTTGAACTCCATCTCCTTGCCCTCGTAGGGCGTGGTGTCCTTCACCGGGCGCAGGTCGACCAGCGAGCCGGGCAGGAACGCGCGAATGCCGCGCGTCATCACGGTGAGGCCGCCCTTCACTTTGCCGGTGATCACGCCCTGCACCTTCTCGCCGGTCTCGAGAGCTTTCTCCAGCTCGAGCCAGGCGGCCATGCGCTTCGCCTTGTCGCGCGACAGGCGCGTGGCGCCGTAACCGTCCTCAAGGGCCTCGATGGAAACGCTGACAAAGTCGCCGGGCTTCACTTCCACCTGCCCGGCGTCGTTGCGGAATTCGTCGACAGCGATGATGCTCTCCGACTTCAGCCCCGCGTTCACCACCACGAAGTTCTCGTCGACGCTGACGACCTCGGCGGTGATGACTTCGCCGATGCGCATCTCCTTGCGGTTGAGGCTTTCCTCGAAAAGCGCCGCAAACGATTCGCCGGCGCTGGACGTCAGATTCGAGGTCGGAGCTGGGGAAATACTGGCCATGTAGGAAAAAACCTTTTCAAGCCGCAGGCTTAGCAGCCACGCTGCGGGTCAAGTTAATGAAAGGCCGCGCGTTAACGCAGCCCGCCTGTCCTCTCCCGGTACCAGCGCACGATCAGCTCGGCGACGGCGTCGATCGAAAGCGCAGAAGAATCGAGCACTTGCGAATCCGGCGCGGGAACCAGAGGCGCGACCGCGCGGTTTCGGTCGCGCGCATCCCGTTCCGCCAAGTCCCGGGAAAGGGAGCGAAGATTAGCAGGGATTCCTTTGTCGATCAACTGCTTATATCGCCGCTCGGCCCTCACTTCCGGGCTCGCTGTCAAGAACAGCTTGAGCGTCGCGTCGGGAAAAACAACAGTTCCCATGTCGCGGCCGTCGGCAACCAGCCCGGGTGGCCGGCGAAAGGCGCGCTGGCGCTTCAGCAGACGCTTCCTGACCTCGGGAATTTTCGCTACCTCGGACGCGCGCCTGCTTACCTCCTCGCTGCGCACGTCCAGAGTAACATCTTGATTCGACAAGAAGATTTGTTCCCCCACGAAATCGACGGCCATGCGCTCGGCGACCTCCGCCAAGGCCTTCTCGGCGCGCATCCTGTCCCTCAATGACACGAGCGCGATCAAGCGGTAGAGCGCGCCGCTCTCGAGGTAGTGAAACGACAGTTCATCGGCCACGCGCCTGGCGATCGTGCCCTTGCCGGAGGCCGAGGGACCATCGATGGCGATCACCGGCGCCGCTGTCATGCGGCCGCGATGCTGGCGAAGGCGCTGAAATACTCCGGGAAGGTCTTGGCAACGCAGCCCGGGTCGTTGATGCGCACCGGCACGCCGCCCAGCGCGGCGAGCGAGAAGCTCATCGCCATGCGGTGGTCGGCGTACGTATCGATCACCGCGGTCTTCAGCTTCCCCGGGGAAATCCGCAGGGAATCCCTGCCCTCCTCCACGCGCGCTCCCAGCTTGCGAAGCTCCGTCGCCATCGCCGCGAGCCGGTCGGTTTCCTTCACCCGCCAGCTGCCGATGTTGCGCAGCGTGCTCGGGCCGTCGGCGAACAGCGCCATTACTGCCGCGGTCATCGCGGCATCGGGAATGTGATTCAGATCCATATCGAGCGCCTTGAGCTTGTTTCCGCCGGCAGCTTCTATCCAGCCGTCCCCCATCGATACCCGCGCCCCCATGCGCTCGAGGACCTCGGTGAAGCGCACGTCTCCCTGGATGCTGTCGCGGCCGACCCCCTCGACGCGCACCGGCCCGCCGCCGATCGCGCCGGCGGCGAGAAAGTACGACGCGGACGAGGCGTCGCCTTCGACGTAAATCCTTCCCGGAGAGACGTAGCGCGCCGCCGGGACCTCGAACGAGTGCCATTCCCTGCGCGCCACCTCGACGCCGAAGCGGCGCATCACGTTCAGGGTGATTTCCACGTAAGGCCTGGAGATCAATTCGCCCTGCACCTCGACCCTCGACTTCGAATCGAGAAGCGGCAGGGCCATGAGCAGCGCCGTGAGAAACTGCGACGACACGTCGCCTTTCACCGTCACCGGTTCATTCAGCTTGATGGCCGCGGGATGCAGGGCGAGCGGCGGGTAGCCGTCCGCACCGAGGTATTCGACGTCGGCCCCGATCCCGCGCAGCGCGTTGACGAGATCGCCGATCGGGCGCTCGTGCATCCGCGGCGCGCCGGCAAGGCGGTATTCGCCGCCGGTCATCACCAGCGCGGCGGTGAGCGGCCGCAACGCGGTGCCGGCATTGCCGAGGAACAGCTCCGCTTTTTTGACCGGGAACGGGCCGCCCGCGCCCCGAACGCGCCGCTTTGAGAATCGAACTCCCAGCTTCGAGAGAGCGTCGCGCATGACGCGGGTGTCGTCGGCGTCGAGCAGCCCGCTCACCTCGGTATCGCCGGAGGCGAGCGCAGCGAGAAGCAGCACGCGGTTGGAGATGCTCTTCGAGCCGGGAAGCCGCACCTTGCCCGCCGTGCGGCGGATCGGCTTCAGCTCGAGGCTGTCCATCAGGACTCGAATTCGCCGTCGAGCCAGCGCTGCCGGGCGGCGCGCGCCTCGGTGAACAGCTTTTCAAGCGCCGCCGGATCCGCTGCTGCAATGATTTTTCTTATGGAGCCCAGGTTTTTCGAATAGCGGTCGATCTCTTCCAGCAGCCGGTCGCGGTTGGCGATGCAGATGTCGCGCCACATTTCCGGATGGCTCGAGGCGATGCGGGTGAAGTCGCGGAATCCGCCGGCGGCGTAGGAAAAAAGCTGCGCCGCGTTCCCGCGCGCCGCGATGTCGTGCGCCAGCGCGAAGGCGAGCACGTGCGGCAGGTGGCTCACCGCCGCCAGCACGCTGTCGTGCTCATCGGGATTCATTTTCGCGATCCGCGCGCCGCACGACTTCCATGCTCGTTCCACTTTGTCAACCGCTGCGGCAGGGTTTTCAGGCAGCGGGGTCAGAACGACTCGCCTGTTTCTGAACAGCTCCGGCGTCGCCGCCGCGACGCCGCTCTTCTCGGCGCCTGCGATCGGATGCCCCGGGACGAACTGCGCAATTTTTTCCTTCAGTGCGCTGCGCGCCGCGACGATGACGTCGCGCTTCGTGCTTCCGGCGTCGGTGACGATCAGCGTCGAATGAAGGCTCAATGAAGAGAGAATTTTCAGGTAGTGCGAGACCGGGGTGGCGAGTAAAACCAGGTCCGCGCCACGCGCCGCGGCGGCCGGATCCGGAGCGATCGAATCGATGGCGCCGCGCTCGAGCGCGAGTTTCAGATTGGCCGGGTTGCGGCCGACGCCGACGACGTGCGATGCGACCTTCGCCTGCTTCAGCGCCAGGGCAAAACTGCCGCCGATGAGGCCGACGCCGATGACGGCAAGCTTCATTCCTTCAGGCTGGCGGCGAGCGCGGCGAGGAACTTGTCGTTTTCCTGCGGCGTGCCGACGGTGACGCGCAGGTGCTCGGGCAGCCCGTAGCCGCCCACCGGCCGCACGATCACGCTCCGGCGCAGCAGCCGCTTGTAGATCTCGGCCGCTTTGCCGACGCGCAGGGTGAGGAAGTTGCCATGCGACGGAATGAAATCGAGCCCGAGGCGGCGGGCACCTTCCTCGAGCTGCTTCAGGCCCTGCAGGTTCTCGGCGTAGCTGCGCGCGACGAACTCCATGTCATCGAGCGCGGCCCTGGCCGCGGCGAGCGCGACGCTGTTCACGTTGAACGGCTGGCGCACGCGGTTCATCACGTCGGCGACCGACGCATGCGCGAGCGCGAAGCCGACGCGCAGCCCGGCCAGCCCGTAGGCCTTGGAGAAGGTGCGCGTGATCACGAGGTTCGGATGGCGCCTGATCCACTTCGCGCTGTCGGCGCGCAGCTCTGGCGTCAGGTACTCGTTGTACGCCTCGTCGAGCACCGCGATGACGCGCTCGGGGACGCGGCGCAGGAACGCCTCGATCTCGTCCGGGCGCGCCAGGGTGCCGGTCGGATTGTTGGGATTGGCGATCCAGGCCACGTAGGTCTCGTCGTCGATCGCCTTGGCCATCGTCTCGAGATCGTGGCCGTAGTTCTTCGCCGGCACCACGATCGCGCGCGCCCCGCGCGCCTGCGTGGCGAGCGGATACACCGCGAACGCGTGCTCGGACAGCACCGCGGCGCGGCCGGGTCCGAGGAAGGCGAGCGCCACCAGCTCGAGCACGTCGTTCGAGCCGTTGCCGAGCACGATCGACGACGCGTCGACCCCGTAGCGCGCCGAGAGCGCCCGCTTCAGCTCGAAGCCGTTGCCGTCGGGGTAGCGCGCGACTGCGCCGATCGCCGCCTCGATCGCCGCGCGAGTCCGCGGTCCGATGCCGCGCGGGTTCTCGTTCGAGGCGAGCTTGACGATGCCGGCTTCGTCGAGCCCCATCTCGCGCGCCAGCTCGGAGATCGGCTTGCCCGGCTGGTACGGCGCGATCGAGCGCACGTACGAGGGCGACAGCTCACACGGGTCGATCAGCATGCCGAAGGGTAAGAGCCGAGTATTTTCAGGTACGGCGCCTTGGAGCGCAGCTCTGCGAGCGCCGCGGCAACGCCCGGGTCCTTTTGATGGCCCTCGATGTCGATGAAGAACATGTACTCCCACAGCGCGGCGCCGGCGCGCGACGGGCGCGACTCGATGCGGCTCATGCTGACGCGGTTTTGCGCGAGCGGCGTGAGCAGCGCGTGCACCGCGCCTGGCCTGTTCTCGGCAGACATCACCAGCGAAGTGCGGTCGTTGCCGGTCGGCGCCGGATCGAGGTTGCCCAGGACCAGGAAGCGCGTGGTGTTGTTCGGCGCGTCCTCGATGGAGCGCGCCAGCACGTTCAGCCGGTAGCGCTCGGCGGCGGCTTCGCCGGCGATCGCGGCGGCTCCCTCCTCGGTGCTGGCGCGCTGCGCCGCCTCGGCGTTCGAGGCGACGGGAACGCGCTCGGCGCCGGGCAGGTTCTGCGCCAGCCAGCCGTTGCATTGCGCGAGGGATTGGGCATGCGAGTAGACGCGCCGCACGGACCGCAGGCTTTCTCCCTTGAAAAGGAGATTCTGCTGCACGCGCAGCTCGATCTCCGCGCAAATGCGAAGCGGCGTGGCGAGCAGCAGGTCGAGCGTGCGCCCGACGGCGCCTTCGGTCGAGTTCTCGACCGGCACCACGGCGAACTGCACGGCGCCCGACTCGCAGCGGCGGAACGCCTCATCGACCGAGCCTGACGGCTGGCCCTCGACCGCGCGGCCGAAATGCTTGCGCACTGCCTGCTCGCTGAAGGTCCCTTCGGGCCCGAGGTAGGAGACGCGGATCGCTTCCTCCAGGCCGCGGCAGGCCGAGATCACCTCGCGGAATACGGCCGCGACGCGCTCCGCGGGAAGCACACCAGGATTCTTGGTGATTCTTCTCAATATTTCAATTTCCCGCTCCGGCCGGTAGGCCGGCGCGCCGGACTTCAACGCGCCGATGCGCTGCGCGAGGCCAGCGCGGCGGTTGAGCAGCGCCGCCAGCTGGTCGTCGAGCGCATCGATCTCGCGGCGCAGCTTTTCGATTTCGTCAGACATCGGCGGGAAGATAGCGCACCGCCAGCACGCCTTTCAATTGGCCCAGCTCGTCCAGCATCGCGGCGGGAACCGGGCTGTCCGCATCCACCAGCGTGTACGCCATCTCTCCCTTGGACTTGTTCAGCATGTTGTGGATGTTGATCTTGCCCCGCCCGAGCGCGTGCGAGATGGCGCCCAGCATGTCTGGAACGTTGGCGTTGGCGATGGCGAGCCGGTACGGCGCCTCGCGCGCCATCGCGGCGTCGGGGAAGTTCACCGCGTTCTGCAGGTTGCCGTGCTCGAGGTAGTCGCGCAGCTGGTCGACCACCATGATGGCGCAGTTGTCCTCGGCCTCGCGCGTCGAGGCGCCGAGGTGCGGCAGCGCGATGACCCCGGCATGACCGAGCAGCCCGGCGCTCGGAAAATCGGTCACATACCACCTCAGGCGGTGGCTGTTCAGCCCCTTCGCGACCGCGTCATCGGCGACCACGCCGTCGCGCGAGAAATTGAGCAGCACCGCGCCGGGGCGGAAGTGCTCGATGTTCCTGGCGTCGATCATGTGGCGCGTCTTCTCGCCGAGCGGCACGTGCAGCGAAACGAAATGGCTCTGCTTCAGCACTTCGTCGACGGCTCCGGCCTTGCGCACCTGCGAAGGCAGGCTCCAGGCCGCGTCGACCGTGATGTGCGGGTCGTAGCCGAGCACGTTCATGCCCAGGCGGATCGCAGCATCGGCGACCAGGCTGCCGATCTTGCCCAGGCCGATGATCCCCAGCGTATGTCCCGGCAGCTCCGACCCGGCAAACTGCTTCTTGCCGTCTTCGACCTGCTCCTCGAATTGCGGGGAAGTTTTCAGCCCCCGGACAAAATCCAGGGCGGGCGGCAGGTTGCGCGCGGCGAGCAGCATGCCGGCGAGGACCAGCTCCTTCACCGCGTTGGCATTCGCGCCCGGCGCATTGAACACCGGCACGCCGCGCTTCGACAGCGCGGCCACCGGGATGTTGTTCACTCCCGCCCCGGCGCGGCCGACGGCCTTGAGGGAAGGCCCGAACTCGCGCCTGTGCAGGTCGGCCGAGCGCACCAGGATGGCCTGCGGATCCTTCGCCTCCTTCACCACCGCGTACTGCTCCGCCGGGAAGCGCTTCAGGCCGACCTGGGTGATGTTGTTCAGCACCAGGATCTCGCATTTCTTGGCGCGCGCCCTAGCCATGCTCGGCTTCGAATTCCTTCATGTATTCGACGAGCCGCTGCACGCCCTCCAGCGGCATCGCGTTGTAGATCGACGCGCGCATGCCGCCGACAGAACGGTGCCCCTTCAGCTGGACCATGCCGCGCTCCTGCGCGCCCTTGAGGAACGCAGCGTCGAGTTTTGCATCTGCAAGGGTGAAAGGCACGTTCATCCTGGAGCGGTCTTCCTTGGCCACCGGATTCTTGTAGAAGCTGCTTGAATCGAGCAGATCGTACAGCAGCGCCGCCTTTTGAATGTTTCTCTTCTCGACTTCGCGCACGCCGCCCTGCTGCTTCACCCACTTGAACACCAGCCCGGCAATGTAGATCGAATAGGTCGGCGGCGTATTGAGCATCGAATCGGCCCCGGCCTGCAGCTTGTAGTCCATGACCGACGGCGTGCCCTTCGCCGCGTTGCCCAGCAGGTCCTCGCGCACGATGACGATGCTGAGCCCTGCCGGCCCGACGTTTTTCTGCGCGCCGGCGTAGATCAGGCCGAACTTCGAGACCTCGAGCGGCCGCGACAGGAAATGCGACGACGCATCCGCCACGAGAGGAATGCCTTTCACGTTCACGACTTCATGATATTCAACCCCGCCGATGGTTTCGTTCGAGCAGTAGTGGACGTACGCGGCGTCCGGCCGAACCTTCCATTGCTTGGGGGCGTAGGTGAAATTGCGGTCTTCGGAGCTGGCCGCGATGCCGACATCGCAATAGCTCTTCGCTTCCTTCACTGCCTTCTTGGACCATTCTCCCGTGAGCACGTAGTCGGCCTTGCCCTTGCCGCGCAGCAGGTTCATCGGCACCTGCGCGAACTGCAGGGTCGCGCCGCCCTGCAGGAACAGCAGCTTGTAGTTCTGCGGCACGGCGAGCAGCTCGCGCAGGTCGCGCTCGGCGTCGGCGGCGATGCCGACGAATTCCCTGCCGCGATGGCTCATCTCCATCACGCACATGCCGCTGCCGTGCCAGTCGAGCATCTCGTCGCCGGCGCGCGCCAGCACCTCGGCGGGAAGCATTGCCGGCCCGGCGCTGAAATTGAAGATGCGCGACATCAATGCACGGTCGGGCCGGAGGGCGCCGGCGGTGGCTCCGCGGCGGCTTCGCCGTCGCCGCCGTTGCCGTTGCCCTCGAGTTCGCGCTCCTCGATGCGCTCCAGGCCGGCGAGCTTTTCGCCGTCGCTCAGGGAGATCAGCGTGACGCCCTGCGTGGAACGGCCCTGCTCGCGGATCTGCGCCACGCGGGTGCGGATCAGAACACCGCCGGTCGAGATCAGCATCACCTCGTCGTGGTCGTCGACCAGCACCGCGCCGACCACCTTGCCGTTGCGCTCGGAAGTCTGGATCGCGATCACGCCCTGGCCGCCGCGGCCGTGGCGCGGATATTCGCCGATCGGCGTGCGCTTGCCGAAGCCGTGCTCGGTCGCGGTCAGCACCGACTTCGATTCATCGTGCGCCGCGAGCATGCACACCACGCGCGAGCCCTCGCCCAAACGCATGCCGCGCACGCCGGTCGCCTGGCGGCCCATCGGACGCACGTCGCCTTCCTGGAACCGCACCGCCTTGCCATCCGACGAGAACAGCATCACGTTGTACTTGCCGTCGGTCAGCGCCGCCCCGACCAGGTAATCGCCCTCGTCGAGCCCGACCGCAATGATGCCGCTCGGCCGCGGGCGCGAGAACTCGGCGAGCGGCGTCTTCTTCACCGTGCCCTGCGAGGTGGCCATGAACACGTAGTGGTTCTCGTCGAACTCCTTGACCGGCACCACCGCGGTGATCTTCTCGCCTTCCTCCAGCGGGAACATGTTGACGATCGGCTTGCCGCGGCTGGAGCGGCTGCCGGCGGGCACTTCGTACACCTTGAGCCAGTACAGCCTGCCGCGGTTCGAGAAGCACAGCAGGTGATCGTGCGAATGCGCGACGAACAGGCGCTCGATGAAGTCGTCCTCCTTCATCGTGGTGGCCATCTTGCCGCGGCCGCCGCGGCGCTGGGCGCGGTAGTCGGCAAGCGGCTGCGACTTGACATAGCCGCCGTGCGAAAAGGTGACCACCATGTCCTGCGGCGCAATCAGGTCCTCGATCGCGATGTCCTCGGCGACGGTAACGATCTCGCTGCGCCGCGCATCGCCGAATTCCTCCTTTATCTTCTTCAGCTCCTCGGCGATGATCGCCATGATGCGGCTGGGCTTGGCGAGGATGTCGAGCAGGTCGACGATGTTCTCGATCACCTCGCGGTACTCGTCGCGGATCTTGTCCTGCTCGAGGCCGGTCAGCCGCTGCAGCCGCAGCTCGAGGATCGCCTGCGCCTGCTCGTCGGACAGGTGATAGCCGTCGTCCTGCATGCCGAATGATTCGGGCAAGCCCTCCGGGCGGAACTGCTGGGGTGTCGCCTTGTGGAGCATTTCCCCCACCAGAGGTGAGCGCCAGGAGCGGCTCATCAATTCCCGCTTGGCGTCGGCCGGGGTGGCCGCCTTCTTGATGAGAGCGATCACCTCGTCGACGTTGGAGAGCGCCACCGCGAGGCCCTCCAGCACGTGGCCGCGCTCGCGCGCCTTGCGCAGGTCGTAGACGGTGCGCCGCGTCGTCACCTCGCGACGGTGCGAGATGAACGCCTCGATCAGCTCCTTCACCGACAGCAGCCGCGGCTGGCCGTCCACCAGCGCCACCATGTTGATGCCGAAGGTGTCTTGCAGCTGCGTCTGCTTGAAGAGGTTGTTGAGCACGACCTCCGGGATCTCGGCGCGCTTGAGCTCGATCACCACGCGCATGCCGGAGCGGTCCGATTCGTCGCGGATGTCGGAGACGCCTTCCAGCTTCTTCTCGGTGACCAGCTCGGCAATGCGCTCGAGCAGCGCCTTCTTGTTCACCTGATAGGGCAGCTCGTCGACGATGACCGCCTGGCGGTCGCCCCGGCCGACCTCCTCGAAGTGCGTGCGCGCGCGCATCACCACGCGGCCGCGGCCGGTGCGGTAGCCCTCGTGCACGCCGCCGAGGCCGTAGATGATGCCGGCGGTCGGGAAATCGGGCGCCGGCATCAGCTTGATCACTTCCTCGATGGCGCAGTGCGGCTGGGCGAGCACGTGCAGGCAGGCGTCGACCACTTCGCCGAGGTTGTGCGGCGGGATGTTGGTCGCCATTCCCACCGCGATGCCCGAGGAGCCGTTGACCAGCAGGTTGGGAACGCGCGTCGGCAGGACCGCGGGCTCGAATTCCTTGCCGTCGTAGTTCGGCGTGAAATCGACCGTCTCCTTGTCGATGTCGGGCAGCATCTCGGAGGCGATCCTGTCCAGCCGGCATTCGGTATAGCGGTAGGCCGCTGCCGCGTCGCCATCCACCGAGCCGAAATTGCCCTGGCCGTCGACCAGCGTGTAGCGCATGGAGAAGTCCTGCGCCATGCGCACCAGCGCCTCGTAGGTCGCGGTGTCGCCGTGCGGGTGGTACTTGCCCAGCACGTCGCCGACGATGCGCGCGCACTTCACGTACGGCCGGTTCCAGGTGTTGTTCGCCTCATGCATCGCGTACAGCACCCGGCGGTGGACCGGCTTCAGGCCGTCGCGCACGTCGGGGAGCGCGCGGCCCACGATCACGCTCATGGCGTAATCGAGATACGAGCGCCGCATCTCCTCTTCGAGGCTGATCGGCAGGGTTTCTTTGGCGAACGGTTCCATTTCTCGGTCGATCGGCACGGGCGCCTGGGAGGGCGGAAAAGCGCGTCCGGGGAAAATGAAATTTTATCATGCGAAGCCTCGGATTCCTCTCGAAAAAATGTTGTGTCGGCCCGCGGCCATGTGCTTAAATTCGGCGGTCGCCAATACATAAGAACAGGGAGACCCCTTGACCACCAAACCGACTTTATCCGCGACGCTCGCCAGCGCTGCGATGACGTTTTCGCTGGCCGCCTTCGAGGCCGGCGCGCAGGGATACGTGACCTCTGCGCCGGCGGGGTCCGTCTGGAAGAGCGGCTCAGGCGGCTGCGTGCGAACCGGCTACTGGACGCCTACGCTGGCCGATGCCGATTGCGATCCGGATCATGTGCCGAGAGCGGCGCCGGCGGCGCCCCGGCCGCGCGCGGAAGTCGCGCCGCCGCCGCCGCCGCCGCCCAAGGCGGAAGTCGCGCCGGTGGCGCCGCCTCCGCCGCCGAAGCCGGCGCCGCTCAAGCCCGTGCCGCTCACCCTTGCTGCGGGGGAGTTGTTCACGTTCGATCGCGCCACGCTGACTGCGGCCGGCCGCGCCAAGCTCGAAAAAGAAGTAGTCGACCGCGTCAAGCAGGACTATTCCGACATCCGCGTCATCAACATCAACGGGCATAGCGACCGCCTCGGGGGGACGCAGTACAACCAGCGGCTATCGGAGCGCCGCGCCGAGGCAGTGCGCAACTACCTGGTTTCGAGGGGCTTCGACGGCTCGAAGATCGAGACCTACGGCTACGGCAAGACGATGCCGGTAAAGTCCTGCCCGGACCAGAAGAACCGCAAGGCGGTCATCGAGTGCCTGACGCCGAACCGTCGCGTGGAAATCGAGGTACAGGGCACGCGCAGATAATCGCGCGACAATAGAGGCACGCGAGGCCCCGGCGCTCCCGGGGCCTTTTTTTCATGGCCAACGGCTCACTTCTTCTTCCGCGCTGGGTAGTGCCGGTCGAGCCCGCGGGCAAAGTGCTCGAAGACCACGCGGTGGCGATTCGCGATGGCCGGATCGAGGCGATCGCGCCCGCGCGGGAGGCGCGCGCACGATTCCGGGAACACGAGCCCGTCGAGCTTGCGGGGCAGGTCCTGATTCCCGGCCTCGTCAACGCCCATACGCACGCCGCCATGACGCTGATGCGGGGGCTTGCCGACGACTTGCCGCTCATGCGCTGGCTGCAGGAGCACGTCTGGCCGGCCGAAACACGGCATGTGTCGCGCGACTTCGTGCGCGACGGCACGCTCCTCGCCTGCGCCGAGATGCTGCGCGGCGGGATCACCTGCTTCAACGACATGTATTTCTTCCCGGACGCGGCGCTCGAGGCCTCTCTTTCGGCGGGAATGCGTTCGGCGCACGGCCTCATCGCCGTCGAGTTTCCCTCGGCCTACGCGTCCGACCCCGCAGACTACCTGCGCAAGGGCCTTGCGATCCGCGATCGTTACCGCGACCACCAGCTCGTCTCCTTCTGCCTCGCGCCGCATGCGCCCTACAGCGTGTCCGACGCGACGTTCCGCCAGGTGGCGACGCTCGCCGCCGAGCTCGATCTGCCCGTGCACGTGCATGTCCACGAAACCGCGGACGAGATCGAGCGCTCGATGAGCGAGCACGGGGTGCGGCCGCTCGAGCGCCTGCGCCGGCTCGGGCTGCTCGGACCGGGCCTGATCGCCGTGCACGCGGTTCACGTTCGCGCCGAGGAAATCCAGCTGCTTTCGCGTCACGGCTGCTCGGTCGTCCACTGCCCGTCTTCCAATCTCAAGCTCGCCAGCGGATTCGCGCCGGTGGCAGCGCTGCTGAAGGCGCAGATCAACGTCGCCCTCGGCACCGACGGCGCGGCGAGCAACAACCGGCTCGACCTGTTCCAGGAGATGCGCAGCGCCGCGCTGCTCGCCAAGGCGGTAGCGCGCGACGCCGAGGCGCTGCCGGCGCACGCGGCGCTGCGCGCCGCGACGCTCGCCGGCGCCCAAGCCCTCGGCATCGCCGCCACGACCGGCTCGATCGAGCGCGGCAAGGCGGCGGACCTGGTTGCCGTCAGCATGAGCGCGCCCGAGCTCGCGCCCTGCTATGACCCGGTGTCGCATCTGGTCTACGCCGCGGGGCGCGAGCACGTCACGCACGTTTTCGTGAACGGCGAGCTGCGAGTGCGCGACGGCGTTCTGCGCGGCAGCGCGTTTTCCGGCTTGGACACTCGCTGGCAGTTATGGCAGAATGCGCTCGAGCAACACAAGCAACGCGCAGACTCCTGATACGAGAAGGTTTTCGGAACCGGAGGGAGAATGATCAAAAACAGTTGGCTGCTCCTCGTGGCGTTTGCGTTTGCAGCCGGATGCGCGACGCAAGAACCCCCGAAGCCCGCTCCCCCGCCCGCGCCACCACCTGCCCCCGCGCCCGAGGTCAAGCCCGCGCCGCCCGCGCCGAAGCCGAAGCCGGCCGCCGAAAAGGTCACCTCTGCCGGCACCGTTCATTTCGACTTCGACAAGGCGGAGCTCAGGCCCGATGGCAAAGCGACGCTCGATGAGCTCGCGAGCAAGGTCCGCGGCATCAACCTCGAGGTGGTCATCGCCATCGGCCATGCGGATATGATCGGCTCGGACGCCTACAACCAGAAGCTGTCGGTGCGCCGCGCCGAAGCGATCAAGGCCTATCTGGTGTCGAAGGGCATCGAGACGAACCGCATCTACACCGAGGGCAAGGGCGAGAAGCAGCCCGTGACCGGCGACAAGTGCAAGAAGATGGGCCCCGAGCACCGCAGCAACAAGAAGCTGGTGGCGTGCCTGGCGCCTGATCGCCGCGTCGAGATCGAGGTCATCGGCACGCGGCAGCCGTAAGCTCTCTCCGGCTCCGGCAAGCCCCGCTCCGGCGGGGCTTTTTATTTGCGAAAATCGGTGCATGAACGCGGACCCTGCGGAACTCGCCAAATTCAACTCGCTCGCGCACCGCTGGTGGGATCCGCAGGGCGAATTCAGGCCGCTGCACGAGATCAACCCGCTGCGCCTCGGGTGGATCGATGCGCACCTCGGCCTGAGCGGCAAGAACGTGCTCGACGTCGGCTGCGGCGGCGGCATCCTGGCCGAAGCGATGGCGCAGCGCGGCGCGCGCGTCACGGGCATCGATCTTTCGGACAAGGCGCTGAGCGTCGCGCAACTGCACCTGCGGGAAAGCCGGCTGCCGGTGCGCTACGAGAAGGCCGTGGTCGAGGACTTCGCCGCCGCGCATGCGGGCGAATTCGACGCCGTGACCTGCATGGAATTGCTGGAGCACGTTCCGCAGCCGGCGAGCATGGTCGCCGCGTG
>VBBY01000146.1 GCA_005881595.1 Betaproteobacteria bacterium | reverse complement strand
GCGACCTGGCGCGGCTGCGCCTCGCCGCGGTGCTGGTCGACGAGAAGGCGTACGACGAGGCGCTGAAGCTGCTCGATGCGCCGCATGCTCCCGCCTACGACGCTCAATACGCGGCGCTCAGGGGCGACGTGCTGGTGGCGAAGAACCAGCTCGCCGAGGCCCGCGCGGCTTACCAGAGCGCGCTCGAGAAGGCCGAGCGGCGCGACAGCCCGTTCCGCGAGAGCGTGCGCATGCGGCTCGAGGCGCTCGGAGGTTGACCGTGTTTCGGCGGATCCTCGCGGCCGGCGCGGCGCTGCTTGCCGCCTGCAGCTCGCCCAGCGGGCCGAAGCCGGCCGCGCTGGAGCAGCTTTCCGATCCCCGGTCGGTGCGGCTGCTGTGGTCAGCGAACGTGGGTCGCGCGGACCGCTTCACCTTTTTTCCGGCACTGGTCGGCGACTCGGTCTACGCGGCAGCGCGGGATGGCACGCTGGCACGCTTCGACATGGCCAACGGCGAGGAGCGCTGGCGCACGTCGGTCGAAACCCGGCTTTCCAGCGGCGTCGGCGCCGACCTGCGCACCGCCGCGGTGGCCACCGAGGCGGGCGAAGTCATCGCCGTCGATACCGCGAAGGGAGAGGTGCGCTGGCGGGCGCGCGTCTCCAGCGAAGTGCTCGCGCCGCCGCGGGTGGGCAACGGGCTGGTTCTGGTGCGCAGCGCCGACAGCCGCATCTTTGCCTTCGGCGAGGACGACGGCAAGCGCCGCTGGGTCTACCAGCGCGCGCCTTCCTCGCTGATCGTGCGCAGTCCGGCCGGAGTCACGCTGCTTGGCGACATGGCTTTCGCCGGGTTCTCGGGCGGCAAGCTGACTGCGCTCGCGCTCGGAAACGGCAGCGTGCGCTGGGAGGCGACGGTCGCGCTGCCGAAGGGCGCGACCGAGCTAGAGCGGGTCACCGACGTGGTCGGCGACCCGGCGATCCAGGGACAGGAAGTGTGCGCAGCCGCGTACCAGGGACGCGTCGCCTGTTACGAGGCGGCGAACGGCAAGCCGCTCTGGGCGCGCGACGTGTCCTCGCTCACCGGCGTCAGCGTCGATGCGCGCTACGCTTTCGTCAGCGACGATCGCGGCGCCGTGCACGCGCTCGACCGCAGCAACGGCCGCTCGGTGTGGAAGCAGGACAAGCTGGCGAACCGGCAGCTCTCGGTCCCGCTCGCTGCCGGCAGCGCCATCGCGGTCGGCGACCTGGAGGGCTATGTGCATTTCCTCGCCCGCGATTCGGGCGCCTTCGTCGCGCGCTTCGCCACGGGCGGCGGCGCGATCCGCAACGCGCCGGTGGCGCTGCCCTCGGGGCTGCTGGTGCAGACGCAGAACGGCGGGCTGTTTGCGCTCGCGCTGTGAGGCCCGTCGTCGCGCTGGTCGGTCGCCCCAATGTCGGCAAGTCGACCCTCTTTAACCGGCTGACGCGCAGCCGCGACGCCATCGTGCACGACGTGCCGGGCGTGACGCGGGACCGGCACTACGGCGAGGGCCGCGCGGGCGGGCGCTCGTTCATCGCCATCGACACCGGCGGGCTGGAGCCCGGCGCCGCCGAGGGCATCTTCTTCGAGATGGCGCGCCAGGCGGAGCAGGCGATCGCCGAGGCCGACGCGGTCATTTTCGTCGTCGACGCGCGCAGCGGCGTTGCGAGCGCCGACCGCGAGATCGCGGCGCGGCTGCGCAAGCTCAAATCGCGCCTCTGGCTGGCGGTCAACAAGACCGAGGGCATGCCGGCCGACAGCGCGACCGCCGAGTTCCACGAGCTGGGGCTCGGCGCGCCGGCGGCAATCTCAGCGGCGCACGGCGAAGGCGTCCGCGAGCTGATGGAGGCGGTGCTGGCGGACTTTCCCGAGGAGCGCGAAGAAGAGGAAAAGGACCCGGGTCACCCCCGGGTCGCCGTCGTCGGCCGGCCCAACGTCGGCAAGTCCACCCTGGTCAACGCGCTGGTCGGCGAGGAGCGGGTGATCGCCTTCGACAAGCCGGGCACCACGCGCGACCCGATCGAGGTGCCGTTCGAGCGCGCCGGCAGGCGCTACACGCTGATCGATACCGCGGGCCTGCGCCGCCGCGGCAAGACCGGCGAGGGGGCCGAGTTCTTCTCCATCGTCAAGGCGCTGCAGGCGATCGAGGCGGCGAACGTCGCCGTCCTCATGCTGGACGCGCCCGAAGGCGTCACCGAGCAGGATGCGCACGTCGCCGGCTACGTGCTAGAGCGCGGGCGCGCCGTGGTGATCGCGGTGAACAAATGGGACGCCGCGGGCAAGGAAGCCCGCGAGCGCATGAAATCCGAGCTGGCGTGGAAACTCGGCTTCCTCGGCTTCGCCGACAGCCACCTGATCTCGGCGAAGGAAGGCAAGGGGCTCGCCGGGCTGATGCGCTCCGTGGACGCGGCCTACGCGGCCGCGATGGCGCGGCTGTCCACGCCGAAGGTAACGCGCGCCCTGATCGCGGCGGTCGAGCGCCAGGCGCCGCCGAAGACCGGCCTGGTGCGCCCCAAGCTGCGCTACGCGCACCAGGGGGGCATCAATCCGCCGCGCATCATCATCCACGGCAATGCGCTCGATCGCGTGCCCGATTCCTACAAGCGCTACCTCGAAGGATTCTTCCGCCATGCTTTCAAGCTTGCCGGAACGCCGATGCGCATCGAGTTCCGCACCGGCAGGAACCCCTACGCGAAGAAAAAGGCGTAAACTGTTATGTTGACAGAAGCAACATCAATCGGCCTCTAATGTAGACGATGTCAACATACCACCATCGCGACCTGCGCACGGCGCTTCTGCGAGCGGCAGGGAAACGCCTGGAGAAACAAGGGATTACAGCGCTAAGTATGCGCGAGGCGGCGCGCCGGGCCGGGGTCTCCCACAACGCGCCTTACCGTCATTTTGCCGACCGCGAGGCGCTGCTCGCGACGCTTGCCGCGCAAGGCTTCGAAATGCTGGGCCAGGCGATGCGTGGCCAGACCGGCCGCG
This sequence comes from Betaproteobacteria bacterium, assembly GCA_005881595.1. Lineage (GTDB taxonomy): Bacteria > Pseudomonadota > Gammaproteobacteria > Burkholderiales > SG8-39 > SCGC-AG-212-J23. The sequence goes on along the minus strand of VBBY01000146.1, from coordinate 15,390 downwards.
GCATGGGCGAAGCGTACGTGCGCTTCGCGCTGCAGTATCCGCAGCGCTTTCGGCTCATGTTCGGCGGTCAGATCAGGCTCGAGAAATACCCGCGGCTGCGCGCCGCGGCAGCCAGCGCCTTCGATCAGCTCCAGGCCGCGTTTTCCGCGTATGGAGGCGATGTCCGCAGCGCCGCTGCGGCGGCCTGGTCGCTGGTGCACGGCTTGTGCCATCTGATCCTCGACGGGCACTTCGCGCAGCGCGATGAGGACTTCGTAAAGCGGGTCCTCGCGGTAGTGCGGTTCGCCGTCGGCCCTCAACGTTCGCTATGAGACAATGTCTTCTTTGCGCAGCGCCGGCATGGGATCGACTCTTTACGACAAGCTTTGGGACAGCCACGTCGTGCATCTCGAACAGGACGGTACGGCGCTGCTGTACATCGACCGGCACCTCGTGCATGAGGTCACCAGCCCGCAGGCCTACGAAGGGCTGAAAGTTGCGGGGCGCAAGCCCTGGCGCGTGGACTCGGTGGTCGCCACCGCCGACCACAACACGCCGACGACCGGGTGGGATGAGGGCGTGGAAGGCATCCGCGACCCGTTCGCCAAGCTGCAGATCCAGACGCTCGACGCGAACATCCGCCACTTCGGCGCGAAGGTCTACTTCCCGTTCCTCGATCGGCGCCAGGGCATCGTGCATGTCATCGGCCCCGAGCAGGGCGCGACCCTGCCGGGCATGACGGTGGTGTGCGGCGATTCGCACACCAGCACGCATGGCGCCTTTGCCTGCCTCGCGCACGGCATCGGCACCTCGGAAGTCGAGCACGTTCTCGCAACGCAGTGCCTCGTGACGCGCAAGATGAAGAACATGCGCGTGAGCGTCGAGGGTGCGCTCGCGCGCGGCGTAACCGCGAAGGACGTGGTTCTCGCCGTCATCGGCCGCATCGGCACGGCGGGCGGGACCGGCCATGCCATCGAGTTCGCTGGCAGCACGATGCGCGCGCTTTCGATGGAAGGGCGCATGACGGTCTGCAACATGTCGATCGAGGCCGGCGCCCGCGCCGGCATGGTGGCGGCGGACGAAACCACCATCGAGTACGTGAAGGGCCGGCCGCTTGCGCCGAAGGGCGCCGAGCAGGAGCGCGCGGCGTCGTATTGGCGCACGCTGAAGAGCGACCCGGACGCCAAATTCGACCGCGAGGTCGCGCTCGACGCGCGCGCGATCAAGCCGCACGTCACCTGGGGTACCTCGCCCGAGATGGTGATCAGCGTCGACGACGCGGTGCCCGACCCCGAGCGCGAAAAAGACGGCGCGAAGCGCGAAGGCATGGAGCGCGCGCTCGCCTACATGGGGCTCAAGCCGCGTACGCGCATCACCGATGTCAAGCTCGACAAGGTATTCATCGGCTCGTGCACCAACTCGCGCATCGAGGACCTGCGCGCCGCCGCCGCGGTCGTGCAGGGCAGGCGCATCGCGTCGAACGTGCGTCTTGCGCTGGTGGTCCCCGGCTCCGGGCTGGTGAAGGCCCAGGCCGAGCGCGAGGGGCTGGACCGCGTCTTTCGCGATGCCGGCTTCGAGTGGCGCGAGCCCGGCTGCTCGATGTGCCTGGGCATGAATCCCGATCGGCTCGATCCGGGCGAGCGTTGCGCCTCGACCTCCAACCGCAATTTCGAAGGACGCCAGGGCGCAGGCGGCCGCACGCATCTTGTCAGCCCGGCGATGGCCGCGGCTGCCGCGATCGCGGGCCATTTCGTCGACGTGCGGCAGTGGCGCTGAGCTGAAATGGAGAAGTTCACGCTCCTCGATGGCCTGGTCGCGCCGCTGGATCGGGCGAACGTCGACACCGACCAGATCATCCCCAAGGAGCACCTGAAGTCGATCAAGCGCACCGGCTTCGCGGCGGCGCTGTTCGCGGCCTGGCGCCACGATCCGGAATTCGTCCTCAACCAGCCGCGCTATCGCGGCGCGACGATCCTGCTCTCGCGCAGGAATTTCGGCTGCGGCTCCTCGCGCGAGCATGCGCCGTGGGCGCTGTTGGACTACGGCTTTCGCTGCGTGATCGCACCCTCGTTCGCCGACATCTTCTTCAACAACTGCTTCAAGAACGGCCTGCTTCCGGTGGTGCTGAGCGAAGCCGAGGTCGATCGCCTGTTCTATGAATGCGCCTCCTTTCCCGGATTCAAGCTGGTGGTGAATCTGGAGAACCAATCGGTCTCTACCACCGACGGCTCGCAGACCACGCGCTTCGAGGTCGACGCGTTCCGCAAATACTGCCTGCTGAATGGGCTCGACGAGATCGGCCTCACGCTGCGCCACGCCGACAAGATCCGCGCCTTCGAAGCGCGGCGCAAAGCCCAGTTCCCCTGGTATTTCTGATGAAGCTTGCGCTGCTGCCCGGTGACGGCATCGGGCCGGAAATCGTTGCCCAGGCGCGCAAAGTACTGCAGCGCCTCGGCTTGAAACTGGAGATGCGCGAGGCCGCGGTCGGCGGCGCCGGCTACGATGCGGCCGAAGACCCGCTGCCCCCGGCTACCCTTTCGCTCGCCAAGGAAGCCGACGCGATCCTGTTCGGCGCGGTAGGCGGTCCGCGCTACGACGGGCTGCCGCGAGCCAAGCGCCCTGAGCAGGCGCTGCTGCGGCTGCGCAAGGAGCTCGGGCTGTTTGCCAACCTGCGCCCGGCGCAGGTGCACCCGCAGCTCGCCGCCGCCTCGGCGCTGAAAGCGGAGCTCGTCGCCGGGCTCGACATCCTGATCGTGCGCGAGCTCACCGGCGATATCTACTTCGGAGAGCCGCGCGGCATCCGCGCCGCCGGCGACGGCGGCCGCGAGGGCTTCGACACCATGCGCTACAGCGAGTCCGAGGTGCGGCGTATCGCGAAGGTGGCATTCGAGGCGGCACGCAAGCGCAGGAAGCGGGTCTGCTCGGTCGACAAGGCCAACGTGCTCGAGACTTCGCAGCTGTGGCGGGAAGTAGTCATTGAAGAATCAAAAAGCCATGCCGACATCGAGCTGTCCCACATGTACGTCGACAACTGCGCCATGCAGCTGGTGCGCAATCCCAGGCAGTTCGACGTCATCGTCACGGGGAACCTGTTCGGCGACATCCTCTCGGACGAGGCGTCGATGCTCACCGGTTCGATCGGCATGCTGCCCTCGGCCGCGCTCGACGCCAGTGGCAAGGGGCTGTACGAGCCGATCCACGGCGCGGCGCCCGACATCGCCGGCAAGGGCGTGGCCAATCCGCTTGCCACCATCCTTTCGGCGGCCATGATGCTGCGCTACTCGCTCGGGCAGGAACAGGCCGCCGAGCGCATCGAGGCCGCGGTGAAAAAAGTCCTGGGTGAGGGCCTGCGCACCGCCGACATCCACACACCCGGAACCCGCAAGGTCGGCACCGGTGAAATGGGCGACGCGGTCGCGGCAGCCCTATAAACTAGCGCGTATGTTGAGAGTTGGCATCGTTGGCTGGCGCGGCATGGTCGGATCGGTGCTCGTGCAGCGCATGCGCGAGGAGCGCGACTTCGACCACTTCGAGCCGGTGTTTTTCTCGACCTCGCAGGCCGGCGGCAAGGGCCCGTCGATAGGCAAGGACGCGGCGCCGGTCAAGGATGCGAAAGACCTCGCCGCTCTGAAGGCGCTGCCGGTGATTATTTCCTGCCAGGGCGGCGACTACACGAACGAGGTTCATGCACAGTTGCGCAAGGCAGGCTGGAAAGGCTACTGGATCGACGCCGCGAGCGCGCTGCGCATGAAGGATGACGCCGTGATCATTCTCGATCCGGTCAACATGTCCGTCATCAAGAAGGCACATGCGGCCGGCATCAAGGACTACATCGGCGGCAATTGCACGGTGAGCCTGATGCTGATGGGGATGGCGGGCCTCTTCCAGCGCGATGCGATCGAGTGGATGACCGTCATGACCTACCAGGCGGCGTCCGGCGCCGGAGCCGCGCACCTGCGCGAGCTGGCGGAGCAGATGGCGCGCATCGGGCAAAGCGCCAGGGGCTTGCTGGAAGACCCTGCCGCCAGCGCCCTGGATATCGACCGCACCGTTACCGAGGCGGTGCGCTCGCCGGGGTTGCCGAAGGCGAACTTCGAGTACCCTCTTGCCGCGAGCCTGCTGCCATGGATCGACAGCGACCTGGGTAGCGGACAGAGCCGCGAGGAATGGAAGGGGCAGGCCGAGACCAACAAGATTCTCGACAGGAATGGCCGAGTGGTGCCGGTGGACGGCATCTGCGTGCGGGTCGGCGCCATGCGCTGCCACAGCCAGGCGCTGACCATCAAGCTGCGGCGAGCGCTGCCGCTGGATGAAATCGAAGGCATGATCGCGGAAGCCAACGACTGGGTGAAGCTGGTGCCGAACCGGCGCGAGGCGTCGCTCGCCGAACTGACCCCGGCGGCGGTCTCCGGGAAGCTCTCGGTCCCGGTGGGCCGGCTGCGCAAGCTGCCGATGGGGGAGGACTACCTGGCTGCCTTTACGGTCGGGGATCAGCTGCTTTGGGGGGCCGCCGAGCCCCTCCGCCGGATGCTACGGATCCTTTTGGAGGCAGGCCTCAAGGCCTGAAAACTGAGAAAACTTGTGAATTTGCAGAGCTAAGACCATGATGTTATTTTATTTGGTCGCTTAGAACAACGATCCAGGGGCGGGGAATAGTGGGTAGATCGATAACCATTGCGATGATTGCGGCCGCCTTTTGGCTGGCAAGTCCGATGGTCCATGCGGCCGGGCTGGGCCAGCTGAGCGTGATTTCGCCGCTCGGCCAGCCCCTCAATGCCGAGATCGAGATCGTCTCCTTGCAGCCGGGTGAGGAAGAAGGTCTCGTGGCGCGCCTTGCTTCCCCAGACGCGTTCAGGGCGGCGGGGATCGACTTCAATCCGGCGCTCGCCACGGCGCGGTTCGCCATCGAGCGTCGCGGCGGCCGCCCGCTGTTGCGCGTGAGAACCACTCAGCCGGTCAACGATCCGTTCCTAGAGATTCTGGTCGAGCTGCAATGGACTACCGGCAGGCTGGTGCGCGAGTACACCGTTCTTCTCGACCCGCCGGAATACAGGGGGCCGCAGGCGATCGCGGCTGCGCCCGCGGCGCGCGCCACGCCGGCCGCCGCCCCCGAGCCGAAGCCCGCCGAAGCGCCGGCAGCGCAGCCTGCGCCTGAACCGGCACGCGCGCCTGTACGGGCACCCGTAGAAGCTAGGCCGCTGCCGTCCGTCCCGGCTCCCGCGGCTGAGCCGGCACCAGCTGCCGAGGCGCAGGCCGAAAAGCCCGCTGCGTCGGAAGCAGAGAAGCCCGCAGCGGCGCAAGCGGAGCAGCCCGCAGCGGAGCCAGTCGGCGAGCCGGCTGGCGCGGAAGAGGGAAAGGTCACTGTCAAGAAGGGCGACACGCTGAGCGAAATTGCACGCCAGAACCTGCCGCGTGGCGTGAACCTCAACCAGATGCTGATTGCGATCTACCGCGCCAACGAGGCTGCGTTCATCCGCAAGAACGTCAACCTGCTGCGCGCCGGGCGGATCCTAGACATCCCCGGCGCGGAAGCCGTCCGCGCGATCGATCCGGAAGAAGCGAAGCGCCTGGTGCAAGCTCACATGGACGACTTCGCCGCGTACCGCAGCCGTCTCGCGGCGGCGTCGACGTCTGTCGAAGCGCCGGGCGGCCGGCGCGAAGCCGAAGGCAAGATCGAGCCGAAACCGGAAGCGCCGGCCGCGGCGCCACAGGATCAGGTCAGGCTGTCTAAGGCCGAACCGAGCAAGCCGGCCGCGCCGGCCAGCCGGGCGGCGCGCGAGGACGACGCGGTTGCCCGCGAACGCGCACTGAAAGAAGCGCAGTCCCGTGTCACCGATCTGGAAAAGAACGTCACCGATCTGCAGAAGCTGCTGGAGATGAAGAACCAGCAGCTGGCCGAGCTGGAGAAAAAAGCGCAGGGCACGCCTGCGCCCGCCGTGCCGGCGCCTGCCGCGCCCAGGCCGGTCGCCGAGGCGCCGAAACCCGTAGCCGAGGCACCAAAGCCCCCTGTGGTGGCGCCCAAACCGGTGCCGCAGGCGCCAAAGCCCCCGGTTCAAGCAGCCAAGCCGCGGCCCAAGCCGACGCCACCTCCGCCCGAGCCGAGCATCGTCGACGAGTTTCTCGACAACCCGATTGCGCTTGCCGGATTGGGCGGCGTGGTAGTGCTGCTCGCCGGCTACGGCGCATGGACATGGAGAAAAAAAAAGACCACGCAAGCCAGATTTCAAGATAGCGTCCTAGGCGCCGCCTCTACCACCGGCTCGTCGACCGGAACCGGCGCTGCGCTGGCGGCGCAGAGCGTCTCGCAGGGCTCGCTCAGCCAGCCGCTGGCCGGGATGGAGGCCGACGAAGTCGACCCGATCGCCGAAGCCGACGTCTACATGGCCTACGGCCGCGACGCGCAGGCCGAGGAAATCCTCAAGGAAGCGCTGCAAAAGGACGCAAAGCGCACCGCGGTGCACTCCAAGCTGCTCGAGATCTACGCCAACCGGCGCGACGCCACGGCCTTCGAGCAGACGGCGCTCAAGCTCAAGTCGCTCACCAACGGTTCCGGTCCGGAATGGGACAAGGCTGCCGCCCTCGGCCGTTCGATCGATCCGCAGAATGGGCTGTATGGCGGCGGCGCTGCCCCCGCCGCCGTGCCAGCGGCTGCTGCGGCTGCCGCCGCACCGAACCTCGATTTCGATCTGAGCGCCACATCGACTCAACAGGCCGCGATCCTGCCCGAGTTCTCGATCGACGAACCGAAAGCGGGGCCACCCAGCGTGCTGGACTTCGACCTCGATGCCGCGCCGGCGGCGGCAGCTGGCGCGAGCGCAAAGAGCGATTTCAGCCCCGGGGGCACGCTGATCATGGGTGAACGGCTGGGCGAGAGAACTGTCACCAGCGTGGATTTCAATCTGGACATCACGGGCACTAGCGAAGCGAAGGGACCCGGAGCGGAGGCCATGCCCGCGTCCGCAAACGGCGGTCTGGATTTCGACATCAGCCTGGACCTCGGCGGGGAGGAGAAAAAGCCCGAACCCGACAAGACCGCGGCGCCGATGGACCTGTCTTCCATCAGCCTGGACCTGGGCCTTGCGGGCGAGCCGAGCGGTTCTCCGTCCGGCACCGATCCGAAATGGCAGGAAGTCGCCACCAAGCTCGATCTCGCCAAGGCGTACGAGGAGATGGGAGACAAGGACGGCGCGCGGGAGCTGCTCAACGAGGTGCTGAAGGACGGCGACAGCGTGCAGAAGGGCCAGGCGCAGCAGTTGCTGGCCAAGCTGGGTTAGCATCCGCCGTACACCGCCCCGCTGAACTGAAAAAAAGCCGCGGCGCCAGCGACCGCGGCTTTTTGCTTTATGCGCATAGCCCTGGGACTCGAATACGACGGCAGCCGCTTTCTTGGATGGCAGACGCAGCCCGGCGGAGGCGCCGTGCAGGACGCTCTCGAGCCGGCTCTCGGCGCAATCGCCGGCGGGCCGGTCGGAGTGACCTGCGCCGGCAGGACCGATCGCGGCGTGCACGCGCGCGGGCAGGTGGTGCACTTCGATGACCTCGCGTCCCGACCCCTGTCTGCCTGGGTTCGCGGGGTGAACGCGCTGCTGCCCGACGGCGTCGCGGTGTTATGGTCGCAGCAGGTCGACCCGTCCTTCCATGCACGCTACAGCGCCGTGAGCCGTACCTACCGCTACGCGCTTCTCAATCGTCCGGTGCGGCCGGCGCTCGCCGCGAGCCACGTCGGCTGGACTCACCTGCCGCTCGACGTCGACGCGATGCGCGAGGCCGCCGCGCTGCTCGTCGGCGAGCACGATTTCTCGGCGTTCCGCTCGGCGGAGTGCCAGGCCAAGTCGCCGCTGCGCACCCTGCATTCTCTCGACATCGAGCGCCGCGGCGAGCGCATCGATTTCGTGCTGCGGGCGAACGCGTTCCTGCATCACATGGTGCGCAACATCGTCGGCACGCTCGTTTATGTCGGCAACGGCAAGCATCCGGCGCCCTGGGTGAGGGACGTGCTCGAGTCGCGCAATCGTGCGCGAGCGGCGCCGACCTTCGCGCCGGAAGGACTTTGCCTGGAGGCCGTGGAGTACGACGCGAAATGGGGACTGCCCCAATGAGAACCCGCGTCAAGATCTGCGGTATCACGCGGCGGCAGGACGCGTGCGCGGCGGCCGAGGCAGGCGCCGATGCCATCGGGCTGGTGTTTTACCCGCCGAGCCCGCGCTTTGTGAGCGTCGAGCGCGCGCTCGAGGTGCGCGATGCGCTGCCTCCCTTCGTGCAGACCGTTGCGCTGTTCGTCAACCCGGACGCGGCGCAGGTGGCGCAGGTGATCGGCCGGGTACGGCCCGCGATGCTGCAATTCCACGGCGAGGAGGCGCCGCAGTTCTGCGCGCAGTTCGGCGTGCCCTGGGTCAAGGCTTGCCGCGTGAGGCAGGGGATCGATTTGCTAAAATACCTGCGCCCGTTTTCCGCTGCCGCGGCCTGGCTGCTCGACAGCCACGTCGAGGAGTACGGCGGAGCGGGCGAGAGCTTCGACTGGTCGCTGGTGCCCGCCGCACGCGACCGGCCTGTGATCCTTTCGGGCGGGCTGGCGCGGGACAATGTCGCCGAGGCGATCCGCCGGGTGCGGCCCTGGGGCGTCGATGTCTCGAGCGGGGTCGAGTCGGCGAAGGGAATCAAGGACGCCGCAAAAATCGCCGCCTTCATTGCAGAGGTCAGGAATGCGGATGTATGACTTGCCCGACGCGCGCGGGCATTTCGGCCCCTACGGCGGCGCGTTCGTCGCCGAAACGCTGACGCACGCGCTCGACGAGCTGCGCGATGCCTATGAGCGCGCGCGCGCCGATGCCGCGTTCCAGGCCGAGTTTCACTACGAGCTCAAGCACTATGTGGGACGGCCGAGCCCGATCTACCACGCTCGGCGGCTGTCGGAGCGCTGCGGCGGCGCGCAGATCTACATCAAGCGCGAAGACCTGAACCACACCGGCGCGCACAAGATCAACAACACCATCGGCCAGGCGCTGCTGGCGCGCCGCATGGGCAAGCCGCGCGTGATCGCCGAGACGGGCGCCGGCATGCACGGCGTCGCCGCAGCGACCGTCGCGGCGCGCTACGGCATGGAATGCGTGGTGTACATGGGCACGCAGGACGTCAAGCGCCAGGTGCAGAACGTGTATCGCATGAAGCTGCTTGGCGCGACGGTGGTGCCGGTCGAATCGGGATCGCGCACGCTGAAGGACGCGCTCAACGAGGCGATGCGCGACTGGGTCACCAACGTCGAGCGCACCTTCTACATCATCGGCACGGTCGCCGGCCCGCATCCGTATCCGATGATGGTGCGCGACTTCCAGTCGGTGATCGGCGAGGAATGCATCCCGCAGATGCAGGAGCTCGCCGGGCGGCAGCCCGACGCGGTGATCGCCTGCGTCGGCGGCGGCTCGAACGCGATGGGGATTTTTTACCCATACATCAAGCATCTGAAGGTAAGACTGATCGGCGTCGAGGCGGCGGGCGAAGGCCTGGCGAGCGGCAGGCACGCGGCGTCGCTGTGCGCCGGCAAACCCGGGGTGCTGCACGGTAATCGTACCTACCTTCTTCAGGACGCGAACGGGCAGATCACGGAGACGCACTCGATCTCGGCCGGGCTCGACTACCCCGGCGTCGGCCCGGAGCACGCCTGGCTGAAGGACAGCCGGCGCGCCGAATATGTCGCGGTGACCGACGACGAAGCGCTCGGCGCATTTCACGAGCTGTGCCGTTGCGAAGGCATCATCCCGGCTCTTGAATCCGCGCATGCGCTCGCGCATGCCGCCAAGCTGGCGCGCGGCCTGCCGAAGGAGGCGATCCTGCTGGTGAACCTCTCGGGCCGCGGCGACAAGGACATGCATACCGTTGCCCAGCGCTCAGGCCTGCAGCTCTGAGATGTCGCGCATCCAAGCGCGTTTCGCATCCCTGGCGAGCGCCGGGCGCAAGGCGCTGATCCCCTACATTACCGCGGGCGACCCGCATCCCTCTCTTACAGTGCCGCTGCTGCGCGCCCTGGTCGAGGCGGGCGCAGACATTCTCGAGCTTGGCGTGCCGTTCTCGGACCCGATGGCCGACGGCCCGGTGATCCAGCGCTCGGGCGAGCGAGCGCTGAAGCACGGCATCGGTCTTTCGGATGTATTGAAGTTAGTCGTTGAATTTCGAAAACACGACGCCGCGACGCCGATCGTCCTCATGGGTTACGCCAATCCGGTTGAAGCGATGGGCAGCGCAAGCTTTCTCGAAAAGGCGAAGGCCGCCGACATCGATGGCGTCATCGTCGTCGACTACCCGCCGGAGGAGTGCCTGGAATTCTCCGCTCTGGCGAAGAAGAACGGCATCGACCCGGTTTTTCTTCTTGCGCCGACCTCCACTGAAAAGCGCATCGAGGAGGTGGCGCGGATCGGCAGCGGTTACCTGTACTACGTCTCGCTGCGCGGCGTGACCGGCGCTTCGCACATCGACCTGTCGGATGTCGCGGCGCGCATTCCAAAGATCCGCGCGGCTACGCGCCTGCCAATCGGAGTGGGCTTCGGCATCCGCGACGCCGAGTCGGCGCGCCGCGTCGCCGCGACCGCCGACGCAGTGGTGATCGGCAGCCGCATCATCCAGGAGATTGAATCGGCGGGACCCCACGATTCTACGTCCAGGGTGAAAGCTCTTCTGAAACCCATACGGCAGGCGCTGGACGCATGAGCTGGCTCCAGAAGCTCCTTCCTCCCAAGATCCAGCGCACCGGCCCCGGCATGCGCAAGACGGTCCCCGAGGGCCTGTGGACCAAGTGCGCGGCCTGCGACGCGGTGCTCTACAGCACTGACCTCGAGAAAAACCTCAATGTGTGCCCGAAGTGCGGGCACCACGAGCGCCTCGGCGCGCGGCCGCGCCTCGATGCGCTGCTCGACGCCGACGGGCGCTTCGAGATCGGCGCCGAGGTGCTTCCCGTCGACACGCTCAAGTTCAAGGACTCGCGCCGCTACACCGAGAGGCTGGGCGAGGCGCAGGAGCAGACCGCCGAGAGCGACGCGCTGGTGGTGATGCAGGGCTCGATCAAGGCGCTCGGCGTGGTCTGCGCCGCCTTCGAGTTCGATTTCATGGGCGGCTCGATGGGATCGGTGGTCGGAGAGCGCTTCGTGCGCGGCGTGCGGGTCGCCATCGAGCAGAAGCTGCCGTACGTCTGCGTCACCGCCTCCGGCGGCGCCCGCATGCAGGAAGGGCTGCTCTCGCTGGTGCAGATGGCCAAGACCACCGCCGCCCTCACCGACCTCGCGGAGCGCAGGCTGCCGTTCATATCGGTGCTGACGGATCCGACGATGGGCGGCGTCTCCGCGAGCTTCGCGATGATCGGCGACGTGGTGATCGCAGAACCCAAGGCGCTGATCGGCTTTGCCGGCCCGCGGGTGATCGAGCAGACCGTGCGGCAGAAGCTGCCCGAGGGCTTCCAGCGCGCCGAGTTCCTGCTGGAGAAGGGCGCCATCGACATGATCGTCGACCGCCGCCAGCTGCGCGACAAGCTCCACGGCATCCTCTCCCTCCTGCAGGGGCAGTCCGCCGACAACGTGGCGTGACGCTGCTTTCCGACGTGGTGCGCACGTCGACCCAGGTCTCCGGCACGCCCGGCCGGCTCGCCAAGCTGCGCGAGCTGGCCGCTTGCCTCGGGCGTCTCGAGCCGGAAGAAATCCGCGTCGCGATTCCCTACCTGAGCGGCGAGATCAGGCAGGGAAAGCTGTCGCTCGGTTACGCGAGCTTGCAGTCGGCGCGCGCCGCGCCTGCGCCGGCTCCTACCCTGACAGTGCCCGAGGTCGATCGGGCCTTCGACGAGTTGAAAGCCATCAAGGGCAAGGGCGCCGCGGCGCGGCGCGAAAAGCGGCTCGCCCAGTTGTTCGAACGCGCGACTGCGGAGGAGCAGGATTTCCTTGCGCGCCTCATCGTCGGCGAGCTTCGCCAGGGCGCGCTGGAAGGCGTCATGCTGGAGGCGGTCGCGGCGGCGGCCGGGCTGCCTGCGGCGGAGCTGCGGCGCGCGGCGAGCGTCGCCGGCGGCATCGCGCAGGTCGCCGAGGCGGCGCTCACCGGCGGCGCGAGCGCGCTCGAACGCTTTTCTATCCGGCTGATGCAACCGGTGCTGCCGATGCTCGCGCAACCCGCACAGGACGTGGAGGCGGCGCTGGCCGCGCTCGGCACGGCGATCCTCGAATGGAAGCTCGACGGCGCGCGCGTGCAGGTGCATAAGTCGGGCGACGAGGTGCGCGTTTTCACGCGCAACCTGAACGATGTCACCGCCGCGGTTCCCGAGATCGTTGCGGTGACAAGAGCGGTGACCGCGCGCTCGCTGATCCTCGACGGCGAGGCGATCGCCTTGCGCCCCGACGGCAAGCCCCATCCCTTCCAGGTGACGATGCGGCGCTTCGGCCGCAAGCTGGACGTGGCGGAGGTGCGCGGCGAGCTGCCGTTGTCGGTGTTCTTCTTCGACTGCCTGCTGCGCGACGGCGAGCCGCTCGTCGACAAAGGAAGCATCGATCGGCGCAAGGCCCTCGAGGCTGCGGTTCCGCAGAAAAACCTCACCCCCTGCATCGTGACCGCCGACCAGGCGCAGGCGGCGGCGTTCTATGCCGACGCCCTCGCACGCGGCCACGAGGGCGTCATGGCGAAGGCGCTCGGTGCGCTCTACGAAGCGGGCCGCCGCGGCGCGGGCTGGCTCAAGGTGAAGCGCGCGCATACGCTCGACCTGGTGGTGCTCGCCGCGGAATGGGGCCACGGGCGCCGGCGCGGCTGGCTGTCGAACCTGCATCTGGGCGCGCGCGACCCGGCCGGCGGCTTCGTCATGCTGGGCAAGACCTTCAAGGGGCTCACCGACGAGCTGCTCGAATGGCAGACGAAAGAGCTCCTCGCCCGCGAGACCGGGCGCGACGACTGGACGGTGCAGGTGCGGCCTGAGCTGGTGGTGGAAATCGCTTTCAACGACGTCCAGGAGAGCCCTCAGTATCCGGGCGGCCTCGCGCTGCGCTTTGCGCGCGTCAAGGGCTACCGGCCGGACAAGAGTCCCGCCGACGCGGATACGATCGACACCGTGCGCCGCATCTACGAGGAGAGCCTGTCCTGAGGTCGCTCGACGACTGGCTGCGCCATATCGAGGCGCAGCATCCGGCCGCCATCGCGCTCGGCCTGGAGCGGGTAGGCGAAGTGCTCGGCCGCCTCGGCGTGCGCCTCGCGTGCCCGGTCATCACGGTGGGCGGCACCAACGGCAAGGGCTCGACCTGCGCCATGCTGGAATCGATCCTGCGTGCAGCCGGCTATCGCACCGGCCTGTACACGTCGCCGCATCTCGTGCGCTACAACGAGCGCGTGCGCATTGCAGGTCTTGAAGTCGAAGACAGTCCTTTGTGCGAGGCGTTCGCGGCAGTCGAGCAGGTCCGGGGTCACACCCTACTGACGTATTTCGAGTTCGGGACGCTCGCCGCCTTGTGGCTGCTCGCCCGCGGGAAGCTCGACGCAGCGGTGCTCGAGGTGGGGCTGGGCGGAAGGCTCGACGCGGTGAATGCGCTCGATGCCGACTGCGCAGTGCTGACGAGCGTGGGGATCGACCACGTCGAGTATCTCGGCAACGACCGCGAAGCCATAGGTCGCGAGAAGGCGGGAATTTTCCGCGCTGGCCGGCCGGCGGTGATCGCCGAACCCGATGCGCCGCGCTCGGTGTTGGAGGCGGCGGGTTCCAAGCTTCTTGTCGGCAAGGACTTCGGCTATGTCGCGGAGACCAATCAATGGACCTATTGGGGCCCGGGTGGACGCCGCGCGGGGCTGGCGTACCCGGCGCTGCGCGGCAAAGCGCAGCTGCGCAATGCCGCAGCCGCCCTGTGCGCGCTGGACGCATTGGCGCTGCCCATCGCGATGCAGGAGATCCGGCGCGGCCTTGCCGAGGTGGTCCTGGCGGGGCGCTTCCAGGTCCTTCCCGGGCGCCCGCAGGTGATCCTCGACGTAGCGCACAATCCGCAGGCCGCGAAGACCCTGGAGCAGAATCTCGCCGCCTCGGGGTTCGCGCCGCAGACGATCGCGGTCTGCGGCATGCTGCGCGACAAGGACATCGCCGGCGTGCTGCGCGAGGTGGCGCCGCGCATCACGCGCTGGCACTTCGCTTCGCTCTCCGGCCCGCGGGCGGCGACTGCAGAAGAGCTGAAGAAGGCCTTCCTGCAGACGGGAGCAAGCGCGCCGTTCGAGCTGCACGACTCTCCGCAAAAAGCCTTTGCGGCGGCGAAAGAGCGCGCGAATGAGAATGATAAAATCGTAGTCTTTGGCTCGTTCCTTACCGTGGGTGAAGTCATTGCATGGCTGAAGCTCAGGACGTCGACACGCTGAAGCGCCGCGGCCGCAGGCGGCTGGTGGGCGCGGTGGCGCTGGTGCTGCTCGCCGTGATCGTGCTGCCGATGGTGTTCGATCCTGAGCCGCGCGAGGCCGCCCCGCCGGTCAGCGTGAGGATCCCCGGCGAAAACGAGACCGCTTTCGCCCCCAAGCCGAAGCCGGCCCCGGCGAAGAAGCAGGCGAGTGAAAAGGAATTCGTCGTGCAGGTCGGCGCCTTTGCAAACGCGGACGGCGTGCTCGCAAAGCTTGCCGCCGCCAAGATTCCCTACTACACCGAAGCTGTGAAAGGCAACCTCACCCGCGTGCGCGCGGGCCCGTTCCCGACGAAAGACGCGGCGGAGAAAGCGCTCGAGCAGCTGAAGGGGCTCGGCCTGCAACCCGGCACGGTGACCACCAGGTCCGGATGAGCTGGCTCGACATCGCCGTCATCGTCGTGCTGCTGCTGTCGATCGGCTGGGGTGCCTGGCGCGGGATGGTGCACGAGGTGCTTTCCCTTGCCGGCTGGGTGCTGGCGTTTTTCGCCGCCAACCTGCTCACCGCACCTCTTGCCGAGGCGTTTCCCGCCGCCATGCGCCCGGAGGTCCGAGTGCTGATTGCGTTCCTCCTGGTATTCGTCGGGACTCTGGTGGTCGCCACCCTAGCTACGACGCTGTTTACGAGGATCGTCAAGGTCGTCGGCCTGCATCACCTCGACCGGTGGCTCGGCGCCCTGTTCGGTCTGGTTCGCGGCCTCGTGGTCCTCGTTGCATTCGCCATGCTCGCGGGGTTGACCCCGCTGCCGCGCAAGGCATTCTGGACCGATTCCGTAATGGGCCATTCCCTCGCGCAGACGGTGATCCAGCTCAAGCCCTGGCTGCCGCCCGCGTTCGCCGAGCGCTTGCGATATCATTGACCCTTAACCACACCCGGGACAGCTAGATCCGATGTGCGGGATTCTCGGCATCGTCGCACGCTCGCCCGTCAACCAGCCGCTGTACGACGGGCTGCTCCTGCTGCAGCACCGCGGCCAGGACGCCGCGGGCATCGTCACGAGCGAGCGCAATTCCTTCCACATGC